>JACPSX010000221.1 GCA_016193065.1 Candidatus Tectimicrobiota bacterium | reverse complement strand
AGGGGAGAAAGTTGTTTTCGGGATCTTCGGCGTAAATGCGGCACTCAATGGCGGCGCCGTGCCAGGAGACATCGGACTGAGAGATCCGCAGAGGCTCTCCGGCGGCGGAGCGGATCATCTCCTGAACGATGTCCATTCCGGTCACCATCTCGGTGATCGGGTGCTCCACCTGAAGCCGGGTGTTCATCTCCAAAAAATAGAAGCGCCGCTCCCGGTCCACCAGGAACTCCACCGTCCCGGCGCTGTCGTAGCCGACCGCGCGGGCCGCCAGGATCGCGGCGTTTCCCATGGCCCCTCTGAGACTGGAATCCACGAAGGGCGAAGGAGACTCCTCGATGACCTTCTGGTGGCGCCTCTGGATCGAGCACTCCCTCTCTCCGAGATGAATCAAATTTCCGTGCCGGTCCCCGAGGACCTGGATCTCGATGTGGCGGGGCCGGTCGAGATATTTTTCCAGGTACAGTCCGTCGTCCCCAAACGCGGAAAGCGCCTCGGAGCGCACCGCACGCAGGGCCCCGCGGATCTCTTCCGGACTGCCGACAATCCGCATCCCCTTGCCGCCTCCTCCGGCATCGGCCTTCAGCAGAATGGGATAGCCGATCTCTTGCGCCTTGCGGACAATCTCTTTCTCGCTGGCCAGCCGCGTGGTCGCCCCGGGCACGATGGGGACACCCATGGACTCGGCCGCCTGCCGGGCGGAAATCTTGCTCCCCATGATCTGCACGGCGCGGGCGTTCGGTCCGATCAAGGTGATGCCCGCCCGGGCGCACTCCTGGAAAAACTCGGGGTTCTCCGCCAGGAATCCGTAGCCCGGGTGAATCGCCTCGGCGCCGCAGGACCGGCAGATTTCGACCACCTTGTCCGTGGCCAGGTAGGACTCCAGGGGGGGAGCAGGCCCCAGACAATAGGCCTCGTCGGCCATGCGCACCGGCAGCCCCTCCCGGTCGGCTTCCGAATAAACCGCCACGACCTGCACCCCCAGATCCCGCAGGGCCCGGATGATCCGGACGGCAATTTCACCCCGGTTGGCTACCAGCACCTTTTGAAACATGCTTCCTCTTACAACGGCGGGTTGCCGTGCTTTTTGGCAGGGTTCTGATCGCGTTTGTTGCGGGTCATCTCCAGGGCCTGGATCAACTTCGGGCGGGTATCCCTGGGCTCGATGACCTCATCCACGTAACCGAGCTCAGCCACCACATAGGGATTGGCGAATTTTTTCCGGAACTCCTCCACCTTCGCTTCTTTGAAATCCTGCGGATCCGGGGCTTCCTGAATCTCCCGCCGGTAGATGATCTCCACGGCCCCTTCCGGACCCATCACGGCAATCTCGGCCGTGGGATAAGCGAAGTTCACATCCCCCCGGATGTGCTTGCTGTTCATCACGCAGTAGGCCCCGCCGTAGGCCTTGCGGGTAATCACCGTGATCTTGGGAACCGTGGCCTCGCAAAACGCGTAGAGGAGCTTGGCGCCGTGCCGGATGATCCCCCCGTGCTCCTGGTCCACACCGGGAAGAAATCCCGGCACGTCCTCAAAGACGATCAGGGGGATATTGAAGCAGTCGCAGAAGCGCACGAAGCGGGCCCCTTTGACGGAAGCGTTGATGTCCAGGGTTCCCGCCAGAACCGCGGGCTGATTTCCCACGATGCCCACGGAGCGGCCGTCCAGGCGGGCAAAGCCCACGACGAGGTTTTGCCCGAAGTGGGGCTGCACCTCAAAGAAGTAGCCGTCGTCCACCACAGCCCGTATCAGCTCCCTCATGTCGTAGGGCTTGGTGGGACTGTCCGGGATCAGTGTCTGCAGCGCCTCGTCCCGGCGCCGGGGTTCATCGGAGCTGGGAAGACGCGGGGGATCTTCCAGGTTGTTCTGGGGAATGAAGCTCAGCAGATCACGGATCAACTGCAGGCACTCCTCCTCGCCGTCCGCGGCAAAGTGGGCGACGCCGCTAACCGCGTTGTGGGTGACTGCTCCCCCCAAATCCTCCCGGGTCACCTCCGTGTGGGTTACGGTCTTGATAACGTCGGGGCCGGTGATGAACATGTAGCTCGTGTTCTTCACCATGACGATGAAATCCGTGATGGCCGGAGAGTAGACGGCCCCCCCGGCGCAGGGGCCCATGATGGCCGAAATCTGCGGGATGACACCGGAAGCCAGCGTGTTCCTCAGGAAGATGTCCGCATAGCCTCCCAGGCTCATCACCCCTTCCTGGATGCGGGCCCCTCCCGAGTCGTTCAGGCCGATGACCGGGGCCCCCATGCGCATGGCCAGATCCATGATCTTGCAGATTTTTTCCGCGTAGGCTTTGCTCAAGGATCCACCGAACACGGTGAAGTCCTGGGCAAACACGTAGACGAGCCGGCCCTCGATGCGGCCGTACCCCGTGACCACGCCGTCCCCGGGAATCCGGTTCTTCTCCATGCCGAAGTCGGTGCAGCGGTGGACGACGAAGCGATCCAGCTCGACAAAGCTCCCCTCGTCCAGGAGAAGGTTAAGCCTCTCCCGGGCCGTGAGCTTGCCGGCCTCATGCTGGCGGGCAATGCGCTCGGGCCCGCCCCCCTGCTCCGCCTCCGCATTGCGGCGGCGCAACTCCTCGAGACCGTCCTCAATGGACATGGAACCTCCTCCAGCCTAATGCCGTTCCAACTCCTCTGGACCCCGCTTCCGGTTCGCGTGATCCGTACTTATGCTGCATGGCACTTCGCCCACATCGGGCGAATCTAGTTGGAACGGTACTAACGCCCTCTCTTGAGCCGCCGGATCATCTCCCGCTGCTGGCGAAAAATGTAGCGGCTCAACTGCTCCTCAGCCCCCCGGGGCTCGAAGCGCGTAATCTCAAAAGCAGCCCTCAAAGGATAGTCAGGATGCCACCGCCCTTCCCGGATGATGCGACGCACCAGGGCCGAAACCGTGAACGAGTATTGGTCGGGAAGAACGATGAGGATATTCCCGACTTCCTGTCCCTCCGAGACCGCAGGAGCCCGCATGCGCACAGAAAAACCGCCGCTGCTCACATCGGCCACTTTCTGCTCGAAGGCCACGTCGCCCCCGCCCGGAAAGTGCGGGAACAGGACCCGCACGGGCTCGGTCGGTGAAGGATCCACGCGAAAGAACTGCCGGCGCTGCATCCGGTGGATAACCCCCGGCCAGGCAACCCGCATGGCAGGCAAGTCACCGGGTACCTGGCCCAGCCCCTGGGAATCGAAATAATAGGGCATCAGATCAAGTCCCACGCCCGAGGCATCAAAGAAGTAAAGCAGAGATAGGAAAGAATGTTCGCTGAGAAGCTGGATCATCCCGCTCGGGCGCAAGGTGTCCAGAACGACAAATCTCTTTCCACCTACTCCCTCACATCTTCTGAAAGTCCCCTGAAAAACCTGGTCTTCATTATCCCGGTTATCCGACAGAATCTCGGCCACCACCTGACGATCGCAGAGATCCTTCAGATGCTTTTCAATCTCACCTGGGTTGTTGACCTTGTCCCAGGCCTGGGCTTCCTGCCCTTTTTTCCCCAGTTCCCAAGCCATAGAAGGCTCCCCTCTCGAAAAAGTCTCAGCCCCTGCAGCACCAAGTGGGAACGCGGCACGGCGGCAGGCCCCGCTCAGCCGTGAAGCTCCTTGACGATTTCCTGCCAGCGGCCCTGGGCCTTCAAGATAAACTCAATGAACTCCCGAGCCGCTCCACGCCCTCCCCGGCTCTTCGCCCGCCAGTGCGCCGCGGCTTTCACTTCCAGCGGCGCATCAGCCACTGCCCCGGCCAGTCCCACCTGTCTCAAGACGGGCAAATCAACCAGATCATCGCCCAGGTAAGCCACCTCTTCCCGGCGGATTTTGCGGGCCTGGAGGATCTTCCGGAAAACTCCCCCTTTGTCGGCCGCTTGCTGGAAGAGCAGGGAGACGCCAAGCTCAGCGGCGCGGCGGTCCACGACGGACGACTTTCGGGAAGTCAAAAACCCCACCTCAATGTCTGCTTTTTGGGCCAGCTTAATGCCGTGGCCGTCTCTGACGTCGAAGGCCTTCAGCTCCACCCCGTCGTCCCCCAGGAGTATGCGGCCGTCGGTCAACACCCCATCCACGTCCAGCAGGATCATGCGAATCTTCAAGGCCCGCCGTCGGGATGTTTCTGACATGAGGAGATCCTCAATGGGTGCCCGGGAAAATCAGCGGCCCTTACACCACCCCGGATCGAAGAATGTCGTGGAGGTGAATGATCCCCTTCGGCTGGCGAGACCCGTTCAGGATCAGAAGGGAGGTAATGGAGTGTTTTTCCATGACCTGCAGGGCTTCGGCTGCCAGGGCTGAATCCTCAATGGTCTTGGGATTTTTCGTCATGAAGTCCGCCGCCCGCACGGAAATTGGGAATTCTTGCCGCTCCATGAGACGGCGGAGGTCCCCGTCGGTGACGATTCCCTTCAACGTTCCCTCCCCGTCCACTACGCTGGTGACCCCCAGACGTTTGGAGGAAATTTCATAAATGACGTCTTTCAAGGTGGCCTCTTCTCGAACCAGCGGAAGCTCATTGCCGCTGTGCATGAGATCCCCGACCAGCAGGAGAAGCTTTTTCCCGATGACCCCGCCGGGGTGCAAAAGGGCCAGATCATCGGGGCTGAACCCCCGTTTTTCCAGGAGAGTTACCGCCAGAGCGTCCCCCATGGCCAGAGTGGCTGTCGTACTGGCCGTGGGGAGAAGGTCCAAGACGCAGGCCTCCTCCGAGACCCCCACGTTGAGGACCACGTCGCTGCGGCGGGCCAGTGTGGACTCCGGATTTCCCGTGAGAGCAATTAACTTGATGCCGAAGCGCTTGATGACCGACAGCAGCTTGAGGATCTCCTCGGTCTCGCCGCTCTTGGAGATGGCGATCAACACGTCCCCTTTGACGACCATGCCCAGATCCCCGTGGACGCCCTCCACAGGGTGCATGAAGAGCGCTGGGACGCCCATGCTGGCGAACGTGGAGGCGATTTTTTTTCCGATGAGCCCCGATTTCCCAATGCCAGTGACGATGAGGCGGCCCCGGCATTTATCAATGAGCTCCACGGCGGAGACAAACTCCAGCCCCACCCGGTCGATCAGAGCCGCAACGGCCTTGCTCTCGATTTCCAATACCTTTTTGGCCCGCTCGATGATGCTCAAAGGATCACCCGTTCCCGGCTTAAACCCGTGTCAACACTAGCATAATCCGCAAACCCCTGTCCAGCGATTCATACGGCGAGGAAGTTTTTGTCAACGAAGCTTTCCGCCTTTGCAACCGGGAGGTTATGCGGCGCTTAACGGAGTGATACGCTCAATCTTCTTCTTAGCAACCTTCGCTGCATCCCATAAATCCACGGCACGCTGCGCGTTCAACCAAAATTCCGGAGTATTGCCAAACAGCCGCGAGAGCCGCAGCGCCATCTCCGGACTCACCGCCCGACGCTCCCGAAGCAACTCGTTAACCGTCTGCCGCGATACTCCTAATGCCTTGGCAAAGCTCGATACGGTGAGCCCATAGTCCGGCAGAAAATCCTCCCGGATCATCTCGCCGGGATGGATCGGGCGAACTTTCCTCTCTCTCGTGTTGGGAATGCTCATGTCGCACCTCACTCAATGATAATCCGTAAGCTCCACGTCATAGGCGTCGCCATCGACGAAACGAAAGCAAATACGCCGTTGGTCGTTGACGGAAATGGAGTATTGCCCCTTCCGATCCCCTTCCAGTTCGTGAAGCCGATTGCCGGGTGGAACCCTTAAATCATCCAATCCCGCCGCCAAATCGATGTATTCCAACTTCCGCAACGCCCTCTTTCGAATCTCCGGCGGAAACCGCTTCGACTTCCCCGTTTCGTACAACTCCTGCGTATGCCTGTCGGCAAACGTCTTGATCATACGTCAACTGTAAATTGTCACGTGATGCTTGTCAACCGGGATGTAAGAATACCCTGTACCATGGC
Source organism: Candidatus Tectimicrobiota bacterium (assembly GCA_016193065.1). Classification (GTDB taxonomy): domain Bacteria; phylum JACPSX01; class JACPSX01; order JACPSX01; family JACPSX01; genus JACPSX01. The sequence continues at coordinate 3,559 of JACPSX010000221.1, read as the reverse complement.
GATCCGTAGCGTCGCGTAGCGCGTCGGCTTCATGCCTTCTATGCTCATTGAGGCCCCTCCCGAGCGTGCTGCCCGGGAGCGAGTTCGTCTTCCAAAGAAGCATGCTGGCTGGCCGCGTCTTCATCGGGCTGGGAACCGGCTAGACCGAGATGCTCCCTTCGCGGCCAACCGGAAACTCACTTCCTTCCCCCCGGGTGCCCTCTGGGCGTGCGGGGAAGGGCAGCCTGCCTGCCCCCTGCCTGTGCGTCACACCTGCCTACCGCCCCAGCGGGGCAGGCAGGCATGGAGGTGTCCTTCCCAGTCAGAGCGGAATCACTTCCGGGAGCGATGTCGTCCCTGCGGCGAAGAGTTTTCCGTCAACGGCGTTTCCCGGCCTTAATAACCCGGAGACTGGATGTGATGCCGCACCTACCAGAGAAGACTCAGTGCCCACTTACGGCGCGGATAGCACCCTCAAGCGCGGAATCAGATTCGGCAGTTCTACAGATCTTCCGGTTTCAGTCCGGTCCGCTTGGCAATTCGCCTGAGCATGCGCGGTCCGATCTCCTCGCGATCGTGAAACGCGAAAACATAGTCCGGCCATCCTGGGCGGGAGAGAACCCGGTGGGACCCTTTGGCCTCGCGCTTGATGGTCCAGCCGATCTGCAGAAGGGCCGCCAGCACCTGCCGCGCTTTGCTTGAAGGCCACTCGGTCACACAGGCACCGTGAAGAGTTCGTCGAGCTGCGGAATGGCTTCGCCATGGTCAAGGCGGTCGGCGATTACTCTCAGGGCCAGGGCCTGAACTTTCGCAATGGCTTCTTTACGCGTCTCTCCATATGCCATGACCCCGGGCAGGTCGGGCACTTCGGCAATCCAGCGACCGTCGTCTTCACGCTCGATCTCAATCTTCACCGCGTCGTCCTCCTCACATAGCATATCGCCACTCACGCCCCGAATGCAAGATGGTGATCACCTACCGGGAGAATGGGGCATGGCCCTTGTCCTAAAGCCGCAGTGGAGCGTAAGGTGGCAGGCGCCGGCTCCACGCCTTTGATATTTAGAGAGATTCCACACCAAACAGCGCCTCTACAACTGCGGGATTGATCTGCGCGCCAGGCCGACGTATTTCCGCATCCTGGACCACGACAGCTGGATTGTCTAGTCGAATTCCTTCCCCCTCGAGGGGGAAGGTCAGGATGGAGGTGCTCTTCCAAGTCGGCGCAGAACCATTTCCTGGAGCGACCTCGTCCCTGTCCCGAAGAGTTTCTCGTCAACGGACCAGAGTAATCAGACGGCTTCCTTCTCGGTTGCCTCACGGCCAAGGTAGGCCCTGAGGAGCGACCGGAACAGCCTGCCGTGATTATGTAATACCCACCGGGCTCCTTTCCCGAGTTTACGGCCGACAGGCAGAATGGTTCCCTCCCAACGTTCCCGAAGCAAATTCCCGTTGAAACCGCTCTCGCTTGAGCTGCTGCGCCAACACAGTATCCGGCACTTGGAGATGTTGCAAAAGCCATCGCCAACGAGGCCTTTCCATTGGTGGGACAGCGTCCGACACAGCGATGTCCGACCACCAGTCAAATAGCTGTCAGCGATGAATTTGCAAATGGGCCTGGTGTCGTCAAGGCGTCGAGCTGGTTATAACACTGCCGCGTGACGACCGGCTACCGCCCGGCACACTTTCACCGCAACACACTCACTTCCAATCCATCAACCCGGCGACGGGTGGGTCGCGGTAATTCTAGTCACCTTGATCTTGCCGGCGCTTTTTTCGGCCTGTGCAAGGTCGTACTCCATCTGCATGCCAAGCCACACTTCCGGGCTGCTGCCGAAAGCCTTGGGAAAGCCGTATGGACATTTCCGGGGAAATCCCGGACTTCTCGTTCACCAGGTTGTTCAGAGCCTGTCGCGTCACGCCAAGGTGTTCCGCTGCCTCTGTTACGGTCAAGCCCAGGAGCTCAATGCACTCCTGGCGGACAATCCTGCCGGGATGCGGGGGGTTCTTCATGCGCATGGCGCATTCTCCTTTCCACTTTCTTAATGGTAGTCAATCCGTAAGGGACGGGCCATGATCCCTTCGATCAGATCCAAATGCCAAGAGTCAAGACCTGACCCCATTACCCCCTACCCCCACCCGCGACACACCGAGCGTTCCCGCTCGGGCTTCATCTTGTTGCTCAGAAACGTGCGGGTTTGGGCCGCATGACCCCTGAGCTTCTGCAAGAACCCGTGATCAGTGTCGAACATCGTGACAGCTAACGCTCAGGATCAGTTGCCGGGCCGGTTGAGGTGACGTTGAAGCACGGAAGGTCGCTGTGCCGGCCCGATCAACCGCATCCGTTAGGCGATGTTATTCATCTGGAATCGACTCCCGACCCCCTTCTATGTCCGCGTGTTTCTCGAGGAGGCTGGCGTCACTTTATTCCGATGAACGCTGCAATCTTGCCTCGCTCTCTCCACAACTCATTGACCCGGATGCTCTTCCCCCCGAACGAAAACACCGGATCTCCTTCGGCTTGCTGGTGGGCGTTCTTCGGCGACGCGACAATCGCGATCAGCAGTCCAATGATTACGTCGATCGGTAATACAAGTTCTCCGTCGGGCCCCAACTGAATCACGGACTGCTTCGTAAACTGTAGGTTGTCGGGAAGTCCCGCCTCGTGAACTGCTGTGCACCGCACGACGTCATAAAGCATTTCCGGCATCGTTCGGACACAGATGCCGGTCGCTTTGGAATCGAGCCGTCGATACCTGAAGTTGATGGGTTGCGAGACACCGAATGACACCCAGCCGATCTTACTGATGATGGGGAGGCTCTGCTCCAAGAACTTGCGGCATGCCGATTTGTCCCCTTCTGTCGGATACTCCAGCCGTGCAGTTGCTGACAGTGCAACACTCGCAGCAACAACCGCGTCCTCGAAGCGGTCCTCCGAGAGTTTTCTCATCGCGTCGGCCACTTGGCTTCCCACACTCATAGTGTTGCTCCGTTCTCACCCACCGTGCATCTTACGGACGCTTCGGAAGATCGGAAAGTTCGCATAGGAATGAGACAATGGCCTCGGCGACCGCCTGCGGTCAGGCAAACGTTGCGCCTGAGCCGCGCGCATCAGCGCGTCGGACTCCAGGTGCGGGTTAGGCAGGGGCGTCATCGAGACTCCTGACGTTGGCCGCGGCTTGCCACATTCCCCACCAGTATTTTGTCTTCTAACTGGATTGCCATGTTCTCGATCGCTTGATATGAAGCCATCGCTTGATCGGAAACGCTTGCCATAGATTTTTCAGCCACGAATCCAAGAAATTTCTCGCGGTGATCGTTATAGACCTTCGGCTGAAAGAGCAAAAACTGGACGTATTCGTTAAGAGTATTGAGCTTTCGGTAGGCGCTTCTGGCTGCAGAGAATTGCCAGAACGCGACAAGAGCGAAAACGCCCGCTAGAAGCCAGGACATTAGTTCCATAGATCCTCCTGATCGGGATAGAAATGCGGCGCGCGTAGCCTTAGGGTCCGGTGGCTCGTCCACAGGTTTCCCGGTGGGCCTCAGTCCGACTCCCATCGCTCACGTTTCCACAAGCCTCCCT
>JACPSX010000095.1 GCA_016193065.1 Candidatus Tectimicrobiota bacterium | reverse complement strand
GGGGATTATCCTCTATGCCAGCGGGGGGGTTCTCTTCGAGTCTGGAACCTCGGCAATCGAAGGGGGGTTCCGGCCTTTCCTGTTCCGCATGGCGGATCTCTTGAAAAGGGTCCCGTACAAGGTTCTGGTGGAAGGCCACACGGACGACGTGCCGATCAACACCCCCCAGTACCCTTCCAACTGGGAGCTTTCCAGCGGCCGCGCCAGCAGTGTCGTGCGGTTTTTCATCGAAGAGACCGGTCTCCCCCCGCAGCGCTTCTCCGCGGTGGGCTATGCCAGTTACAAGCCGCGGTTTGAACTGACACCGGAAAACCGGGCCCGAAACCGTCGGGTGGAAATGATTATTCTGAAAGAGTAAGGGAGCAGACATGGGAATCAACCCCACTCACGTGGGATCCTCTAACCGGCGAGCATTCTTTCGCCTTGACCTGCAGATCCCTGTCCACTACCGGGAGATTCTCAAGCAAGGAGAATCCTCCTACCTGCTCGGACCCCTGCGCGAAGGACAGGGGGTGAACTTCAGCGGGGCCGGGCTTGCCTTCTTGACGGATCGGACGATTGAGATTGGGACTTTTCTCTACCTGGAGATCGTTCACCCGGAGATGCGGGAGACGGTGCGGGCCGTGGTGAAGGTGATCCGGATGATGGTAAGGGAATACAACGGGGAGGAGATCGTGGCAGCGGTCGGCTCCTTTGTGCTGATTCGCGAAGAGCATAGGGATGCCCTGGTGGGTTTCATGCACCGGCACACCGTAAGATCGCCCGAGACAGCTTAGCACCGTGAGAGAGTTACCAGCCGTCGGCGGGTCAGCAAGCCGGGATTGAGAGTCCTCTTCCTCGCAACCCCTTAGATCGCCTACGGGGGCAGCTCCCTCGGAAGGAGACCACGAAGGGGCCGACCTTCCCGCCCTGAGCGGAAGTGCCGGGAGCAGCGGGGGAACCCACCGGGAGCGGCCAGGGATGGGAAACCGCGTAGCCTGTAGAAACTCGCGAATTGCCGCATGAACATGGAGGCGGTAGCGGAGGGCTCCCGCCCTGGGCGCCCCGTAAGGGTCCGCTGCGGGAGGCGTGAAGCGAAGGGCGGGAGGCGGTCCCTTTCCTACGGAGCCGCAACCCTAGGGCCGGCAAGGGAGAGTCCAAAAGGGGTTGACTCACCGGCGGGAAAGAGGTATTTATACAGCCGGTGTCAACCTCTGGGAAAGGGAGGAGATCCGTGGTGCTCCTCCCCTTTTGTTTGCGGGTGAAGTTGCAACGATGACCATCGCTCACATCAGGAACTTCTCTATTATTGCCCACATCGACCATGGCAAGTCCACGCTGGCGGACCGGCTCCTGGAGGTGACCGAGACGATCCCTGCGCGGGAAATGAGAGACCAGGTCCTGGATCAGATGGACCTGGAACGGGAGAGAGGGATCACCATCAAGGCTCAGTCGGCCTGCATGAAGTACCAACCCCAGGAGGGGGAACCGTACATCCTGAATTTAATTGATACGCCGGGGCACGTGGACTTTACGTATGAGGTTTCCCGCAGCCTGGCCGCCTGCGAGGGTGCCCTCCTGCTTGTTGATGCAGTGCAGGGGGTGCAAGCGCAAACCCTGGCCAACGCTTACCTGGCCTCGGAAAACCATCTCACCGTCATCCCGGTGATCAACAAGATCGATCTTCCCAACGCCGATCCGGACCGGATCAAGAGACAAATCGAAGAGGTTCTCGGGATTGAAGCGGGCGATGCGATTCTGGCCAGCGCCAAGCTCGGATCGGGGGTTCGAGAGATCCTCTCCGCCATCATCGCGCGGATCCCCGCACCCCGCGGGAATCCCGAGGCGCCCTGCAAGGCCCTGATTTTCGACTCCTGGTTTGACACGTACCGGGGAGTCGTGGCGCTGATCCGGATGTTTGACGGGGAGGTGAGGCAGGGCACCGTGATTCAGCTTATGTCTTCCGGGAAGTGTTTCGAAGTGGAGGAAGTGGGGATTCTCCGCCCCAAGCTCACTCCTCTCCCCCAGCTCAGTGCGGGAGAGGTGGGCTACCTGATCGCTGGAATCAAACAGGTCGGCGATACGGAGGTGGGGGATACCATCACGGAAGCCGGCCGGCCTGACGCCGGGGCGCTCCCGGGGTACAAGAATCTGAAGCCTATGGTGTTTTGCGGGCTCTACCCGACAGAGAACTCCCAGTTCGAGTCTTTGCGGGCCTCGCTGGAGAAGTTGAGGCTCAACGACTCCAGCTTCACGTATGAGCCCGAGACCTCGCTGGCCCTCGGCTTCGGATTCCGCTGCGGTTTTTTGGGGCTCCTCCACATGGAAATCGTCAAGGAGCGGCTGGAGAGGGAATTTTCCCTGTCCCTGATCACCACGGCGCCCACCGTGGTTTACCAGGTTGCGGTCCGGGGGCAAGGGACGGTGCGGATTGAAAACCCTGCCTGCATGCCTTCTCCCCAGGAAATCGAAGAAATCCGGGAGCCCTATGTTCTGGCCACGATCGTCACCCCGGCGGATTCTGTGGGAGCGGTATTTCAGCTCTTGCAAGACCGGCGTGGGATCCAGAAAAGCTTCGAGTATCTCGACGAGCGCACCGCCATCTTGACCTACGAGATCCCCCTGAACGAGATCATGCACAACTTTTTCGACCGCTTGAAGTCCCTGACCCGAGGATATGCCTCCCTGGATTACGAGCCCCTTGACTGGCGGACCGGGGACCTGGTCAAGCTGGACATTCTGGTGAATGGCGAAGCGGTGGATGCGCTCTCTCTCTTGGTTCCCCGGGAAAAAGCCTACTACCTGGGACGGGACATGGTGCAGAGGATGAGAGAGGTCATCCCCCGGCAGCTCTTCGAGGTGGTCTTGCAGGCGGCTGTGGGCAGTCGTATTATTGCCCGTGAGTCCATCAAGGCCCTGCGCAAGAACGTGACAGCCAAGTGCTATGGGGGAGACATTACCCGGAAACGCAAGCTGCTGGAGAAGCAAAGGGAAGGGAAAAAGCGGATGAAGCAAGTGGGCAGGGTGGAGATTCCTCAGGAAGCTTTCATGGTCTTGCTGCAGCGCCAAGAAGGGTGAGAAACGATGGCCCAAGTCACTCGACATGCGAAAACGGTGGAGAGGATAGCGACGGCGGAACAGAGCGGGAAGCCCCGCAAGAAAAAGCCGGTTTGGAGGGAATACGGCGAGGCCATTCTGATAGCGGTGGTCCTCGCCATGTTCATAAGAACCTTCGTCGTGCAGGCCTTCAAAATTCCCTCAGGCTCCATGGTGCCCACGCTTCTCATCGGCGACCACATTCTGGTCAATAAATTCCTCTACCGGTTTGCCAATCTCACCCGGGACGACATCATCGTGTTCAAATATCCCCAGGACAAAACCAGGGATTTCATCAAGCGGGTCATCGGTCTTCCCGGAGATACGGTGGAGGTCCGCAAGAAGATGGTTTACATTAACGGGAAGCCATTGCAGGAAAACTTCACAATGCATGAAGATAGCGCCCTCCTGCCGCGCCTGACCTCCCCCCGGGACTATTTCGGCCCCGCTGTGATCCCTCCGAATCACTATTTTGTCATGGGGGATAACCGGGACAACAGCCAGGACAGCCGGTTCTGGGGGTTTCTGAAAGCGGATGAAATTAAGGGGAAAGCGTTCCTGATTTATTGGTCCTGGGACCGTGACAAGACGGGTCCCCGCTGGAGTCGCCTGGGTAAGCTCTTGCATTAAAACGTCCTGCCTGCCCGGAGCCCGCCCCCTCTTTAGCGCCGATTCATTTTCCTTCTTCCTCAAGGTCCTTGCAGAGAAATTCGATGAGTAAGAATGGACGGACTGCGATTTGCCGCCGGTTCGCTCTGGAAGGGGTGTCCTTTTGAAAGAGAACGGGTCTGCCGGAAAGGTGCCGGCCAAGAAGGTCCTTTATATTGAGGATAACCGGGATAATTTTTTGCTCGTGCAGCGTGTTCTCGAACCCCACGGTTATGTGGTCTATGGAGCCGCCGACGGGATCGCGGGCATCGCCATGGCCCGGGAAATTAAGCCTGACCTGATCCTGGTTGACATCAACATTCCGGGGATGGACGGCTACGAGGCCTCCACCAAGATGAGGGGAATGGAGGAGCTCCGCGGAGTCCCTATTGTGGCCCTCACGGCCAACGTGAGCGCAGGGGACCGGGAGAGAAGCCTGGCATGCGGGTGCACGGGGTATCTGGGAAAACCCATCGATATCGAGAAGTTCCCCCGCCAGCTTCGAGAGTTTCTGACCGGGAAAACCGAGCAAATCCCCGACCAGGAGGAGGTTCACTACCTGAGGGAATACAGCAGCCGGCTGGTGAACCGGTTGGAGGAGAAGATCGCCGAGCTTACGGCCCTCAACCGGGATCTGGAGAGCCGGGTGGAGGAAAGATCCCGCCAGCTCGAGGGGCTCCAGGAACAGTTGGTGCAATCCGCCAAGCTGGCCGCCGTGGGCAGGCTGGCGGCCAGCGTGGCTCACGAGATCAATAACCCCTTGCAGGCCATGGAAAACTTCCTGGGAGTCTTGTGGCGGGAAATCCCGCCGGAACATCCTCATCGGGAATACGTCGGATTGCTCCAGGAGAGCGTGGAAAGGATCTCCCGCATCGTCCGCCAGTTGCTGGAGATGCACCGCGCCAAACCTTCCCTGGATCAGGAGGTGGACATTGGCGAGGTTGTGGAGAAAACGCTGGCCTTCCTTAAGAATCAGCTTGAGACCCGTCGTGGAGACAAGACGGTATCGATCTTTTTCAAGGACAACGGCAGCGGGATCGAGCCGGGGATCGTGAAGCATATCTTTGAACCCTTCTTTACGACCAAGAAGGAAGGTCATGGCACCGGGCTGGGCCTGTCTGTCTCTTACGGGATCGTTAAAGCTCACGGGGGGACTATCCAGGTCGAGAGCGTTGCCGGGGAGGGCGCGACCTTCGGGGTTGTATTCCCTCTTCCGGGCTGGGGGGACTCGGCAATTGCCGGACTGGACTCAGGAGAGGGATGAGCATGTTTGAGCAAGCGCGCACGGAGAGTCAGTTCAGCGAACACGAAATAAAGAGGTTCATGGCCCGCTTGAAGGATCTTCCTACCCTACCCGTGATTGTCACCAGGATCATGCAAATCGCCAAGGATGAGAAGTCCTCCGCCAAGGACCTGGGGCGCATGATTGCCAAGGATCAGTCCATCTCTTCGCGGATTCTCCGGCTGGCCAACTCGGCCTTTTACGGGTATTCCAGGACAATCACCTCCATCCCCCAGGCTGTGGTCGTGTTGGGTTTTGAAACGGTGAAAAGCCTGGCACTGAGCGCCTCGGTGTTTGATGTTTTGGGCCGGAGCGATTCCCGGTTTTTCGACCGGGAGAAATTCTGGCTCCATTCCATTGGCTGCGCCAAGGCCTGCGAGTTGCTGGCCAAACAGGTGCGCTACCCGGACCCGGAAACTGCTTTTTTGGCGGGACTTCTCCACGATATCGGCAAGGTCGTTCTGGACCGCATCTTCCCCGAGGAATATCAGCAGGTGGCGAACTCCATCCGGGAGGCTTCCCGGCCGATCGTGGAAGTCGAGAAGGAGGTCCTCCTGGGGGTCGGGCACGACGACGTGGGATTCTGGCTGGGGCAACACTGGAAGTTCCCCCCTTTGCTCCTGGAATCCATTCACCATCACCACCACCCGGAGGACAGCGAACCTCATGGGATCTTGCTGGCATCCCTTGTCCATGTGGGTGACTCCATCACACGGAAGGTCGGCATCGGTTCGGGGGGGGATCCGCTGGTGCCAAACATCCGTCTCAACAGCCGGAAGATTCTCAACCTGGATGACGATGCGCTGCTGGTGTTGTCCATGAACCTGAGCAAAGAGCGGGCGAACATCGAAGAATTCCTGCAAGTTCTGGGATAGGAGCCGGTGCCATGTTGAGGGATATTGCCCTCCAGGACAGGATCCACAGTCTGCTAAAGGAGCGGGATCTCTATGCCCGCACACTCCAAGAGACCTCGCTGCGTTTCCAGGAAAAGGTCGAAGAGATCTCGGTCGTTCGCCGCGTGGCCGACGGCCTCAAGTTCTGGAACGATTTCCCCCGGACCTGTAAGGAACTGCTCACCATTGTCTGTGAGGAAACTGGGGCCGAAAACTGCTCGCTCATGCTGGCGGATGATGCCAAGGTGTGTCTCTCTCTGGTAGCGGCCCGAGGGATCGATGACGAGCAGGCGTCGTTTTACACGCCGGAAGATCCCGCCACGGTTTACTTCAAGTGGGGGGAAGGAATTGCGGGAACCGTGGCGAAGACCGGAGAGATCTGCCTCCTGTCCGACGCCAGGCAGGATGAGCGCTTCGTCACAGGGCCTCCCTACGGCGATTCCGTGGTCTCCTTGCTTTGTCTACCCCTCAAGAACGGGGACGAGGTCATCGGGGTGTTGAACTTAAGCCATTCCGAGCCGGCGGCTTTTGATGACAACGCCCAGCGTCTCCTCACGATCATCGCTTCGCAAGCTTCCCAGGCCGTGGCCAATGCCCGCCTGTTTTCCCGGGTGCAGAACATGAACCGCATCCTGGAAGACCAGGTCGCCGCGCGGACCCGGGATCTCGAGAATCTGAACAAAAGCCTGCGGGAGACCAACCGCCAGTTGGAGAAGGCAAACCGCGTCAAGTCCACCTTCCTGGCCAGCATGAGTCATGAGCTCCGCACTCCTCTCAATGCCATGATCGGATTTTCGGGCATCATTCTCAAAGGGATTGACGGGCCCCTCACGGAGCGCTTGCAGGAGGACATCGCGACGATCCATCAGAACGCCAAATACCTCCAGGGCCTGATCATGAACATTCTGGATTATTCCCATATGGAGGTGGGTAAACTGGAGATCCGCCCTGAGCTTT
>JACPSX010000215.1 GCA_016193065.1 Candidatus Tectimicrobiota bacterium | reverse complement strand
GAGGCCGAGCGTGATTATTATCTGGAGCGCAAGTATCCCGCCTTCGGCAACCTGGTGCCCCGGGACGTGGCCTCCAGAAATGCCAAAGAGGTCTGCGACGACGGGCGGGGAGTGGGACCCGGTGGCCAGGGCGTGTATCTGGATTTCACCGAAGCCATGCAGCGTCTGGGCGTGGACGTGATCGTGGAACGCTACGGAAACCTCTTTGAAATGTACGAGCGCATCACGGCCGAAGACCCTTACAAACAGCCCATGCGGATTTATCCGGCCATGCACTACACGATGGGCGGGCTGTGGGTGGACTATAACCTCATGAGCAACCTGGACGGCCTGCACATCATCGGAGAGGCCAACTTTTCCGACCACGGCGCCAACCGTCTGGGGGCCAGCGCCCTGATGCAGGGTCTGGCGGATGGCTATTTCATTTTGCCCTACACCATCGGCGACTATCTGGTCGGCGTATCTCCCAAGGATCGTCCCTCCACGGATCACCCGGCCTTTAAGCAAACGGAAAAAGATGCGAAGGATCGCATTAAGAAGCTGCTGGCGGTGAATGGAAAGCGCACGGTGGATTCCTTCCACCGGGAGCTGGGCCAGCTCCTTTGGGAATATTGCGGGATGGGGCGCAACGAGAACGGGCTGAAAACGGCCCTGAAGAAGATTCCGGAGCTGCGCGAGGAATTCTGGAAGAACGTGAAGGTGTCGGCGGAGGGCGAGGACTTCAACCAGTCCCTGGAGAAGGCCGGTCGGGTTGCGGACTTCATGGAGTTCGCCGAGCTTCTGGTCTACGACGCTCTGGTGCGCGACGAGTCCTGCGGCGCCCACTTCCGTGAAGAGCACCAGACGCCCGAAGGCGAGGCCCTGCGGGACGATGAGAACTTTTCGCACGTATCCGCCTGGGAATTTACAGGCGTGGGACAGACCCCCGTCCTTCATAAGGAGGCTCTGTCCTTCGAAAACGTGCACCTGGCACAGCGGAGCTACCAATGAAACTGACCTTAAAAATCTGGAGGCAGAGCGGTCCCCGGGAGAAGGGGAAGCTCGTTTCTTACCAAATGGACCACGTGGAGCCGGATATGTCCTTCCTGGAGTTGCTGGACATCTTGAACGAGCAGCTCCTCCTGAAAGGCGAGAGGCCCGTTGCCTTTGACCACGACTGCCGGGAAGGAATTTGTGGAAGCTGCGGGTTCATGATCAGCGGGGTGGCTCACGGCCCCCAGAAACTCACCACCACCTGCCAGCTCTTCATGCGCCAATTTAAAGACGGGGACACGATTATCGCGGAGCCGTTCCGATCCCGGGCTTTCCCCGTGATCAAGGATCTGGTGGTGGATCGCAGCGCCCTGGACAAGATCATTCAGGCGGGAGGGTTTATTTCGGCCCGCACGGGCAGCGCGCCCGACGCCAATGCCATTCCCATCAGCAAGGAGGCCGCGGACCGGTCCATGGACGCCGCCGCCTGCATCGGCTGCGGGGCCTGCGTGGCCGCCTGCCCCAACGGGTCCGCCATGCTCTTCACGGCGGCCAAGATCTCCCACCTCGGGCTGCTCCCCCAGGGGCAGCCGGAGCGCTACCAGCGCGCCTTGAGGATGGTGAACAAAATGGAGGAGATGGGCTTCGGGGCTTGCTCGAACCACGGGGAATGCGAGGCCGTCTGTCCCAAAGGCATCAGCATCGACTTCATCGCCCGCCTCAACCGGGACTTCATGAAGGCCAGTGTGGTGGAGACGATGGAACCCGTGAAAAATGTGTGAGGCTGATCTGCCGCGATGACGCTATTTCTCCGGAGCGCGGAAGAACTGGTAGCGGTCGACGGGGCGGAGCGTGATGACCTGAAAGCGCGACTGCCGTAAGACGACCAAGGTGATTTCCTGTCCGATTTGAGCCTGCCACAGTCGTCGGTAGAATTCCTCCTGGCTCTCAACCTTCTCCCCGTTGATTCTCACGATCAGGTCGCCGATTTGGAGCCCGGCTCGACTCGCGGGCCCGATGGGAGAGGCTCCGGCCACCACGACTCCCTCCTTGGCGGGAACGGTGTAGAGGCCAAGCCAGGGGCGGGGCGGGCGGCTCAGGACTCTGCCCTGGCGGATCAACTCCTCCTTGGATGAGGTGAAGTATTCGATCGGTATGGCGAGGTTGACGAAGAGGCGCTCCCCGAGCCTGAGGGACACGATGCCGATGACTTCCGCCCGGGCGTTGAAAAGGGGACTCCCGCCAAAGGACGGATTGTATGGGGCCACGACAAAGGCGCGGTCGATCATGTACTCCCAGTAGCCCGCGAAACTCTGGATTGCCTGTATCTTCCCCTGGGTGATCACGATCTCATTGGCCTCGCCTACCCCGATTGTCGCCGTGGCTTCACCCACGGCCACCTTGGACGAATCCCCCAGCGCTGCGGCCGGCCACGGTCCGTCTCCTTCCAGTTTGATGACTCCTAAGCCGTTCTCCAGGTCAAGTCCCACCAGCTTCGCGGGGACGACGCGGCCATCGCGGAGGGAAACCTGAATGATCTTCGCGTCGAGCACAACATAGCTGACCGTGACCGCGTATCCGGCGGGGTCGAAGATCACCCCGCTCCCCCAGCGCTCGGGCCCCAGGGTAAGGACCGAGGGGCGGTCCAGGGGAACCTGAACCTTGATCCCGACCACCGCAGCTTGGGATCGTTCGATGGCGGAGGAAGGGATGGATGGCTGCAATGGGTTGAGATTCAGTTGCGATTCTTTCGGAGCAGTCGAGGGCGCTTGAGGAATCAAGAGCGCAATGAGTAGGGGAAGAAATGCCATCCTCATGGGTGAGCTCCTTGCAGGTATTCTACCCTATCCGGTCAGGGCGCGCCAATAACTTGCGCGGGGCCGTCAGGAGGCAGGCGAGCCGCTCGAGTTTCCGTAGTGGCAGCCCCAGATTGCGGATCTCGAGTGTGGAAACCTTCCACATCCGGCAGCCGTTTTCCGAGGCTCCGAGTCCATATTTCTTGTCGGATTCTCGGGTGGT
>JACPSX010000214.1 GCA_016193065.1 Candidatus Tectimicrobiota bacterium | reverse complement strand
GTCAGGAGAAGGTCAGGATTTACCTGAAGGGAAGCGGCCAATTGGTGAATTCTTTTCTGCGTTCTGGCGATACTTTGAGAAAGGAGGCTCTTTTGACGTTCAACGGCATCCCGGAGAACAGCCAGAGCCTTTGCCGGTTCCGGCGTGCCGATTTCGATTGTCTCCATCGTGTTCTCCCATCGATAATTATTTCAACATACTCTCATTTCTCTCATAGGGTCAAGACGAAGGATCAGGCCATCGCAACCAACGGTCCGGGCAACCCGCGACGGCTGATCTTGAGATTTATCGAGCGATCCCGAGGAAGCTCTGCCTCGCAAGGAGAAGATATGACAACCGGTTGGCGCTTCACCACGGCATGAGGGCGCCGCCGTTGACGTGGAAGATCTGACCCGTGATGTAGTCGCTGGGTCCGATGGCCAGAAACACGACGGCACCGGCAACGTCCTCCGGGGTGGCAATGCGACCCAGGGGGATCTTGACCTCCCAGCTCCTGACCTGCTCCGAGGTCCGCTGCACCAACGGCGTATCTACCGGTCCCGGGGCCACCGCGTTCACCGTGATCCCGTAAGGGGCACATTCGAGGGCCAGGGACTTGGTGAGAGCCACGATGCCGCCTTTGGAAGCCGCGTAGTGGGCCATCTGGAAAGCCCCCTGCACGCCGTAGTTGGAGGCAATGTTCACCACCCGCCCATTGCGGCGCGCGATCATGTGGGGCAGAGCCGCCTGGCAGCACAGGAAGGTTCCCTTCAGGTTGACGGCCATCATCCGGTCCCAATCTTCCTCCGCTAGCTCCACGGCGGGAACCCGGTTGGAGATGCCGGCACAGTTGATGACGGCATCCAGTTTTTCCCACTCCTTGAGGACGCGGGAAAAAACACCCTGAACTTCGACTTTGCGGGAGACGTCCACAACCAGAGAGAGGGCGCTGCCACCTGCTTTGCGAATCTCACTGCTGACCTGCTGGGCTTTCCCTTCAAAACAGTCCAGGACCGCCACGGCGACCCCCCGATTCGCCAGCCTCCAGGCAACTGCTCGGCCAATTCCACTTCCGGCTCCGGTTACGATTGCAACCTTTCCTGTAGCACTTTCCAAATTTTCCATTCCCACCTCCCGGACGATTTCATGAACCACGTCAGTCCCGTCTGCCTGCCGATGATCTCGTGGGCGGTCATGGCATCTCACCTGCACTAATACGGGTGTTTCACCTTTAGGCCGGGAATAGCCTTAAAATGCCTTGTGTTCAGCGTATGAACCTGGAAATCCAGGCGGCGAGCCGCGGCAGCAACGAAGCAATCGAGAAACCCGATTCCTCGGGGAAGATGAAACGAACGGTACCACTCTAAAGCCTGGATGGAATCACCACTCTCGATCTGAACGATCTCCATCGTTGAAAGACTTCTCAGGGTCGCGCGCTGCTCGCGCAGGTTGCGGCACCCGGCAAGGAGATCAAAAACGGAGATCACAGAGCATACCATGGACGATCTTGCCTCGGCACGTCGCCAAAAGCCAAGAGCCCGAGGATCTTTCCTTGCCACGTCAATCAGAATATCTGTATCAACGAAGGTTCTTTGGTCTGTCACCGCGAGTCTCCAGCTTTTGCCTCAACGCCATGCCATAGGATTGCCCATTGTCAATATCCGTTCGACCGCGCCACATCCCGCAGAAAGGTGTATCGAGAAGGCTTCCTCGTTCCATACGCTTCGGCCTCTCCCCGCGCTTCTCTTTGGCAGTAGGCTCGGCAAGCGCCCCGACCACATCACGAACAATTCGCAGCCGCGCTCTGGGGACCGATTTCAGGGATTCAAGGATCTCATCGATAAGAACAGTTCCAGGCCTTGCTTTCGCAGGCTTCATAACTTCCCTCCCACGATGACTACCCCCTCGACGGCGGGCCTTCCCAAACAGCGTCGAGGAAAGGTTCTCTTTGGCTTGTTTTGTACTCATTTCGGGTACGAATGTACCAATTTCAGGTACGCGGATCAAGCCCCCTAAACCCACATTGAGCCGCCGCCCAAAATGGATTTCGTCAATCGGATCACAGATGCGCTTTGAGCTCCTGCACGTAGTCCGTCAGAGCACTCTCCAGAGAATAGCCCGGTTTGTAACCAAGCTCGACCCGGCTCCTGGAAAGATCCAGCGGCTGGCTGCGCCGGATTACTTTTTCCCCGGCTCCCGGAGGCACCAGTTCCACGCGAGCTCCGGGAACAAGCCCGCAAACCTTTTGCACAATCTCCTGAGCCGAGGCGAGGACTCCGGTTCCCACGTTGAAGGCCCGGCTTTTCACGCTAGAAACCGTGCAGGCTTTCTCGATGGCCTGGGCCACGTCTTTCACGTAGACGTACTCGTTGGTTCCCATCTGGGTTTCCTGGACCCGCACGGAATCCCCCCGCACGGCGCCTGCGACCAGGTCGTTCATCACGATGCCCACCGTCGATCCCCCCCGGTAGTGGCCCCGTCCAAAGACCCCGGCAGGCCTCAGGATGATCAGATCAAAACCATAGAGGTCTGCAAAGGCCCCCAGGAGATGTTCATTGGCCGCCTTGGTAGCTCCATAGAGGCCGGCACCACCCAAAGGAAAATCCTCCGTCACCGGTGCCTTGGCCGGAACTTCCCAGTTGTAGGCTCCAAAGGAGCTCAGGAAAACCAGCCTCCTTACTTTTAATAAACTCACCGCCTCCGCTACGTGAACGCTTCCTTGCACATTCACCGTGAACCCCGTGTACGGGTGCTCGGATACTTTCTTCCCAATGAGGCCCGCCGTGTGAACGACCGCATCGATCTCATGCTTTTGAATCACGGTGATCAGCGCCGGCAAGTCCCTCAGATCGCCCGCGTCCACCGTCAGACTCTTTGCTTCTCCGATAATGTCCTGAATATATCCGTTGTCAGGAGAGACATCGAAAAGGACCACCCGATGGCCGCCGTCCAGAAGGCGTCTGGCCCCGTGGCAACCGATCAATCCGGCACCGGTTATGAGAATATTCATAAGGTATTCTCCCCCTTACCCCTGCCTGCGCCGCGGGCGCCTGTCTGCGTGCGACGCACAGGCAGGCGGCAGGCAGGCTGACCCTCTCCCCCTGTGGGGGCGAGGGAAAAACTGTTATCCCTCTCTCACGCCCCCCCTTGGGGGGCGAGGGTAGCAAATTTCTAAGAAGAAATTACTATGACGTGAACCTCCATGGGACCGTGCGCACCGATCGCCAGGCTCTGCTCGATATCCGCGCTGCGGCTGGGGCCGGAGATGAAGGCCACATTGCCCGGAAGACCCTCCGGAAACATCGCAGGCACCCGAACGAAGGCATCGCCCAGAGTCACCACAAGCTGGTCGATACCCAGGAGAACCACGTGAATGGAGGAGAGAGAAGCTATCAGCAGATTCTCCCCGGGCCGGGAAGCCAGCACCACGGATCCCGTTTCGGCCACTCCCAGCAGCGCGCCTGTTATTCCCACTTGAGCTTCGGTGATGGAAGGGGGTATCCCTTGTTCCGCGTTCGAAGGGCTCAGGGTGAGCGGAGGAAGCCACTCCACGCCGAATTCCGAAAGAACCTGACGCGTACCGGCTGGAAGATCTTCACCCCAGGCTACTAGCCTATTCCGGCCGGCGATGATTTGTCCCAGGATCTCCCGCAGCTTCTCGGATCCTGCAGCCCTGTGGGCCTGGCCTCCGGCAAACTCCAGACAGTCGCGAAACAGGAGAAATCGATCTTCTCCTGCTGGTCCTCCATCACGGCGGCGGACGGGAGACGCCAGTTCATGGCTCCTCCTAGACACTGCTTCGACAGCACTGCGAACGTTCGCGATGAACTGATCTCTATCCACGGCTTCTCCCATTGCGCTCATGCCAGAGATCCCGGAAAGTGCGGGGAGCAGGGGGTGGTAAATCTCTCCCGGAAGCCCAACCCGACACCACGGGGAATTTTCGTCCGTTGCCGAGCAGCGGCCAGAAAGCGCGCGCCAGCCGGGCGCTGAAAGCGTATCTCCGGGAATGGGACCAGAGCCACGACCAGAGCGAGAAGACCAGACTTTGCCCAAACGGTGCTTTGCCCTGCCGGACCTGAGATTGCCGCAGGCCGATGAGGAGATCGGGAAAAGGGATCTTCACCGGACAAACCTCCGCGCAGGCCCCGCACAGTGTGGAGGCGTGAGGAAGCGAGTCATGATTCTTGAGCTCGCTCAGCAGCGGACTTAAGACCGCGCCCATGGGGCCCGTGTAGGTGGCTCCGTAGCTGTGCCCGCCGATTTTTTGGTAGACCGGGCAGACGTTCAGGCAGGCTCCACAGCGCAGGCAGGTCAGGATGTCCGCAAAAGGTCCGCCCAAAATCGAGGAGCGCCCGTTGTCCAGGATAATGAGGTGGAACTCCTGCGGTCCCCGGGTCTCGTGAGGGCCCCGGGGCGGGCTTAAAAGAGAGACATAGGTGGTCAAGCGCTGCCCCGTGGCGCTGGGAACCAGGAGATTCAAGAGCAGCTCCAGGTCCGCAAGACGGGGGACCACTTTCTCCATTCCCAGGATGCTGACCAAAATGGGGGGAAGAAAGGAAGTGAGCCTGCCATTTCCTTCGTTCGTGACGAGCACCAGGGTTCCCGTTTCAGCCACGGCAAAGTTTGCCCCGGTGATCCCCATGGGTGCTGCAAGAAACTTCCCGCGCAGCTCCTTCCGGGCCACTCCCATGATCGTCTTCACCTCGGCCGGGATCGAGGTACCGAAATGGCGGGAAAAGATCTCGGCCACTTGCTCTTTGCTCTTGTGAAAAGCCGGAGCAATCAGGTGGGATGGGGTTTCTCCGGCCAACTGCACGATATATTCCCCCAGGTCTGTCTCGACCGGGTGAATGCCGTTTTGTTCGAGGCTCTTGTTGAGACCGATTTCCTCGGTCACCATGGACTTCGTCTTGACCAGATCGCGCACCCTGCGGCGGCTGGCCAGCTCGATGATGTATTGGGTGGCCTCCCCGGCATCGCGAGCCCAAAAGACGTGCCCGCCCCGCTGCATGACCTTGCGCTCCAGGGCTTCCAGGTACTCGTCCAGGTGAGCGAGAGTGTGGAGGCGAAGCTCTCGGGCCTGCTCTCGCATCTCCTCCCACCCCTTCATCCGGGGCATGATCTTGGCGCGGTGATCCCGCAGCCGGGAGGTGGCAAAATCAATCGCGCGCTGCAGTTGAGAGTCCGAAATGGCTCGCTCGGAGCGCAGCAGGAGATCGGGGATCCGGTTAGCCATGTGTCTCCCCCCGGTCAACTCCATTGGACCCGGCCAGGATCTGGGCCAGGTGAACCGTACGGATCGATTTGTTTCGACGGCTCAGACGCCCCCTCAGATGCATGAGGCAGCCCATATCGCAGGCCGTCAGTGTCGTGGCGCCGCAGCGCTCCAGGTGGGCAATTTTCTCGTCGGCGATGGCCTCGGAGATGGAGCCCAATTTGACGGCGAAGGAACCCCCAAACCCGCAGCACTGCTCCGAGCGCTCCAGGGTCACGAGTTCCAGATCAGCAACCCCTCGGAGAAGTTGCCGCGGTTGTTCCCTGACCCCTAACCCCCGCAGTAAATGGCAGGAGTCGTGATAGGCGACTTTGCCCGGGTAGCGAGCACCCAGATCGCGGACACCCAGCCGGTCCACAAGAAACTGGGAAAACTCGAAAACCCGGTGGGAAAGGGCCCGCGCCTTGCCTTCCCAGACAGGATCCCCCGCGAAAAGCTTGGGATAGTATTCTTTGACCATGCAAGCGCAGGAGCCCGATGGGGCCACGATGGCCCCGCTGTTCTCGAAGACCTCGATGAAATGGCGGGCCACGCGAGCGGCATCCCGGTGAAAGCCGCTGTTGTAGGCTGGCTGGCCGCAGCAGGTCTGTCCGGGTGGAAAGTCCACTGCGACTCCCAGGCGCTCCAGGACCCGGGTTGCCGCCAAACCCACTTCGGGAAAGAGCAAATCCACCAGGCAGGTGACGAACAGGGAGACCTTCTCCGCTCTTGCCTTATTTTGTCCGGAGGGTAGGTGTATCATGATGTCCTGATCATAGCACAGAGCCCGGGATGGTTACACTTCCGTAACTCCCCGATCCCGTCCGGCCTCTCTGTTTGCGAAGGGAATCGTGTGGTATCCTGTGGGCATGAAAACCCGGCAGCAGGCTCTGGACCTGCTCTACACCTACACAAAAACCCCGAACCTGCGAAAGCACGCCCTGGCTGTAGAGGCCGCCATGCGGGCCTATGCCCGCAAGTTCGGAGAAGACGAAGAACTCTGGGGAATCACGGGCCTCCTGCACGACTTCGACTACGAGCAAAACCCCACCCCCGACAAACACCCCATGGTGGGGGTCGGGATCCTGCAGGAGCAGGGCTATCCGGAGGAGATGATTTACGCCATCAAGGCCCACGCCGAGTATCTGGGAGTCCCCTGCCTGAGTTTGCTGGACAAGACCCTTTTTGCGGTCGATGAGCTGGCGGGCTTCATTGTGGCCGTGGCCCTCGTCAAGCCCGGCAAGAGCCTGGCTGAAGTAGATCCCCCTTCGGTGCGCAAGATGCTGAAAGACAAAGCATTTGCCCGCTCCGTGAACCGGGAAGATATCGTTCAGGGAGCTACGGATCTCGGCGTCGATTTGAACGAGCACATCGCCTTCGTCATCCAGGCCATGAGCGGGATTGCCGCAGATCTGGGACTGGCCCCCCAGACCTCCCCGTAAGGGCAAAATATCGTTGAAATTAAGGGCGCGGCTGTATTATGATCAAATTGATCTCATGGGGTGAAAAGGTTCTCATGCGTTTGTTTCTACCCGATTGACAGGACCTATGAACCGCCGGGCGGGATGATTCCAGATCCAAATTGACCGACCTTCAGCACAAGGCAACTTCACTCCGTGCTTCCTGGGCGAGCTTCGACCAAAGGAGGAGAGAGTGATGGGAAGCAAGATTAAGATTGCGATTGTCGGGGTAGGGAATTGTGCCAGCGCACTCATTCAGGGCATTGAATACTACCGGAACGGAAACCCCCAGGATGCTGTGGGCCTCATGCACCGCGAGATTGGAGGTTACCAACCCGAGGACATCGAGGTGGTGGCTGCCTTCGACATCGACCAGCGCAAGGTGGGCCGGGACCTGAGCGAGGCCATCTTCGCGCCTCCCAACTGCACGAAGGTCTTCTTCCCCCAGGTACCCCACAAGGGGGTCACGGTGCAGATGGGCCACATCCTGGACGGCTATTCCGATCACATGAAGGAGTTTCCCCGGGATCGGGTCTTCGTACCCTCCGACATGCCGCCGTGCGACGTCGTCTCCGAACTGAAGAAGAGCGGTGCCAAGATTCTGGTCAACTATCTCCCCGTGGGATCCGAGGAGGCGTCGCGGTTTTACGCGGAATGCTGCCTGCAGGCCCGGGTCGCCCTGATCAATTGTATTCCCGTCTTTATCGTTTCAGACCCCCCCTGGGAGTCCCGCTTCCGGGAAGCCGGCCTCCCCATTGTGGGAGATGACGTCAAGTCCCAGCTCGGAGCCACCATCACCCACCGTGTCTTGACCAAGCTCTTCTCGGACCGCGGGGTGAAAATGGACCGCACCTACCAGCTCAACACGGGGGGAAACACGGATTTTCTCAACATGCTCAACCGCAGCCGCCTGAAGTTCAAAAAGGTCTCCAAGACCGAGGCGGTCCAATCCCAGCTCGAAGTTCCCCTCGATGCCCAGAACATCCACATCAGCCCCAGCGATTATGTCCCCTGGCAAAAGGACAACAAGGTCGCCTTCATCCGCATGGAAGGGCGAATCTTCGGGGACATCCCCATCGAGCTCGAGCTGCGGCTCTCCGTGGAGGATTCTCCCAACAGCGGAGGCGTGACGATTGACGCCATCCGCTGCTGCAAACTGGCCCTGGACCGGGGCGTCTCCGGCGCTCTTCAGGGCGTATCCTCTTACTTCATGAAGCATCCCCCCCGGCAGCTCACCGACGTGCAGGCGCGGGACATGGTGGAGCGCTTCATCTCGGGGCAGAGCGAATCCCTTTAGCCGGGTTCACGGGAAATTCCCGTTGACACCCGGGTGCCGGGTGCCTTAGTCTCCCGGACACAGTGCTGAAGATCTGGCCGCCAGGGGGGGAAAACATCATGATGGGAAAGTGTCTAAAGGTCCTGTCAAACGTGCCCGTGTTTTGGTTTGCCGCACTCCTGATTTTGGCTCCATCCGCCCGGGCGTACGGGGAGAAGTCCATTACAGCCTCCTTCACTTCCACCAGCGGCGCTTTCACCGCCCTGTGGGTCGCCCAGGAATCCCAGTCCTTCGCCAAGTACGGGGTCAACGTAACCTTAGCCTATATTGCCGGAGGCTCCAAAGCGGTGGCTGTCCTGCTGGCTGGCGAAGCCCCGATTACCATGTCCTCCGGAGAATCCTTGGTGAGAGCCCGCTTGAGCGGAGGCAGCGTGGTCGCCATCGCCACCCACACCTACACGTTTGTCGCCTCCTTGATGGTGCTTCCCGAGATCAAGACGGCGGCCGACCTGAAGGGGAAGACTCTGGGGATTAGCCGCTTTGGCACCACACCTCATCTGGGAACCCTGATGGCCCTGCAGCGCCTGGGACTCAATCCAAACACCGACGTGGCGATCCGCCAGATGGGAGGGATTCCGGAAGCCTTCGCGGCCATGCAGAGCAGGCAGATCCAGGGCGGCTATCTTCCCGCCCCCCTGAACCTGCAAGTCCAAAAGCGGGGATTCAATGCTCTGGTGGACCTGGGAACTTTGAACATCCCCTACGACCAGTCCTTGCTCCTGGGCTCCCAGAAGCTGATCCAGAGAGATCGGAGTCTCGTCCTGGATTTCTTGAAGGGGTACGTGGCGGGGATCGCAAGGGCCAAGCGCGATAAGGCCTTCACCAAGAGCGTCATGTCCAAGTACACGAGGGTCAAGGACGACGAGATCCTGGAGTACAGCTACAAGATATTTATTGAAACCTACCTGAACAAGGCCCCCATTCCGCATCCGGAGGCCATTCAAACGGTCCTGGACTTTGTGAAGGAACAGGAACCTAAAGCGCGCCAGGCGAAACCCGAAGAGTTTATCGACGCGAGCCTGGTGAAACAACTGGAGGACTCAGGGTTCGTTGCCTCCTTGTACTGACCCTCCGTGCGCAAACTCTCACTCCATCCGTTTCACCCGAAGGCCGTGATGGACGATCTTTACCGGAAGCACTCGGACTCCGTGTGACTCGGCCAGAGCGTGGAGTTGCGCCCGCTGATCGGGATCGATGATCATGGCCAGGCAACCGCCGCCTCCCGCTCCGCACACCCGCGCCCCCATCGCCCCCTGGCGGCGAGCTTCCTGAATCCAGCGCTCGATGGCCGGGGTGGTCATGGCCGGCAGCATGCGCTTGCGGGTCTTCCAGTCCCGGTCGAGACCCCGGGCGACAGCAGGGATGTCTTCCTGTTCGAAAGCCTCCTTCATAACGATGGCGTTGTCCCGGAGGTCGTGGAAAAAGCGGTTCACCTTGCGGTCCCGGTCAAAGTAGCGCCGGAACAGCTCCCAGTTATTCGCTCCGGAGAAGCGCGGCTTGCCCATATAAACCAGCAACAAGTGTTTCTCCAGTTCTTTCAGGAAGGAGCGGCTGGCCAGGGGGCGGCGCTTCACTCCTTCTACCGAGAACTCAATGAGGCTTGCCCCTCCGTAAACAGCCGCAATGTAGTCCTGGTAACCCGTGGGGACGTGGATGGCCTGGGTCTCGATCCCCTTGGCGTATTCAATCAGGGCTCCGCGACTGGAAAACCGCTCCCCTTTCAAAGTGGTGAGGGCAGCGGTGGCGGCAATCGTCAGGGCCGAAGAGCCTCCGGTCCCTGCTCCGGCCGGGGCCGCACAGTCGGTGACCATTTCGCAGCCCGGCAGAGGGTCGAAGGATCGGATCAGGCGTCCCATGAGCTCCTGGAAAGGAGCGCCGCGCCAGGTAACGGAGCGCGAGGACGCCCAAGAGGCCTTTACCCTTTGGTCCCTGGAAACCCAGTGGATCTTTTGATTCCGGCGTCGCTTCAGCGTGACCTTCGCTTTGAGATCAATGGCCAGGTTGATCGTGTAACAGGGAGAAACAAAGAGATAGAGCGGAGGAATATCCAGGGTTCCGCCCGCGAAATCGATGCGGGTTGGCGCAGAGGCGTAGATCATTCTCCCTCCATTTCAAGATGACGAGAGCAAAATGCGATGAATGCATGCCCATAGTACTTACCCAATCTCTTCCCTGTCAATCTCCTCTGTGCGTTGCAGTAGGGTGGCATCTTCGGGAAAAGGCCAACCGCTATGTGATTTAGAAATCAAGATCCCCGAAAACGAAAAGGCCCCGGAGCTTTTCACAACTCCAGGGCCTCTTCCTGTTCTGGAATCGGGTGTGAGGCTACTTACCGCCGACAGCAGCTTTTACCAGAGGCTCCAGTTCCCCCCTCTCGTGCATTTCGTGGACGATATCGCAACCCCCGATGAATTCCCCATTGATGAACACTTGGGGAATCGTGGGCCAGTTCGTGTACTCCTTGATGGCCTCCCGGATCTCCGAATCCGCCAGAACATCGACCGTCTTGAAGGGAACCTCCAGGGACTGAAACAGACCCACTGTGGCCGCGGAAAAACCGCACATGGGCATTTCTTTGGTCCCCTTGATGTAGAGGATGATCTTGTTCCCTTCCACGTCCGACTTGATTCTTTCCATCACGTCACTTGCCATGATTTTTCCCTCTTCCAAGAGTGTCTGGTTCTTGATTCGTGCGAATCCCGTGGCGCCGCTCAGAGAGCACCCTGCCAGGCCTCCGGGGTGTACGTTCTCAAAGCCAGGGCGTGGATGGCATCTCCATCCAGGACTTTCCCGAGCGCCTTGTAAACCAACTGGTGCTGTTGCACCAGCCTCTTGCCCTCAAATTCGGGGGAGACCACGATCACCTGGAAGTGATCCCCGCCCCCCGTCATATCCCCGACTTCCACGACCGAATCGGGGATTTCCCTCTCCAAAATCCCCTTAATTTCCTCCGGGGTAATCATCCCTCTTCCACCCCTTCCCTGATGCGGATGCTTGCATTCCATTCGGCTCCCCTAAATCGGCCAGAGGCTCTCTGGAAGAAACACCCTGACCCGGTCCAGCAAGGTTATCAACGAGACCCGGTGTCCGCAACCATAGGGTCACGTGATTATAACGGGGGGATCCATCCGGGGCAAGCCCGCTCTGGGCAGCGAAAGACGTTGACAGGGGGGAGCCCGGCTGGTAATAGTTCGTTGCGCAGGGATTTCCCGTATTTGCCGGGGGGAAAATCAACGACAATGCCGGAAAAATCAACGGAAAAGGTGGCCCTGGTCTCCCTGGGATGCCCCAAGAATCTGGTCGACTCCGAGATCATGCTGGCCAAGCTCACCGAGGTGGGCTACGAGCTTACCTCGAGCACCGAGGAGGCCCAGGTGATCGTTGTGAACACTTGCGGCTTCATTGAAGCGGCCAAGAAGGAGTCCATCGACGCTATCTTGCAGGTCTCAAGGCTCAAGGAATCAGGTGCGTGCCAAAAGATCGTGGTGACCGGCTGCCTCTCGCAACGCTACAAGGGGGAACTGGCCCGGGAACTCCCGGAGGTGGATCTCTTCCTGGGAACCAACGAGTACGATCGGATCGCGGAACTGGTGGGAAACGGCAACGGCCGGCGCGAGGTGTACTCTCATCACCTGATGGCCTATGAAAAGCCCCTGGCCCGGGTCCTGGCCACCCCATCCTACACGGCTTACCTCAAGATCGCCGAGGGGTGTTCCCGGCCCTGCACGTTCTGCGTCATCCCGCAAATCCGGGGGCGCTTCCGCAGCCGCCCGGCTGGCGTGATCCTTGAGGAAGCGCGGAGATTGGCAGATCAGGGGGTGCGAGAGATCAACCTGATTGCCCAGGACATCAACTATTACGGGAAAGACGCGCGAGGAGAGATCGGCCTGGCGGAACTCCTGGAAAAGTTAAATCAAATCGAGGGCCTGCGGTGGATTCGGGTTCTCTACAACTACCCTCTGGGAATGGATGATTTCCTGCTGGATGCCTACGCCTCCCTCGACAAAGTCTGCAAGTATGTGGACG
>JACPSX010000213.1 GCA_016193065.1 Candidatus Tectimicrobiota bacterium | reverse complement strand
GCGATGGTCATTGGCACCACGGGGTTCTCGCCGGAACAGGACAAGGAGATTGAAAGCCTGGCTTCCCGAGCCCGCCTCGTGAAATCCCCCAACATGAGCCTGGGGGTCAACGTGCTGTACCGTCTTCTGGAAGAGGCCGTTGCCTCTCTGGGAGAAGGATATGATGTGGAAATTGTCGAGATCCATCACCGTCTAAAGAAAGATGCTCCCAGCGGGACGGCCTTGCGTTTGGCCCAGGTGGTCGCTGGTGCCTTGCAGCGCCCGTGGCCGGGTAGCGGAATCTTCGGGCGCCGTGGGATCACCGGGGAGAGAACTTCAGCAGAGATTGGAGTGCACGCCGTGCGCGCCGGGGACGTGGTGGGTGAGCACCTGGTGGTCCTGGCGGGCCCCGGGGAGCGGCTGGAGATGGTGCACCGGGCTCACAGCCGGGACACCTTTGCCTGGGGAGCCCTCAGAGCGGCCCAGTGGGTTGTGGGCCAGCCTCCGGGAATCTATGATATGCAGGACGTGTTGGGACTCAAGCGCTAAAAGGAGGATTCCGTGGCCGCAGCTTCTTTTGCCCGGGCTGAACGACTCAATCAACTTCCCCCCTACCTTTTTGCCGAGATCGATCGCATGCGCAAGGAGGCTCAGGCAAAAGGGGCCGACATCATTGATTTGGGAGTCGGGGACCCCGATCTGCCGACGTACCCGCACATCGTAAAGCGCCTGCAGGAGGCTGCGGCGGACCCGTCTCATCATCGCTACCCTTCCTATGCAGGCATGGAGAGCTTCCGGCAGGCGGTGGCGACCTGGTTCCAGAAGCGATACGGGGTCACTCTGGACCCGAATGGCGAGATCATCTCCATGCTGGGCTCCAAGGAGGGGATTGGCCACATTCCTCTGGCCTTCGTGAACCCCGGGGACGTGGTGCTGGTGCCGGATCCCGGCTATCCTGTTTATTATTCGGGAACGGTTCTGGCCGGCGGCCATCCCGTGCTCATACCTCTGCGCAGGGAAAACCGCTTCCTGCCCGATTATTCCCGGATCGACCCGGCGGATCTGAAAAAAGCAAAAATGCTCTTCCTCAACTACCCGAACAACCCCACGGCTGCCGTGGCCCCTGTGGAGTTTCTCCGGGAATCCGTCGAGTTTGCCCGCCGTAATCATCTGATCCTGTGCCATGACGCGGCTTATAACGAGATGTCCTATGATGGATACAAGGCTCCGAGCCTCCTGCAGGTTGAGGGAGGGAAAGAGGTCGGGATTGAGTTCCATTCCTTTTCCAAGACCTTCAATATGACCGGCTGGCGGGCGGCCTTTGCGGTGGGCAACCGGGAGATCCTCTCCGGCCTGGCAGCGGTCAAGGCGAATCTGGATTCGGGGCTCTTCGAGGCGGTTCAGGAGGCCGGCATTGCCGCTCTTCTGGGTCCTGCGGAGGAGCTGGAGGAAGTGCGAAGGATCTACACCGGGCGCCGCAATGTTCTCGTGGACGGGCTGCAGCGGGCGGGATTTCAGGTGGAGAAACCCCAGGCCACGTTTTATCTCTGGGTTCCTCTTCCCCAGGGAGTCCGCTCCGTGGAGTTTTGCGCCCACCTCTTGCAGGAGGCAGCCATCGTGAGTACCCCGGGTGTGGGTTTCGGTTCCTATGGAGAGGGGTTTATCCGGTTCACACTGACGGTTTCCGAGGAGCGGCTTCAGGAGGCCGTGGAGCGGATCCGGAAGCTTCGAATCTGAGCATGCCTGTTGCCACGGTGGGGATCGGTTCCAACCTGGACGAGCCGGCAGCCAATTGCCGGCAGGCAGTCTGCCTTCTGCAACAAGCGAAAGATTTCCACGTTCTGCAGGTTTCCTCTCTGTATCGCACGGAGCCCGTCGGCGGTCCGTTGCAGCCTTGGTTTGTCAATGGGGTCGTCCGGATCCAAACGGCCCTCGGGCCCACGGAGGTGCTGAAGGCTCTCAAAAGCATCGAGGCGCATATGGGGCGCGCGCCGGCGGTGCGCTGGGGTCCGCGCCTCGTCGATCTGGATCTGCTCTTGTACGGCGATTGTGTCTACGAGGGCGGGGGACTCCAGGTGCCTCATCCCAGATTGACGGAGCGGCGTTTCGTGCTCATCCCGCTGCTGGAAGTGGATCCTGACGGGAAACACCCGGAGACGGGCGTCCCCTTTGCCGCGTATCTGGCCGCTCTGGGGACTGCCCAGCAAGTGGAAAAGCTGCGCGAGGACGCTGCCTGTGGCATCTGAGACCCGCTACATTGCCATCGAAGGGCCCATCGGCGTGGGCAAGACCAGCCTGGCTCGTCTTCTGGGGGATGCCTTCCAGGCTCATACGGTCCTGGAAGTGGCCGAGAAAAACCCTTTCCTCGAGGATTTTTACCGGGACCCGGTGCGCTATGCCTTCCAGGCTCAGATCTTTTTCCTGTTGAGCCGGTTTCGCCAGCAAGAGGAACTGGTCCAGCACCAGCTCTTTCAGCAAACCACCGTGTGCGATTACCTTTTCGTCAAGGACCGGATCTTTGCCTCGGTCACGCTTGACGATAAGGAGCTAAAACTCTATGATGAGGTCTACCAATTGCTCGAGCCCCGTGTTCCCAAGCCTGACCTGGTCATTTACTTGCAGGCAGAACTAGAGGTCTTGCTAAGACGGATCCGGTCCCGGTCCAGGGAGTATGAACGCGGGATAGCCGTGGAATACGTGGAAGCGGTCAGCCGCACGTATAATGAGTTTTTCTTCCACTACCGTGAGACCCCTTTGCTGGTGATCAACACCAGCGAGATCGATTTCGTGAACCAGACCGAGGACCTGCAAGACCTGATCGCAAAGATTCATAAGATGAAGAAAGGGACCGAATACGATATCCCGCTCGGATCCCGTTAGCCAGGGTCTGTTCCGGTGGCAAGGATGGGCTGCGCGGAATTCCGGACCCGTGGGTTGGCGCCGGGCAGCAAACAATGCCTTCCGGTCGAGCGCTGGAAGGCTTTCCTGGTTTATTGGGGAACCTGTTTGAAGAGGAGGTCCGGATGTCGCGGAAGAAGGTAACCGTGAGCACCGTGCAGCAAAAGAAAGAGGCCGGGAAGAAGATTGTCGTGCTGACCGCTTACGACGTTTCTTTTGCCCGCATCCTGGATCAGGGCGGAGTGGACGTCCTCCTGGTCGGGGATTCCCTGGGGATGGTCGTCCTCGGATATCCAACCACCTTGCCGGTGACCCTGGAGGACATGATCCGGCACACGGCCGCCGTGGCGCGTTCGGGGTGCGCCGCTCTGGTGGTGGCCGATATGCCTTTTCTGACCTATCAAATCTCGGTTGCTGAGGCCGTGCGGAACGCCGGCCGCCTCATTCAAGAAGGCGGGGCGGAGGCGGTCAAACTGGAAGGCGGAGAGCGGGTTCAGGAACAAATCCACGCGATGGTAGAGGCCGGCATCCCGGTGATGGGCCACATCGGCCTCACCCCCCAATCGATCCACTCCTTTGGAGGCTACAAGATTCAGGGCCGGGGAACGGAAGCTGAGGAACGCTTGTTGAAGGACGCCCGCTGTGTGGAGGAGGCTGGGGCCTTTTCCCTGGTGCTCGAGGGGATACCGAGTCCCTTGGCGGCCCGCATCACCGAGCATCTCCGCATTCCCACCATCGGAATCGGTGCCGGACCTCACTGCGACGGGCAGGTTCTGGTCTGCTACGACTTGCTGGGGCTTTACGGGAAGTTGGTTCCGAAGTTTGTCAAGCGCTACGTGAACCTGGAAGAGATTATCCTGGAGGCCGTCAACCGCTACCGGGAAGAGGTCGAGGGGGGCGTATTCCCCGGCGGCGAGCACAGCTTCCAATAAGGTGGTGGGGATCATGGAGCGAATTGTCGAGATCCAGGACATGATCGCTGCGGCCCGCCGGGCGCGCCGGGAGGGGAAAACCATCGGCTTCGTGCCCACCATGGGCTATTTCCACGACGGCCACCTGCGGCTCATGACCCGGGCCAGACAGGAATCCGATCTGGTGGTCGTAAGCCTCTTTGTCAATCCAACCCAGTTCGGTCCCGGCGAGGACCTGGCCTCCTACCCACGGGATCCCGAAGGAGATGCGGCGAAGGCCGCCTCCGTGGGGGTCGACGTCCTGTTCTGCCCCCGTGCCGAGGACATGTACCCTCCTGGGTCCCGCACCTCGGTCCACGTGGAAGGCATTACCGACAAGCTCTGCGGTGAGTCTCGTCCGGGGCACTTCCGGGGAGTTGCCACGGTGGTTGGCAAGCTCTTCCACATCGTCCAGCCCCAGCGGGCTTACTTTGGACTGAAAGACTACCAGCAATTTCTGGTGATCAAGCGCATGGTGGCGGATCTCAACTGGGACCTGGAAGTCGTGGGTGTGGAGACCGTGCGGGATCCCGATGGAGTGGCCATGAGCTCGCGCAACGTCTACCTGAGCCCGCGGCAGAGACAGTCCGCCTTGTCCCTGAACCGCTCATTGCGGCGAGCCCAGGAACTGATCGATGAGGGGGAACGGAGACCGGAAACAATTCTGGCCGTGGTGAAGGAGATGATTTCGCAGCAACCCCAGGTGCGGATTGACTATGTCGTGCTGTGTGATCCGGAAACCCTGGAGGAGGTGAGCCTGCTGCAGGGGGACACCTTGCTGGCCCTGGCGGCGTTTGTAGGAAAGTCCCGTCTGATCGACAATGCGGTTCTCAGTGTCCCTTAAGGGTTGAGCACTTTTTCCAGCTTCTCTTTCAGCGTCTCGGCTGTGAAGGGTTTGACAATGTAATTGTTCACTCCCGCCTGAACCGCCTCGACGATGTTTTCCTTTTTAGCCTCGGCAGTGACCATGAGGACCGGGATCGCTTTCAGTTGGTTGTCCCCCCGGATCGCTTTCAGGAGGTCGAGGCCGCTCATCTTGGGCATTTTCCAGTCGGAAATAACCAGGTCCACGGGGTCCGTCTTGAGCAGTTGCAGAGCGGTGGTGCCGTCATCGGCTTCCTGAATGTTGGTGAAACCGATCTGGCGCAGCAGGTTTTTCATGATCCTCCGCATGGTCGAGAAATCGTCAACGATGAGGACCTTCATATTCAGGTTCATTGTGACAATTGCCTCCTCCTGCCCGCTCTCGCACTGGTCGCCCCGCAGGATTTGCTCAACCAAACCAGTCCTGTTTCCTATGGGCGGCCGCCTCCGCCGTCCGCGTTACTGTTCGATGAGCTTTTCGACCTTCCGGCGATCCTTAAGTTGATGAGTTTCGCGCTCTTGAAGCGGTTTTTCAGCCCCAGGTTCCGTTTTGTCGCCCTTCTTCTGCTTCGTCTCCGGAAACTTTTCGGTTTCCAGATCATCGACTCTTTTATCGTATGCTTCCTTGAGATCTTCAGGCAGAAATTTCAGGGTAAACCCAAGTGCCGGCTTGAGATACGGGCGAACTCTGGAGTGGGCTAGAGATGAAAAGGAGGACTCGGGCATGAAAAGGATCCAGATGATCAGGGGGAAGGAAAGAATGATTGAAGTCTTCATCAGGGCAATGGCCCCTCCGGCAATTCGATTTCCCAGAGAGAGGCGGTTTCCCAAAAGTTTTTCCAATAATCGGCCAACGGCAAAGTGCGTCGCCAGATAACCCACGCCAAAGAGGAGTAAAAAGGCCAATATCCGGGATCCCGTTTCGCTTTCAAAGATGGTTGTCAGTTGGTTGGCCCCCCATTGTTGGGCCTTGCTCGCAATTACGTAGCCGACCACGAGCGACAGCAGTGAGACCACCTGTCCCGAAAACCCCGCCCGTAGGCCTTTGAAGACGCCGAATCCCAGTATGATTAGTAGGATGATGTCAAGCCAGTTCATTTCTTCTCTGCTCCCTGCTGGCCGGCGATTTCCAGATGCGAGGGGAGAATTCCGAAGCCGTCCGCTGTGCGCACTCCCCGGTTGACTGCTTCGGAGAGAGCCTCGGCGGCCACCACACCGAGGACGTTGATATCGGCGGAAAGATTTCCTACGGAGAGAGCGAAGACTACATCCCCGTCAAATGTTGTGGAGGCAGGAGAGCTGACCCGCACCAACCCATTGGAGGCCAGGCGGGCCAGAATGGTAGCCCCCCTTTTGTCGAGGGCGGCATTGGTCACAATAACCCCCAGGGTGGTGTGGGTGTTGGCGAAGTCTGTGCGGGTGACCCCTCGCATCATTTCCCGGGCGGTGTCCACGTAGCGGTGGCTGTCCGGCGCGGAGCGGGCGCCCGCAAGTATTTCCCGCGTGCGTCGGTCGAGGACGTCTCCGAAAGCGTTTACCGCGGCCATAGCCCCCACCAGAACGCTCGTGTCCGGAATTTGATAGCACGCGACCCCCAATCCTCCCTTGGTGGCCCGCTTGATGCCAAAAAGCTTCCCCACGGTGGCGCCGGTGCCCGCCCCTATACTCCCCTCTTGCGGGGGGGCTGCAGCCGCGTTTAGACAAGCCTCATACCCCATGGCCCGGTTGGGCCTGCCCTGTCGGGAAGCGAAGTTCAGGTCATAGAGGATGGCACAGGGGACGATCGGTACGGGGCCCGTGCTGGTCTGGAATCCAATCCCCTTTTCTTCCAGGTAGTCCATCACTCCGGAAGCCGCTTCCAGCCCGAATGCGCTTCCTCCTGCCAGGAGAAGGGCATGGATCTTGTCCACGAGGTGGTGGGCTGATAGGGCGTCCAACTCGCGGGTGCTGCTGGCCAACCCTCGCACCTCGACTCCAGCGACAGCCCCCTGTTCACAGAGGATCACCGTGCAACCTGTGTAGTGGGTGAAATCGGAGGCGTGGCCGATGGTAATCGGGCCCACATCGGAAATCAAAGCAGCCTTTATCTCGTCCATAAGGCGCGCCAAATTCCCCGCGGAACTGTTGCGCCCTTTTAACACGACTTTTCGGTGGTGTCAACGAACAGGCGGACATTTCACATGCTACCAACGTCGGGAAACTTTATGTTTGACTTTGCCGGTTTGGGTGGTTAATACTCCCGCAGGAAGGTTTGCAACTTATGGCAAAGCAAGGGCTTACCCATTTTGACCCGGCGGGCCGCGGGCGCATGGTGGATGTAACTGCCAAGAAGAGCACCCAACGAGTGGCCGTAGCCCGAGGCACAGTGCGGGTGAGTCCGGAAACGTTTCGCCGCATTCAGGACCGCCGCATCGAGAAGGGGGATGTCCTGGGGGTGGCGCAGGTGGCTGGCATTCTGGCGGCAAAAAAGACCGCGGATCTCATTCCCATGTGCCACCCCTTATCTTTGACGGGAGTGGAAATGGGGTTTACCCTGCATGAGGAGGATTGTCGGATCGATATCGAAGCCAGGGTGAAGACCGTCGGACCCACGGGGGTGGAAATGGAAGCGTTGTGTGCCGTCATGGGAGCTGGCTTGACGATCTATGATATGTGCAAGGCCGTCGACCGCGGCATCACCGTTTCGGAGGTCCGTTTGGTCTACAAGCATGGGGGCAAGAGTGGCGAGTATCGTGCCCCAGGGTTCAGAGAGTCCGTTGGTTTCTAGTGCTGGTCTTCTTCGCAACCGTTCGTTTCGGTTCCAGGCGCAAACTGCCGTCAGCAGATCCTTCCGATCTCAATCCTCACTTCACGCCTCTGGCATGCACCGCGGTCTGATTCTCCAGTTGCGGGGCTTGTTCTTGGCTGTTCGAGGGGCAATCCCCTCTCCTCAAGCATGAAATTTAGGGCTGTCTACGTATGCCAGGAGTGCGGCTACCAGGCGCCCAAGTGGTTGGGCCGCTGCCCGGACTGCGGGCATTGGAACACGCTGGTAGAAGAGCGTCAGAGCTATTCCGGGTCGCAGGATCACAAACTGCGTCCGCCTCCTTCTTCTGAACTTCCCGTCCCTCTGAGCGATATCGATCTCGCCCGTTACCCTCGCCTTGGGACCGGGATTGCCGAACTGGATCGGGTTTTGGGCGGGGGAGTTGTGCCGGGATCGGTGGTGCTCGTTGGCGGCGATCCGGGGATTGGCAAGTCTACCCTTCTTCTGCAAGCGGTGGGAGGACTGGCCCGCCAGGGAACCGTCCTCTACGTGACCGGGGAGGAGTCACTGGAGCAGGTCCGGGGTCGAGGGGATCGCCTGGGACTCAAAGGAGAAGGACTCCTGCTCCTCTACGAGACCTGTCTGCAGCGTGTCCTCGAACGGGTCCAAGAACGGGAGCTCTCTGCCGTCGTCATTGATTCCATCCGTTCGAGAGAGCGCGGCGCACCTGGTCGAACTGGCCAAAAAATCTCGTCTTTCGGTTTTTCTGATTGGCCACGTGACCAAGGACGGCTCACTGGCGGGTCCCAGGGTTCTCGAACACATGGTCGATACGGTGCTTTACTTTGAGGGGGACAAAACCCACCTTTTTCGGGTCCTGCGGGCGGTAAAGAACCGCTTCGGGTCGACCAATGAGGTGGGGATTTTCGAGATGGTCTCCGGTGGCCTGAGGGAGGTCCTGAATCCTTCCAGTGCCTTTTTAGCCGAGAGACCAGCCGGTGCTTCAGGTTCCGTGGTGACCGCCAGCATGGAAGGATCAAGGCCTCTGCTTTTGGAAATCCAGGCCCTGGTGTCCCCCACCAATACGGCGGTCCCGCGACGTGCGGTTACGGGGGTCGACCCGCAGCGCGTGGCGATTTTAATCGCGGTTCTGGAAAAGAGACTGGGCTACCCTCTGCAGGGGAGCGACGTCTTCATTAATGTGGCGGGAGGCTTGCGAGTAGAAGAGCCCGGAGTGGATCTCGGGGTGGCCATCGCCCTATGCTCGAGTTTTCACGACCGGGAGGTGGATCCCCACACAGTGATTTTAGGCGAGGTGGGGCTGGCCGGGGAAGTGCGGGCCGTCACCCAATTGCAGGCCCGGCTTCGAGAAGCGGAAAAGCTGGGGTTTTGTCGGGCTGTGATTCCGGCTCGCCGTCTTGAGGAGGGATTCGTATCCCTGGAGGTCAGAGAAGTCCGTACGGTTAAAGAAGCCACGGAGGTGCTTTTTCCGCGCTCCCAGGGCGATCCGGGTTGACGATCGTCCTTCTGAATGATAACATTTTAAATTTAAAGGTCTTAACACATCACCTGTGGGGTTTCTTTCAGGGGGGCTTTTAAGATGGCTGGGAAAAGCTCGGAGTTTAAGGGAAGCCATCGCCTGCATTACATTATCTTGCGCTTCCTTCTCCTGATCCTGACTTCTTCCGTGGGCTACTTCCTGGGCTGGCGCTTTCCGGCTGATCTTCCTCATGCGAACTACCTGGGGACCGTTTTGGGCTTTTTCGGGGGGTTGGTGATCATTGGGCTCGAGGTGGGTTTGCGCAAGCTTTCCGCCAAGGTCCTGATAGGGGGAATCTTGGGGCTGTTGGCCGGTCTGCTCACTGCCAATGTGGCGACTTCCTCGTTGCTCCTGATCCCCTTCCATCATCCGGTTCTCGGAGAGACGGTGCGGATGCTGATCAACGCCGTTTTTGCCTATCTGGGGATTATGATTGGGGTCAGGAAAGGCGAGGAATTCGAGCTCTCCACCTACCGCCAGTTCTTCAAAGGGGAGCCGGAAAAGGAGGGGCACAAGATTCTGGACACCAGCGTGATCATTGACGGACGAATTGCGGATATCTGTGAGACCGGCTTCCTGGAAGGGGAACTGATCATCCCTCAGTTCATCCTCAAGGAGCTCCAGCATATCGCCGACTCGTCGGATCCACTGAAGCGGAACCGGGGACGCCGCGGCCTCGATATTCTGCAGCGCATCCAGAAAAACAACGACTTGGAGGTGAGATTCGTCGAGAATGATTTTCCCAAAATCCGGGAAGTGGACGCCAAGCTGATCGAGCTGGCCAAGGCCATGGGTGCCAAAGTGATAACGAATGACTTCAACCTGAACAAGGTTGCCGAGCTTCAGGGCGTGACCGTTCTTAACATCAACCAGTTGGCCAATGCCGTCAAGCCGGTCGTTCTTCCCGGGGAAATCATGAAGGTGTACGTCCTCAAAGAAGGAAAGGAGTACGGACAAGGAGTCGCCTATCTGGACGACGGCACCATGGTCGTGGTGGATGGAGCTCGCAAGTTTCTCGGGCGGAACGTCGAAGTGTCCGTCACGAGCGTGCTGCAGACCACTGCCGGGCGCATGATCTTTACAAAGCTGCGGGAAAATGGGAGCAAGGAGGAATAACGAAATGGGGAGAAGCGGCCCGTGAGGGCCGCGGCCGTTGTTCCGGCGGCAGGCCGAGGGAGCCGATTCGGGGGGGGGATCGAAAAGCAGTTTTTGCCCTTGGCAGGAAAGCCGGTGCTTGTCCATGTGCTCCTGGCTCTGGAGCAGTGCCCGCTGATCGAGGAAATCATCCTTGTGGTTCCCCCGCAGCGGGTCGGTTATTGCCGCGAGAACGTCCTTTCGGCGTATCCGTTGCGCAAGCTGGGCGCCCTGGTTCCGGGCGGAG
This sequence comes from Candidatus Tectimicrobiota bacterium, assembly GCA_016193065.1. Taxonomy (GTDB): domain Bacteria; phylum JACPSX01; class JACPSX01; order JACPSX01; family JACPSX01; genus JACPSX01. Next base: position 3,797 of record JACPSX010000213.1, on the reverse strand, counting down.
AGAGGCGCCAGGATTCCGTTCAGGCCGGAGTGCTGAGGACCCGTCCGGACGGTGAGTTTGTTCTGGTCCATGACAGCGTGCGGCCGTTTTTGACCCAGGATCTCCTGATCCGGACGCTTGAAGCCGCTTCCCGCTCCGGAGCCGCAATTGCCGCCCTCCCGCTGGCCGACACCCTGAAGAACGTAAGCCCCCAGGGGATTTGCCTGGGCACGGTCCCTCGGGAGGGGCTTTGGTGTGCTCAGACCCCCCAGGTCTTTCGCAGGGCGATCCTGCTCGAGGCTCTGAAACGAGCCCAAGAGGAACAGGTCTTGGGAACGGATGAGGCAAGTTTAGTGGAGCGCCTGAACCACCCGGTGGAGGTGGTGGCGGGCTCTCCGTCCAATCTGAAGATCACCACCCCCGAGGACCTGCTCTGGGGGGAGAAGTACTTGAGAAGAGAAGGGGGCGTGAGGATCGGACAAGGTTACGACGTCCATTGCCTGGCCAGCGGCCGTAAGCTGGTGATTGGTGGTGTGGAAATCCCCTACGAGAAGGGCCTTTGGGGGCACTCCGACGGGGACGTTCTTCTCCATGCGCTGGGAGATGCCTTGCTGGGAGCCGCCGCGGCCGGAGATCTGGGGACCCATTTCCCCGATTCGGATCCGCAGTTTTCAGGGATCTCGAGCCTCCTACTCCTGTCCCGGATCAGGGAGATTGTGGCCAAGCGGGGTTACGGCGTCGGTAACGTGGACTGTACCGTGATTGCCGAAGCGCCTCGTCTTTCTCCCCACATTCCCGCCATGATCCGCAAAATTTCCGAGGTGCTTGAGATTGCCCCGGATCGGATTAGCATCAAGGCCACGACCTCTGAAGGTCTCGGGTTCGTGGGGAAAGGGGCCGGGATCGCGGCCCATGCCGGCGCTCTTTTAGTCGAAAAGCAATTCTAAGATCAGCCTGGGATTCCTATGGCCCTGCGAATTCATAACACACTGACACGGCAAAAAGAGCCGCTGGCCCCCCTCGAGCCGGGCACCGTTAAGATGTACGTTTGCGGGGTGACGGTCTACGACTTGTGTCATATGGGGCACGCCCGCTCCGCCGTGGTCTTTGACGTGATCTACCGCTACCTGCGCCGGAACCACCAGGTTACCTACGTGCGCAACTTTACGGATGTGGATGACAAGATCATTGCCAGGGCCAATCGGGAGGGAGTCGCCTGGCGGGAGATCGCCGAGCGCTACATCGAGGAGTTTACCCGGGACATGGGCTTCCTGGGGCTTGTCCCTCCGACCATCGAGCCCAGAGCGACCGAGCATATCGAAGAGATGCGTATGCTCATCGCGGCCCTGATCCGCAAGGGCAACGCCTATGTGGCCGGAGGGGATGTCTACTTTTCCGTGAAGTCCTTTCCGGGATACGGCAAGCTTTCGGGGAGGGATATCGCCGATCTGCGGGCCGGGGCCCGTGTGGAAGTGGGAGAGCGCAAGGAAGATCCCCTGGACTTTGCTCTGTGGAAAGCGAGCCGGCCGGGTGAGCCTGCTTGGGACAGTCCTTGGGGACCGGGTCGCCCCGGCTGGCACATCGAATGCTCGGCCATGAGCTGGAAATATCTTGGGGAGACCTTTGACCTGCACGGCGGCGGGCAGGATCTGATCTTCCCTCATCACGAGAACGAGATTGCCCAATCCGAGTCAGTATGGGGAAAACAGACGGTCCGGCACTGGATCCACAACGGCTTCGTGGATGTGAACCAGGAGAAGATGTCCAAGTCTCTGGGGAATTTTTTCACCATCCGGGAGGTGTTTCAGCAATTTGGCCGCCACACCCTCCTGGGGCGGGAGGTCGTGCGGCTTTTTCTCCTGGGGACCCATTATCGCAGCCCCCTGGACTATTCAATCCAGGCTCTGAGGGAGAGCCGGGAAGCTCTGGACCGGCTCTATACATGCCTGGATCGGATGGATCGATTTCTGGAACGCCCCCCTTCGCCGGCTGTAGCAGACCCGGAATTGGATAGCGAAGAGAGGGCTGCGCTAGGCTTGATCCGTGAGATGTCTACCCGCTTCTGGGAGAGCATGGATGATGACCTCAACACTCCCGCGGCGCTGGGCCAGATCTTTGAGACCGTCCGGATTGTGAACCGTTTCCTGGCCCGGCCCCTGGCGGATCGACCCGGTCCCTCGGCCCTGGTGCTCCGGGAAGCCAGAAAGGCCCTGTCGGAAGCCGGAGAGATCTTGGGGATCCTTACGATCCCAGCGGGGGAATATTTCCGCAATTTGTCCGCCGCTGTGCGGGAGCCCGCGCTGGGTACGGGACCGGAAAACGCGCTCACCGCGGAATTCGTGGAGCGCAAGATTGCGGAGCGCCAGGAGGCCAGGCGCCACAAAGATTGGGCCCTGGCGGATCAGATCCGCTCCGACCTCCTGGCCCGGGGGATCGTGCTCGAGGATACCCCTCAGGGGACCCAGTGGAAGCTCAAAGACGACGGAAGTGGGGAGTGATTTACGGGATTCAACCGGTGCGGGAGGCCCTCCGTTCGAAGGACAGCCGGATACAAAAACTCCTTCTTGGTGAGGGTCGGGGGGGGACCCCCATGGAGGAGATTCTGGCCATGGCCGGGCAGCGGGGGATTCCGATCCAGCGGCGGCTCCGCACGGATCTGGACCTCCTGACGGGTACGCGATCTCATCAAGGGGTGGCCGCTCTAATTGCCCGCAGACACCTGTGGGGGTTGGAGGATCTGGTCAGGGAGGTGCGGGAGGAACACCCTTCCCCGGTCCTCGTCCTCCTGGACTCCATTGTGGACCCGAGGAATCTAGGGGCCCTCCTGCGCTCGGCGGAAGCATTTGGAGTTCAAGGAGTTATCCTGACAACTTGGCGGTCTGCCCCACTCTCCCCGGTGGTTGCCAAGACCGCCGCCGGGGCCCTGGAATACCTGAAGATCTCCCAGGTGACGAACCTCTCCGAGGCGATCCGCTATCTAAAGGAAGAGGGGTTTTGGGTGGCGGGTGCAGAAGCCAGTGCGCCGTCTCCCTGTGATTCATGGGACTTTTCCCGAGCCACGGCTCTGGTTTTGGGAGGCGAAGGAAAGGGACTGCGCCTCCGGGTGCGGAACAGTTGTGATGTGCTGTTGTCTATTCCACTAAGGGGCCGGGTCTCGTCCCTGAATGTGGGGGTGGCTGCCGGCATCATTCTTTACGAGATCTGGCGTCAACGTAGCGGGCAAAAAAAGTGTTGACGGCTGCGCATACTATGTTAGTATGGTCAGTCTGACATATGGATTTGTACCTGGGGAGAGCAGAATTCCGGGGATTCATAGTAATTATACATGGGAATTCAGCGCGTTGCTGGTGTAGCTCAACGGTAGAGCAGCTGATTTGTAATCAGCAGGTTGGGGGTTCAAATCCCTTCGCCAGCTCCAGGGGTTGGGTTTGAGTTTGCAAAGGGGAGGTTCCCGAGCGGTCAAAGGGAACAGACTGTAAATCTGTCGGCGCAGCCTTCGGAGGTTCGAATCCTCCCCTCCCCACCATAACATGGTTCCTGGTCGTGAACAGTCAACGGTGAAGAGGGTAGCGTATCCGGATTCACTAATGGCTGTTCACCTGTTTTTGGGTTGTGCGGGAATAGCTCAGTTGGCTAGAGCACGAGCCTTCCAAGCTCGGGGTCGCGGGTTCGAATCCCGTTTCCCGCTCCAGTTAGGAAAATGCTCGAAAGAGAGGTTGCCCACGTAGCTCAGGCGGTGGAGCACTTCCTTGGTAAGGAAGAGGTCACCGGTTCGAGCCCGGTCGTGGGCTCCACAAATTGTCAGGGCGCTGACCGGC
>JACPSX010000233.1 GCA_016193065.1 Candidatus Tectimicrobiota bacterium | reverse complement strand
GCCAGTTCTTCCTGGTCTTTTTTGTTCTCATCGCGCTCAATGCCCTTCATTTCGGCCTGGCGGTGGGGATGAGTGCGGCCCTGGCTGCTTCCGTTCTGTACGTCATCAGCTTCCTGGAACAGTTCAACCCGGTCCACTGGACTCACTTTGCCCTTAGGCTTTCCCTTTTCCTGCTGTCGGGGATCGGAATTGGACTGTTGTCCGAGCGGGAAAAACGGCAGCGTCGCCGCGTGGAGGACTTGAACCGGGAACTGGAAGAAGCCTTGCGGAGCCTGAGAGAAACCCAGGACAAGCTCATCAACTCCGAGAAGCTGGCGGCTGTGGGCCAGCTCTCGACCAAAGTGGCCCACGAGATTCGCAATCCTCTCACCTCCATGAGCCTCAACCTGGAACTGCTGGAAGATGAACTGCGGGAATCGACAGAGGGCCTACAAGGAGAAGCGCAGGTGCTCCTGGCCTCCATTCGCGCCCAGATCGAGATCCTGACCGCATTGACGGAGGATTATCTGCGCTTTTCCCGGCTGCCGTGCCTCAACCTGGAGCCGGGATCTCTTGCCGAGGTTCTGGAAGAAATCCTCCGGTTCACGAAAGCTGAGTTCGACAGCCGCAGGATCCAGGTGACCCAGGAGTGGGGCGAGAAGCCACCCGTCCTATTGCTGGATGCCCGTCAAATTCGCTTGGCCTTCCTCAACCTGCTGCGCAATGCGTGGGAGGCCATGCCCACAGGAGGAGCACTAAGAATTCGAGGGGAACCCAACCGCAACGCCCAAAGGGCACCCGGGGTACCCGGGGTGCAGGTCTCAGTTTCGGACAGCGGACCGGGCATCTCAGAGAAGGTGCGAGAAAAGATCTTTGATCCTTTTTTTACGACCAAGAAGGACGGCACCGGCCTGGGTCTCACCCTCGTCCGCCAGATTGTTGAAGCTCATGGCGGGAGTGTTTCGTGTGACTCTTCTCCTACGGGGGGGACGACGTTCACGATTTCCTTCCCGGTTGCTTCGGCGAGAGAACAGACGTGACGGCCCGGCAAACTCACATTCTCGTGGTCGATGATGACCGGGAAATTCGCGAGGCACTGGGAAAGGTGCTGCGCAAGAAGGGCTACGAAGTCGAGCTCCGCGAGGACGGGCGCGATGCCCTGGCCAGGCTCCAGGCAGGTTCGTTTTCACTGATCCTGCTCGATCTCAAGATGCCCGGTCTGGGGGGAATGGAAGTCTTGCGGGAAGTGAAGCGACGATTCCCGCAGACCGAGGTTGTCATACTGACCGGCCATGGCACGATCGAACAGGCTGTTGAAGCCATGAAGGAAGGGGCCTACGACTTTATCACCAAACCCGTGAGCCGCTTGAACCTCGAGCGCGTCGTCACCCGGGCCCTGGAGCACCATAGCTTGCTGGGTGAGAATCGGGCTCTCCGGGAGCAGCTCAAAGGCCTGCGTGAGCAAGGAAAAGTCATCGGGTCAAGCCCGGCCATGCGCTGCACCCTGGACCTCGTGGCCCAGGTGGCCCCCAGTTCCGCCACGATCTTGATTCTGGGAGAAAGCGGCACGGGGAAGGAAGTCATTGCGGAAGCAATTCATAGTCTCAGCCCCCGGGCCAGCAAGCCCTTGCTCAAAGTGAACTGCGCGGCCTTGCCGGAAACGCTCCTGGAGTCGGAGCTCTTCGGCTACGAGAAGGGCGCATTTACCGGAGCCCTGAGCCGCAAAGAGGGGCGGTTCGAGATTGCCCATGGCGGCACCCTCTTTCTGGATGAGATCGGGGACCTGAGCCCTACGACTCAGGTGAAGCTCTTGCGGGTCCTTCAGGAAGGAGAATTCGAAAGGGTGGGAGGGACCCGAACAATCAAAGTGGACGTACGCCTGGTGGCCGCCACACACCGGGACCTCCTGCAGGCGGTCCAGGAAGGGAAATTCCGCGAGGACCTCTACTACCGGATCAACGTGATCACGATTCAGATCCCGCCCTTGCGGGAGCGCCGGGAGGAGGGAGGATATCCCTTTGCTCGCCCACTATTTCCTGGAGATTTATAACCGCAGAAATGGGAAGGAGCTGGAGGGGTTCACTCCCGAGGCCATGAAAGCGCTCTTGCAGCATCACTGGCCCGGAAATGTCCGGGAGCTGGAAAACGTGGTGGAAAGAGCCGTGATTCTCACCCGCCGTTCGACCATCGGCATTGAGGATCTCCCTCGGGAGATTGGTGGCGAAGAGGAAAGTCTCCTGGAGCAATCCTTCACAGTGCCGGTGGGGATTCCCCTGGAGGAAGTGGAACGCCGCCTCATCGAAGAAACTCTCAAGAGGACAAAAGGGGATAAGAGCCTGGCGGCACGGCTCCTGGGGATCGCCAGCCGCACGATTTACCGCAAGCTCGAGGGCAAACCCTAATGTTATGTTGCCCTTTACCCCTTGGCGCCGCTCTTCTTCCCTTTCCCTTGAGGGTGGTTGGGGGTAAATTTGATTGACGTCGACGAGATTGTCGAACATGGTCCCGCTTATGTCGAAAGAGGCGGATTGATTCCCTGGTCTGGCTTGATTTGCAGTGAATTGTGAAAAGACCTCCTTGGCACAGTACTTGCTTTATCAAGGCCACGTGCTTGTGGTAATTTCTCCGAGGCGTTGGTGAGGAGACCCGAGATGGGAATCGTTGAGCAGACGTTCGAGATCGAGGGAATGAGTTGCCCCTCTTGTGCCCGCAAAATTGAGGCGGGTTTGGCCGGCCTCTCTGGAGTTGTCCTGGCGAAGGTTGAGTTTCCCGCCCGCCGGGCCCGAGTGGAGTACAATCCGGAACAGCTCTCCTCCGCAACGGTTGAGGAAACATTGCAGGGGCTGGGGTATGGAGCACGGAAAACGGATGCCGTTGAAGAGCCGGTTCAGGGCCAAGTCACACCTGTGTGGAAACGCTCTTTGAAGATTGGTGTCCTGGCTTCCCTGGGACTCCTCGGCTTTTACGTAGGGGTCACATGGCTGGGCGGAGGCCGCACCTTCGCCTTGCTCCGGAGCCTGCTGGCGGAGGACGGCCCTTATGTGGCGGGCATCGTTAGCGGCTTTGGCGTGCAGATGTCCCTGTTCACGTATTTGCGCGGGGCCATGCATGGAGTAGTGGGGACGGGAGCTTCCGCCGCGGTGGCGACGTCGGGTTCCGGAGTCTCGGGCACGGCCATGGTGGCCTGTTGCCTGCATCACCTGACGGAAATTTTGCCGCTGGCGGGGTTCACGGGCGCGGCCCTTTTCTTCAGCGAGTATAAGCGCAGCTTGATGAGCTTGGGGCTTGTCGCGACTGCTCTGGGAATTCTCTGGATGGGTGGATTGATTTATTATCACCGGCGCAAGGGGTGCCTGGTGCCCGCCACGAGATGAGTGCCGTCCCAATTTCTATCCTCTCCCCCCCCTTGAAGGGGGAGAGGACGAAGGTGAGGGGGTGTGATTGAGCGTATCAAGGTGCATGGGACTTTATAACGAAAGAGGGGAGGCTTGATGCCGATGATGCCCGGATGGGGTTGGGGAGGCATGGGATTTGGAGGCGGCCTTTTGGGTTTCCTGTTCATGATTCTCTTCTGGGGGGTGCTAATTGCCGGCGTTGTCCTGGCGGTTCGCTGGCTTACGGAAAAGTCCCGAAGCGGGGAGGGAAGGCAGGAAGACTCCGCTCTGGAGATTCTCAAAAAGCGCTACGCCCGCGGCGAAATCGGCAAGGAAGAATTTGAAGAGAAGAAAAAAGATCTCCTCTGAAGCCGCGCCGATCAAAGCGGTGATCTGTGGGGAAACCTCCCCGGACCCGAATCTTGCCATTTGACCCTTCGCGCCCCCCTTGATAAACTCCGCCCTGCAAAAAGGTCGCACGCAAACAAGGGGAGGAGAAGCCGTGTCCATGCAAGAGCAGGAGCAATTGCAGCGTCGCCGCCAGCGGGCTCTGGTAGAGATCACCCGGGTGACTCATCGCGGGGGGCACCCGGTCTTCAGTTCCTTCGATGTCACCTCGATCTCCGGACAGCGCTACCGGGTGGAAATTCGCTCCCTGAGGGAGCTGCACAATAGCTGCACCTGTCCCGACTACCGGACGAACCTGCTGGGAACGTGCAAGCACATCGAAGGAGTCCTCCTGTTCCTGAAAAAGTCATTGCGCAAACGCTGGACGGAATTCACGCAGCAGGGCCCGACGGTAACGCAGATCTATCTCCAGTACGCCCAGGAGATCAACGTCCGCGTTTCCCGGCCTCTGCCCCGCAGCCAGAAAGTGCGCGCCCTGCTCGACCGTTACTTCGATCCGGAAGGGGTGCTTCAGGG
>JACPSX010000057.1 GCA_016193065.1 Candidatus Tectimicrobiota bacterium | reverse complement strand
CCGCTGCTCCCGGCAGTTGCGCTCAGGGCAGGAAGGACAGTCCCCTTGGTACTCTCTCCTCCGAGGGGTTGCCCCCGCAGGCGATCTAAGCGGTTGCGAGGCAAATCCCTCTCGATTCGGCCGGCAAATGTCTCATCGCAAGCGCTTCGTGAGCCGGGTACCCGTCCTGGGTGTGGGCACCCGAGGAGCCGATGGGGATAGCAATTGTTCCTTAGGCAAACTGGGGGTAGGCAAGGTGTCAAGGAACATTGACAGCACAGGCCCATTTACGTTATGGTTTCTCCTCGCCTGCAAAAATCGCCAGGCCAAGCCGAGGGTACGGAAGGCCGGAATCGGAAGGAGTCAGCATGGGTTCCTATGCGGATAGCGTTGAGAAGCTGGTGGGCGGTACTCCTCTCCTGAAAATCCGCCGGATCCTTCCGGCCGATTCCGCCGATCTCCTTGCAAAAATGGAGTTTTTTAACCCTGGGGGCAGCGTGAAAGACCGCATCGCCTTGGCCATGATTGACGAGGCGGAGCGGCAGGGGCTCTTGCAACCAGGGGCAACGATCATCGAGCCCACCAGCGGCAATACCGGCCTGGGACTCGCCATGATCGGGGCCGCCAGGAACTATCGGGTGATCGTGGTGCTCTGCCAGGGGATGAGCTACGAGCGCCAAAAACTCCTGGAGGCCTACGGCACGGAAGTGATTCTAACCCCGGCGGACTGGGGGATGCAGGGAGCTGTGGAAAAGGCGGAAGCCCTCGTGGCGCTGCACCCGGACTACTACATGCCCCAGCAGTTTAATAACCCGGCCAACCCGGAAGTGCACCGCCGCACGACGGGTCCGGAGATCATCGAGAGCATGCAGGGCCGGCCCGTGGATGCTCTGGTGGTCGGCGTTGGCACGGGCGGCACGATCACCGGGTTAGGGGAAGTTTTCAAGAAGGCGTACCCCCAGATTAAAATTGTGGCCGTTGAACCATCCACCTCGGCGGTGCTATCAGGCAAGGCGCCGGGACCCCACCAGATCCAGGGCATCGGCGCCGGGTTCATCCCCCGGATCTTGAACCGGGACATCATCGACGAGGTGATCCCCGTCAGCGATGAGGAAGCCTTCACCTGGGCCCGCAAGCTCGCGCAGGAAGAGGGGGTTGCGGTCGGGATCTCCTCCGGGGCTGCTTGCTGCGCGGCCGTGCAGGTGGCGCGCTCCCTGGGCGCGGGCAAGACGGTGGTCACGCTGTTTGCCGACGCGAACTCGCGCTATCTCAGCACCGCCCTGTTCGACTAGTACCGTTCCAACTATTTGTACCAACTGATTCGTTCCCTACGGTTGCAATCTTTGCGGAAAGGCATGCTGCTCAAATTCAGCGCATTCGGTTGGAACGGCACAAGCTCTCCTTTAGCACTCCTTTAGCACTTGACGACAAACCCTTGTTATGCTAGCGTTTCTTGCCTTTGCTGGTATCATAGAACGCGAGGATCGGCCCGCAGCCGGCCGAGATTTTTTAAGGAATGAAACGACATGGGATACGTTCTGGGACTTCAGTGCCGTGAGTGCGGGCGGCAATACCCGAAAGAGCCACTGCACGTCTGCGAATTTTGTTTTGGCCCCTTGGAAATTGTCTACGATTACGAGCAGATCCGCCGGGTTTTAAGCCGGGAGACGATCGCCCGCGGTCCCAGGAGTATGTGGCGCTATCAGCCTCTCCTTCCTCTAGACGGGGACCCCACGGTGGGGCTACAGGTCGGTTTCACCCCCCTCATCAAGGCGAAACGCCTCGGCAAGGTCATGGGCCTCAATAATCTCTACATCAAAAACGACTGCGTGAACCACCCGACCCTTTCTTTCAAAGACCGGGTGGTGGCGGTGGCAGTCAGTAAAGCCAAAGAATTCAATTACGACACGGTGGCTTGTGCCTCCACGGGGAATCTCGCCAATTCCGTGGCCGCTCACGCCGCTGAAGCCGGCCTCAAGAGTTACATCTTCATCCCCGCCGACATTGAAATGACCAAAGTCGTCGGCACGCTGATCTACGGAACCACGCTGGTCGGGATCCGGGGCGTGTACGATGAAGTGAACCGCCTGTGCAGCGAGATTGCCGCCAATTTCCCCTGGGCCTTCGTAAACATCACGATCCGGCCCTTCTACGGAGACGGCTCCAAAACGTTCGGCTACGAGATCGCCGAGCAACTGGGGTGGAAAGCCCCGGATCACGTCGTCATCCCCGTGGCGGGAAGTTCTCTCATCACCAAGGTCTGGAAGGCCTTTAACGAATTCGCCCATCTGGGTCTCATCGACGAGGTGAAGACGAAAATCCATGCTGCCCAGGCCAGCGGCTGTGCTCCAGTTACGACCGCGATTAAGGAAAATCGCGACTTCATCAAGCCGGTCATCCCGAATACCATTGCCAAATCGATCGCCATCGGCAACCCGGCGGACGGTTATTACGGTATCAAGACGGTCAAGGAAAGCGGTGGTTATGGAGAAGACGTCGCGGACGATGAGATCGTGGAATGCATGAAGCTCCTGGCCCAGACCGAAGGAATCTTCGCGGAGACGGCAGGGGGAGTGACCCTCGGTGTTGCCCGCAAGCTTGTCGCTCAGGGTCGGATCCAACCCGATGATGTCACTGTCCTGGCCATTACGGGCAACGGGTTGAAGACTCAAGAAGCGGTGATGGGCGACGTTGGTTCTCCAATTCTCATAGATCCCCGCTTGAGCGCGTTCCAGGATCTGTTTAATGGAAAGGAGGGTAAATAATATGCCCATTTTGGTGCGAGTTCCAACGCCATTGCAAAAACTGACGGGCAACCGCGGTGAGGTGAACGCTTCGGGAAACAACGTAAAAGAGGTTCTCGCCAACCTCGAGGAGCAGTATAAGGGCGTGCGCGAGAGACTTTACGACGAGTCGGGAACCCTACGCCGTTTCATCAATATCTACGTCAACGACGAGGACATCCGCTTCCTGCAGGGGGAGAGCACGAAAGTCAAGGAAGGGGATGAAATCTCGATCGTGCCGGCAATTGCCGGAGGGAAACGGGCATAAAGCGCGGGCCGCTGCAGCCCCGGAGAAGGCCAGAACAGGAGGTAAAGTGACGACCCTGCGTGTTCACCTGCGATTTCCTCCTGAGATCGTCAAACGGCCGATTATCCACGAAATCGGCCACGCCTTTGACATCGTCACCAACATCCGTCGGGCCAACATCACCCTCGAGGAAGGCTGGGCCGACCTCGAGATCAGCGGCGACAGCAGGGAGATCGAAAAGGCTGTGGACACGCTGAGAAGCTGGGGCGTCCGGGTCGACCCGATCGAGGGAGATGTAATCGAATAGGAAGTTTTTGCGCTTAGCGCTTAGCTCTCAGCTCTAAACTCTTAGCCCTTAGATGTGGTAGACCATGGCTCCTCTCTCCAGTTTCGCCTTGCGAGCGATCAAGTCCTCTAGAGAGATCCTGAGCACGTCGCCGATGGCGCCCTCGACATCTTCCCATAGAGCGCTGAACACGTCCCGGCTGCCCCCCTTTTTGTGGGTCACAATGCGAATGGGGCCTTCCAGGGCTGCGATGATCTCGGCAACCGTGATCCGGCCTGGGGGTCGCGACAGACCGTAACCCCCCGCAGCCCCTCGCTGGCTAACCACCAGTCCTTCCTGACGCAACCTGAGGAGAAGTTGTTCCAGATAACGCTGGGGGATTCCCTGGCGCTCGGCAACTTCCCGGATCTGGATCGGAACCCGGTCATGATGAAGGGCAAGATCGAGCATCGCCTTGAGTCCGTACTCCCCCTTCGTGGAAATCCTCATAACGCCTCCACATGGAATAATGTCTATAGAATTACTTGACTTTACGTCATTTCTACCGATTTGTCAAAAGGTTCTCATCCTTCACCGGTTGATATGTTACGCTGCTCATTGTAGCGTCAACAGGGCTCACGTAAAAAAGGGGACGAGGGAATCTCAGCGGTGCCGTTATCATCTTTAAGAAGAAAGCTTCTCTCCCGTAAACAGGGACTCCCTGCACGGGAAACCGAGAAGACGCGCAAGGGCCTGGAGCACGGACGATCACGATGATGAAAGAGGAAGACGCCATTTCCACTTCCCCCCCGCAGCCTGTTGCGGACTTGCCCTCTTTCAACCTGCGAAACCACAAGCTGACCCGGTTCTTCCTTGACCAACTCCTGAAGAATCTAAAGGTCTCGGTGCGGGTCCATAACCTGACGGACCAGGTCTGGGCCGGGGGCGGAATCGTCATCGCCAACCACTTCACCCGCTTCGAGACCTTCCTGCTCCCCTACATTTTTTACCGGCAGACCCGGGTGAAGCTCAGGAGCCTGGCCCATTACTCGTTCTTCCAGAACCGATTTTTTGGAGACTATTTAAAAAGCATCGGGGCCGTGCCCACAAACACGCCGGGCAAATATGAGCTGATCGCCCGGGATATCCTGCAAGGGGGCTGGTGGCTCATCTTTCCCGAGGGGATCATGGTCAAGGACCGCAAGGTCATGGAGCGGGGAAAATTGCAGGTTTATAACGACGGGATCCGGCGCCCGCCCCACTCCGGAGCCGCCGTACTGGCCCTCCTGGTGCAGCGCTACAAGAACAACCTGCGCCGCGCCATGGATCGAGACCGGGGCGAGATCGAGACCGTCTGCCGGCGCCTGGGCCTCGAGCACTGCACCCATGACGACTTGAACGCGATCACCCGGCGGATCACGTGCCTCCTGCCGGTCAACGTCACCTACTACCCGCTGCGGGGCTCGGAGAAAATCTTCCAGCAACTGGCCCAGCGGCTGCCGCACGATTTTCTGTCCCGAAACGGAGGGGAGCGCCTGCTGGAGGAAATCGCCGTGGAAGGCTCGATGCTCCTGGGCGGAATCGAGATTGATATCCGGGTAGGTGACCCTCTGATCGTCGAGGCGGGCTTTCAGCAGATCGACCGGCGCCGGTTCGATACGGGGTATCACCCCCCTCTGATCAAACTCTTTGAAGCGTTGAAGAACAGCAAGATCCTGCACCCCTACGGACACCTGCTGGAAAAATGGCTCCTGGAAAGCGACCGCAGGATAAAGACCCGGGCCCGCCAGATTACCGAGCGCTACATGAAGCAGATCTACTCCCTGACCACCGTGAATCTGGACCATCTGACCTGCGAAGCCATCCGGCAATCCGTCGTGTCCCGGGGACTTCCCGGATTGCCTGTCTCCCAGCTCCGCCATACCGTCTACGCAATTGCCGAAACGGTTTGCCAGGAGCCCGACATTCATCTCCACCCCGATCTCCTGGATCCCTCAGCGCTCTACTCCCTTCTCACGGAAGACGGGCAGCCGAAATTCACCCACCTCCTGCAGCGCCTGGAGCACGCCGGTCTCATCGAGCAAACAGAGGATACGATTCGATTCAATGAAGAGAAGATCCGGCAGGCCCCGGCTTTCGGCCGGATGCGTCTCGAAAACATCCTGCAGGTCTACTCCAACGAGGTCCAGCCCCTTACCACGGTAACAGAGGCAGTTGCCCGGCAAATCAAGTCACCCCGGAGATTCACGGGGCCAGATCTGGCCGATGCCCTCTTCACGGGAGATTTGCAGGTCTACGAGAAAGAGTGGCAAAGCACTGCGGCTCACTCAGACCGTCTGGCTGAATCCAAACCCCACGGTCTGGGAGTCCCTTTCTTCTACCGGGGCCGGCGCGGGACACGGGAAGGAGAAACGGGAATTTTGCTGATCCACGGGTTTTCGGCTTCCCCCGAAGAAACCAAACCCCTGGGGCGGGACCTTCATGCCCGGGGATACACGGTGTACGGAGTGCGGCTGCGCGGCCACGGCACCTCGCCGGCGGATCTGGAGGAGAGATTGTGGGAAGACTGGTACGATTCGACACTCTGGGGCTATAGCTGTTTGCACTATTTCTGTTCCCGGGTGTTCGTGGCGGGCTTTTCGGCGGGAGCGGCCCTGGCCCTGCTCCTGGCCTCTAGAAAGGGAGAAAAGGTTCAAGGGGTGGTTGCGGTCTCCCCCCCCATTCAGATGCAAAATCCCTGGCTGCGCTTGGCGGCTCTGGTGGGAATGGTGACCCGCCAGGTAAACTCAGAGCCTGAAAATCCCCACCTGAACTACACCACCCTTTCTCCCAAGGCAATTGCTCAGTTTAACCGCCTGGTGGAATTTTACCAGACCGAAATCCCCAAAGTCAGACAACCCACCCTGATCCTCCACTCCCGGCGCGACCCTACCGTGAAGCCAGAGAGCGCACAGATCGTCTATGACCAGTTGAGAATCCGTGATAAAAAGCTGGTCTGGAGCGAGCGACCGCGGCATGTGATCATCGGGGTCGACTGTCCGGAGGTTCACGAGGAGATCGCCGGGTTCATCGCCCAGCGGATCATCTCCGCCGGGGCACCCCAGGAAAAGTGAGCGCAGGAGAACCGAAGGTTCAAGGGCGCGGGGTTAACGATTGGCCGGCGCGGTGGTCACAGCACCGCCCTCTCGTCTTAGAGGAACGGTGACGTTGACGGGATGGAACTTGCCGAACTCGTCCTGGCGGCTTTCCTCCACGATGATCCGGTCGGCCTGAATTTCCTTGATCACGCCACCCCTGGACCCGATCAGCGTGTTGGCCGTGACCGTGTAACCCTTTCCATCCGGAGCCTGGATCAAGGCTTTGTTCCCCAATTCCCCCCACAGGATCCCCACGAGCTTCAGGGACTCCAAGTCATAGCGCTGCAAAGGGGTCTGAGGGATTACCGGACGTTCCTGAGCTTTGCGCACCCTCTCGGGCAAGATCACCGGCCGGAAGGGGTCTCTCTGGCCAGCGGATTTTTCTCCTGCTTTACCCGGTGAGGCCGTCGCGGGCTCGCCCGGCTTGTCCTCGGCAGCAGGGGCAGCCTGGGGATTCAGCAAAGCCAAAAGCCCCGGCGGGAGCCCAGAGGGAGGAGCGGAAACCGGCTTGGAAGTCTTGGGGACATCCGCCAGAGCCACGAAAAGCCGACTCGTCACCCGGTTGTTCTCGTTCACGCTCTCTCCAGCCGCCAGGGGAGCTACCCGCAAGAGTTCCAGAATCTGTAAAGGTCCCGAGCCCTCCTGCTGGGCTTTCTGCAATGCCGGGTTCAGCGAGCTCACCATGGATACGGCGCGCTCAAGGGCGTCAGCAGCCTTGTTCCCGTCGACAAAGAAAAGGCTGTTGCTCTTCTCGGAAAGCTGGCGCTTGGCATCCAGAAAGCGCGCATTTTTGTCCAGGGGCGCCACTTTTCCCGCCGCAATGTCGAGAGATCGAACCAGGCCCCCCTTGTCCGTCGCCAACAGGAGAAAGTCCTTGGTAAGGACGTATCCCGGACTGACAAGTTGGGGGATTTCCAGATAGGTGATCTCCGCCCCCTGGTG
>JACPSX010000236.1 GCA_016193065.1 Candidatus Tectimicrobiota bacterium | reverse complement strand
GGACCGCCTGAGCCCCGTCGACCAGGACGGGAATGCCCCGGTCGTGCGCCATCTGGATGATCTGCTTGACCGGGTTGATCGTGCCCAGGGCGTTCGATATGTGAACGATGGACACGAGCTTTGTTCTTGCATTGAGCAGCTTCTCGTATTCATCGAGCAACAGCTCGCCCTCGTCGTTAATGGGGACGACCCGCAAGCGAGCACCCTTTTCCTCGCACAACATTTGCCAGGGGACGATGTTGGAGTGATGCTCCATGATGGAGAGGACGATCTCATCACCTGCTTTCACGGATGCCCGGCCGTAAGTCTGCGCGACGAGGTTGATGCCCTCCGTAGCGCCGCGAACGAAGATGATTTCCCGGTCCTGCGCAGTGTTTAGAAACCGCCTCACCTTGGCGCGAGCGGCTTCATAGTCCTGGGTGGCCTTTTCGCTCAGGAAGTGGAGACCGCGATGGATGTTGGAGTTATCCTCCTGATAGTACCGCGTGATGGTGTCGATCACGACCTGGGGCTTCTGGGTCGTGGCGGCGTTGTCGAGATAGACCAGCGGCTTGCCATGGACCTTCCGGGCCAGGATCGGGAAGTCCCGCCGGATGTTCTCGACATCAAAGCCCGACGGTCGATCCGGGCGGATCTTTTTGCTGATAGTGTCACTGGCGATGGTCATCGGGCCTCCTCCAGGAGTTTCCCCAAGGGCGACCATTGCGTGACGAGCGCTTCCAGATGCTTGCGGATGGGCTCGATCTTCATGCGCTGGAGGCATTCCCCGGCGAAGGCGAAGAGCAAGAGGGCGCGGGCCGATTCCTCGGCAATGCCGCGGGAGCGCAGGTAGAAGATCGCGTCCTCGTCGATCTGGCCGATGGTCGCTCCATGGGTGCACTTCACGTCGTCGGCGTAAATTTCAAGCTGCGGCTTGGTATCGATCTGAGCGTTCTCCGAGAGCAGCAGGTTCCTGTTCGTCTGCTTGGCGTCGGTCTTCTGGGCATCCTTGTGCACGATGATCCGGCCGTGAAAGACGCCCCGCGAACGACCATCGAGGATGCCATGGTAGAACTGCCGGCTGTTGCAGTGCGGGCCGGCATGTTCGACCTTCATGTAGTTATCCATGTGCTGCCGGCCGGTGGCCATGAACAGGCCGTTGATCAGGCAATCGCAGCCCTCGCCCGCCAGAGCCGGGTGGATGTTGTTGCGCATCAGCGCTCCGCCCAGCAACACCGAGTGGGACGCGAGGCTGCTGCTCCGGCCTTGCTGAAACCGCAGGGTCGAGATGTTGAACGCCTCCTTGCTCTCGCGCTCGAGCCGGTAGTGGCTCAGCACGCTATTCTGGCCCAGCACCGCTTCCGTGACCGAGTTCGAGAAATGGACGCCGCTGCCCAGCGAGACGTAGTCCTCCACGATGGTCGCCTGGCTATCCTCGTCCGCCAGAATCAGATTTCGCGGATGGGTGATGAGCGGAGCGCCGGCCGCGGTGGAGATGTACAGCAGGTGGATCGGTTCCGGAAGCACCGTCCCTCTGGGGATGTGCACAAACGCGCCGTCTTCCATGAAGGCGGTGTTAAGGGCTGCAAAGGCGTCCTGCTGGTAGTCGGCGTACCGGGCGAGATGAGGTTCTGCGAGATCCGGATCATTGTCGAGGAACCACGCCAGGCTCCCGACGGTCACCCCGTTGGGTAGGAGCCCGAGCGAGGAAAGCTCCGGTGAGTATCGTCCGTTCACGAAGACGAGCTGGCTGCATGCTAGGCCAGGGAATGTGAATTGCCCGATCTCCCGGGACGACAGTGCAAAGCGGCCGTCCCGGGCGAGCTTGAAGTCCGCCTGGGCGATCGGAGCCACGCTGGTGAACCGCCAGTCCTCATCCCGGATGGTCGGAAACCCCAGCTCGGAGAAGCGGGTGATTGCCGCCTGGCGGATCGAGCGTGCCCACCCTTGGCCGCTTCCCGGGGCGCTGTTCTCGAACCGCGCAAAGCTTTCCAGGTAACTGTCTATTTGTTGCGTCACCACGGTCACTGTTCTGCCCCCCGGTCAGGCGTTTGCCGGCGCGGCGGTGTGGATCTCGGCCTCGACCCAGGCATAGCCCTTGTTTTCCAGCTCCAGGGCCAGCTCTTTGCCGCCGGATTTGACGATCCGGCCATCCACCAGCACGTGGATGTAGTCGGGGATGATGTAGTTGAGGAGCCGCTGGTAATGGGTGACGACGATAATGGCACGATCGGGGCTGCGCAGCGCGTTGACGCCGTTGGCGACGATCCTCAAAGCGTCAATGTCCAGCCCGGAATCGGTCTCGTCCAAGATGGCGAGCTTGGGCTCCAGTACCGACATCTGGAATACCTCGTTGCGCTTCTTCTCACCGCCCGAGAAACCCTCGTTCACCGACCGGTTCAGGAGAAGTTCGTCTATCTCCAGGGCCTTCATCTTCTCCTTGACCAGAGGGAGGAAATCCATGGCGTCAAGTTCCTCAAGGCCCTGGTACTTGCGGATGGCGTTTAGGCCCGCTTTCAGGAAGTAGGCGTTGTTCACCCCGGGGATCTCCACCGGGTATTGGAAGGCCAGGAAGACCCCGGCGCAGGCGCGCTCCTCGGGCGGCATCTCCAGGAGGTTTTTCCCTTCGTAAATCACCTCTCCGGCGGTGACTTCATACCCCTCCCGGCCGGCCAGGACCTGGGCCAGGGTGCTCTTGCCGGAGCCGTTGGGGCCCATAATGGAGTGGACCTCTCCGGCGTTTACCTTGAGATTTACGCCTTTGAGGATTTTCTGGTTGCCCACTTTCACGTGCAGGTTGTTGATTTCTAGCATGCCTTGTCCCTTTTTGACGAAGTGTTGGAAAATTTAGCCGATGCTGCCCTCTAAGCTGATACTGAGCAACTTCTGCGCCTCTACGGCAAACTCCATCGGCAAGTTCCGAAATACCTCCTTGCAGAAGCCGTTCACGATCAGGTTCACGGCGTCTTCCTTCGAGATTCCCCTCTGGTTGCAGTAGAAAATCTGGTCATCCCCGATCTTCGATGTGGACGCCTCGTGCTCCATCCGGGCCGTGGAGTTCTTGACCTCTATGTAGGGGAAGGTGTGGGCCCCGCATTTGTCGCCGATGAGCAGCGAGTCGCACTGCGTGTAGTTGCGCGCCCCCGTGGAGCTCTTCAGGATCTTGACCAGGCCGCGGTAGGTGTTCTGGCCATACCCCGCGGAGATTCCTTTCGCGACGATCGTACTCCGGGTGTTCTTGCCCATGTGGATCATCTTGGTTCCCGTGTCGGCCTGCTGGTGGTGGTTGGTCAACGCCACCGAATAAAACTCACCCACGGAGTTGTCACCCTGGAGGATGCAACTGGGGTACTTCCAGGTGATGGCCGAGCCCGTCTCCACCTGGGTCCACGAGATCTTGGAGCTCCTTCCTAGGCACTTTCCGCGCTTGGTGACGAAGTTATAGATGCCCCCCTTCCCGTCCTTGTCCCCGGGGTACCAGTTCTGGATGGTCGAGTACTTGATGGTGGCGTTGTCGTGGGCGATGAGCTCCACGACCGCGGCGTGCAACTGGTTCTCGTCCCGCATGGGCGCGGTGCATCCTTCCAGATAGCTCACGTAACTGCCCTCTTCGGCGATGATCAGCGTGCGCTCGAACTGGCCCGTGTCCGCCGCATTGATCCGGAAGTATGTGGAGAGCTCCATGGGGCAGCGCACGCCCTTCGGGATGTAGCAGAACGATCCGTCGCTGAAGACGGCGGAGTTCAGGGTGGCAAAGAAGTTATCGGAGTAAGGGACCACCGATCCAAGGTACTTCTCGACCAGCTCCGGGTGATTATTCACCGCCTCGGAGAACGAGCAGAAGATAATTCCCAGCTCAGCGAGCTTTTCTTTAAAAGTAGTCGCCACGGAAACGCTGTCGAAGACCGCATCCACCGCGACACCGCTGAGCTTTTTCTGTTCGTCCAGGGGAATGCCCAGCTTCTCGAACGTTCTCAGCACCTCCGGGTCCACTTCATCCAGGCTGTTCAGCTTCTTCTTGGGCTTGGGTGCCGAGTAGTAGATGATGTCCTGGTAATCGATGGGCGGGTGCTTGATGTTGGCCCATTTCGGTTCTCCCTCGGATTTTTCCATCTTCACCCAATGCCGGTAAGCCTTAAGACGCCACTCCAGCATGAACTCCGGTTCATTCTTCTTCGCGGAGACCAGTCGAACGGTTTCCTCGTTTAGTCCGCGGGGGACGACGTCCGCTTCGATTTCCGTGACAAACCCGTATTTGTATTCCCGGTTTGCCAGGGTCTCTATCGTGTTCGTGGAAGTGCTCATTACTTCTCCTCTTGAACCATTCTTAAGCCCAGGTCGGGGTCCTTGATCCCGGAGAAGGCTCTCAGGATCTCCCCCTGTGTCGCGGTCGCCTGAGCGGTTTCTTCCATTGGTTTCATCTCTCTGTGCTTAAAGGTTGACTCTTGCGTTTTATTCGGGAATTAGCCGTGCAGTCCGCCCAATCTCTCCCTCAGACCTTTTTGATCTGCAATGTCATTCACGGAAACTCCCGAAAGGAAGTTTGCCAGTAGGGTTTGGGCCCTTTGCCAAATCGAGACCTGGGTACACACCGGGATGTAGGAACAATAGGAAGGCCCCTTCTCAAGACACTCCATGATGACAAGAGGTCTTTCTACGGCTTCATAGACTTCCTTGATGCTGATCGTCTGGGCCGCTCTGGCCAAGCTAAACCCACCCCTACAGCCCAGGTAGGATTTCACCAGCCCTCCGGAAACCAGATCTTTCATAATCTTGGAGAGATAGTGAGGGGGGATATGTTGCTTCTTTTCAAGTTCAGCCCTCGGAACAATCCTGCCGGGAGGCTGAGCTGCCAGGTACGAGAGGGCCCGGACTGCATAGTCCACACGGTACCCCACGTTCATTAAAGAGCTTCTTTCCGTTCCCCTTTTTGAATTTTCCATCAGATCCATGAGAGCCACCCTTCCCGTAAGACCTTAAGATTCTTAGCAAAACTTCTTTTGGTCTTCCCCTAGCCCTCCCTCTCTTATCGCCCAAGAGAATATAGATCTTGAAGGTCCACTTTGTCAAGGCAATTGATACATTTTGCTTAAATACCTAGCGAGCGGGGGTTTGAGTCAGGAACCCATTGAAAGTGAGTCTCTTATGGAATCCTCACCAACGTCAGGGGGCATTCCCAGCCGGGAAACTCCAGCGCTTCCGCAGCCGGTCCCCTGCCTGCCGAGGTGCGGTGAACCAACCGGGAAGGATGGAGAACCGGGGCGTTTGACTGACCCGAGGATTCCCCTACTTCTTTTGTGAGAAGCCGTCGCCTACCGTAGTTGCTTCTGGTTCCCCGGAAGAGTATTTCTCGGGAACCGGCAGGTGGAACAGCTCCAGGGAGTTTCTCCCCAGGATGCGCCGCTTGGCTTTCTCGGTCAGGAAGGGAAGATCGTAGATGCGGCTGGGGAGATCAAAGTCCCAGTGGGGATAGTCCGAGGCATACAGAAGCTGGGTCTCTGCATGGATCATCTCGAAGATATAAGCCAGATGGTTCAGATTGTCGGGCCACTCCAGGGGCTGGGACGTATAGAAGAACTCCCGCATGTACTCGCTGGGCTTCTTCTTGAGACCCGGGGCTTCCGAGGGCCGCATCATGTACTCGTTGTCCAGCCGGAACATCAGGAACGGGATCCAGGCCACCCCGCATTCCATCCAGATGAATTTGAGCCGCGGGAAGCGCTCGGGGATGGCGTGGATCACCACGTTCGTCAAATGGATCATGTTGTAGAGGGGAAAGCCGAGGGAGTGTACCCCGATAAAGCGGTCAAACTGCTCCAAAGAGCGCTCGCTCCAGTTATAGACCGGGTGAAAGGCCAGCGGTAAACCGGACTCTTCCACGGCTCTGTAGAACTTCATGTACCGGTTGTGGTGGACCGGCTGGTAGCGCAGACTGGTGACCATAAAACCCACGACTCCGGGCTTGCCGGTAAAGGTCTCGACCATCTTCAGACTCATGTCCGGATCGTTGAAGGGGATGTAGAGCATTGTCTTGATGGTTTCGCTGCGGTTCAGCACTTCCTCGGTGATCCAGCGGGCGTAGGCCCAGGCAATGGCCGATTCCACCTCGGCCTGGGGGTGCAACCCCAGGTTCAGCATGAGCGTGGGAAACACGACGGAATAATCAACCCCCAGTTGTGACATCTCCCGCTGGAAGCGATCAATCTCGTGCAGGACGCCTTCGTAGGGGTCCTGGGGGGTAAAGCGCCGCTTGATCCGGCCTGCCACCTGCTGGTCTCCTAACTGGTGGGGGAGGAGCTGGAATCGGCCGGCGCCCAGCTTCATGCCTTCCTCGGCCCGCCGGCGCGTGGTGGGGTGCTCGATGTACTTTACGATACTGCCCCAGGACTGCATTTCGTAGTGATGAGCATCGGCATCCACGATCGGAAACCGGTCCAGGCCTCGCTCGGCGGCCTGGCGCTCGGCATTTGCGAGTACCCCCTGATTCCCGTTGGGTCCCATGTCTGGAGACATTTGCTTTCCCCCTCTTATCGCGTTTTTCAAATCCGTATCGTTCGACCGGCCCACTGTTTTAGGCGCCTGCCCACTTCAACTGCGGCGGGGCCTAAGCGATGGATCAGCGCTTGCCGAGGGCCTGCCACATGCCCAGCTCGAAGACCTCCACGTCGACCGCTTTGAGCAGCTCCGTGACCAGAACGACCACTTCCGTCGCGGTGACGTTCGAATCCGGCCGGATCGGTGCGAGCGGCCCGTTCTCCTCCCGGGATTCCAGGCGCTGGAAGTAGCTGTGGATGACCAGAGAGAGCAGATCCTGCAGGGTTTTATCCGCGATCCTCTCGGTTTCCCGCGCGGCAGGATCACTGTAACGGCGGCACAGCCGGCAGGCCATCTCCTCCAGAGACCTGTCGGGGATCATGGACTCGCCGGAGATATTGGGTTCGCTCATAGAAGACCTCCCGGGGATCTTTGCACTACGGTGGTTCGTCACACCTTAACGTACACCTCGTCTCCGCGCAGTACGACAGGGTAGGGCCGCAGCCGCAAGCGGCGATCCGCTGCGCACTCTCCGGTCTCCAGGTTATATTCCCAGCCGTGCCAGGGGCAGACGAGGTGGATCTCGTTTTCCGAAAAGCGCTCGCTGATTATGGTCTTGTCTGTCCCCAGGACTTCTTCGACCTTGCCCAGGATCTCGCCCTGGCAGACCGGGCCGCCCTGGTGTATGCAGTTGTTGGCGTAAGCAACCAATTTTCCCTTGACCCGAAAGACTCCGATCTGTACGTCACCGGCCTGCACGAGCCTGCAACTGCGCTCCCTCAATTCCCCTTCCTTACATACCAAGTAATCCATTTTGTAGCTCCCGCTGGATTGAAATAAGGAACAGTCTTTGCGGCCTGTCCTGGCCGGACCCGAAAGAATTACATCTTTATTGCCACGGAGATTCTGCTCTTGAAACCAGCACACAGGGTATCGCTAAATTTTTGGAATGTCCACCCCGATCCGAAATTCCGAACCCTGCTGTGCACTCCCAAGGGGCTCAGGGAAAGCGCTCTCGTGCGGAGACCTACACCACTTTCCGATTACCACTCTAGGTGCGGAAGAATTGAGTTCTCCCACCTCCCGAGCCTAGGGTCAAATAGCAATCTTCCTGCTTCCCAGCCCATGTCGAGTTTCGGATCGGGGTCCACTGCGGGCGCTTTTTCCGGCCGCCACAAATTTCCCTCAAAAATGGGCTTGACGCCCGGCCCCTGGCCGTTGGATGATGGAGCATCGTTACCCCTGCAGGTATTCACGGAAGAGGGAATCCCGTGCAAATCGGGAGCGGGCCCGACGCTGTAACCGGGGACGAACGCTGCAGCAGCCACTGGCTCTCCAGGCCGGGAAGGCGCAGCCAGTAGGACGATCCGGAAGCCAGAAGACCTGCCTGCAGGGTTGCGGAAATCTGCGACCCTCGCGGACCGGGGTCAGGTTTCACAACCTGGGGACGGAAAGAGGCAATCCTCAGGCCCATCTGGTTTTGGGTCTGGGGATTTTTTTATCCCTTCCTTGTCCTCCTCCCGGTGAGGGGCAGGGCTGTGTGGGGGGTACAGAAAGGAGGTGCGCCGGCCAGAGCAATTTACCAGAAATAAGGTAGGGCTCCAGACCGAGGGAAGGGAGTGAGAAGCTTCCGCCGCCCCGCGACTGTGATCGGGACGAAAGCCGCTTTCAAGAGCCACTGGCCCGCGAGGCTGGGAAGGCGCGGCAAGTAGGGTGAACGAGAGCCAGGAGACCGGGTCTGGGCCGAATTCACAATCCACCTTTCCCCGCGGGGGGAAGAGGAGAGATCCAGATGAAACGGCTTTTGAGGATTGCGGCGTTGAGCCTGCTTGTGGGAGTAGCGAACCCGGGTTTTTCTGCCCAGCGCGACCCGGCTGGAGAAGGGGTCGAAGAGGTGGTGGTCAGCGCCACCCGTCTCCCGGACGCGGGCTTCGATGTCCAGCGCCTGCCTGCCCATGTGACGATTCTCACCGAGAAAGAAATCAAAGCCTCCGGGGCCAAGACCCTCCAGGAAGTCCTCCAGAACCAGCCCGGCATCGTGGTGTTTGATCAAGTGGGCAATTCCTTTCAACCCACGGTCGACTTGAGGGGGTTTAACGCCCAGCCCGTTCCCTCCATCAGCGTCTTTGTGGACGGCGTGCGGGTGAACCAGCCTGATTTCAACCAGACGAACTTTGATCTCGTGCCCCTGGAGGATGTGGAGCGCATCGAGATCCTGCCGGGCGCAGCCGCTCCGTTCGGCAAGAATGCCCTCTCAGGGGTGATCAACATCATCACCAAGCGCGGGGGCGCGAAACCTCAGATCACGCTTGAGACCCTGCAAGGGGGCTTTGACCGGGAGCGCTATCGGCTGCAAGCCGGCGGCCCCTTCCAGAAATGGGACTACTTCTTCGGAGTGGCGCGGGACAGCGAGAGGGGCTTCCGGGAGGAATCGGGAGGTAAGGTGCGGCGCTTTCAGGGGAAGGTCGGCTTCCGGCCCCAAAGCCAGACGGACCTGTCCCTGTCCTTCACTCACGTGAATGACCGGTTAAGCCAGGCGGGCTCTCTGCCCGAAAGCGTGCTTTCCATTGACCGCACGCGGAATTTTACCCCCGGTGACTTTCAGGACAACCGTCTCAATACGGTCGTGTTGAACGGCCGCCGGAAGCTGCCCTTGGATCTTTCTCTGTCCGTAAACGCCTATTTTCGGCACCTGGCGACGGAAAGCGTTGTCTTTGGACAAACCTCCACAACGCGCGACGAGACCAACATCGAATCCCGGGGAGGGACCCTTCAGCTCACCCAGGATACCCGCTGGGGCGGCCGCCGCAATGTCCTGACCCTGGGGGCGGAGTACAACCATCACGATATCGGGAATCTGGGATCCTCGATCACCGGCTTCCCGTTTCTCAACCGGCGTGCGACCCGGCAAAATGCGAACGGTTTTTATCTCCAGGACTCGTTTGATGTGTCCTCGAAAGTGACCATCACGGGCGCCTTCCGCTATGACCTGGACCGCCTGAATTTCACCGACCGGATCACCGCCGCCAACAGCGGCGACAAGAAGTTCAGGAGGCTGAGTCCCAGAGCCGGCGTCGTGTACAACCCGGTTCCCGCTCTGGGGTTCTATTATACCTACTCGGAAGGGTTCCGCACTCCCACGCAGGACGAGCTGTTCGCGCTGGGAGCCTTCACCTCGAACCCTGACCTGAAGCCCGTGAAATCGAAAAATCATGAGGTCGGGATCCGGACCCGTCTGGCCGGATGGGGGGAGGGAACGCTGGCCTTCTTTCAGTCCGACGTGCGCGATGAGATCTTCTTTGTTTTTACCGACCCGGTGGAGTTCACCGGGCTCAATCAAAACATCGACAAGTCCCGGCGCCGGGGAATCGAGGTCTCGCTCAAGGTTCACCCGGTTGAGCAGATGGACGGCTTCCTCAATTACACGTTTACCGAGGCCACCTTCGAGACCGATGTGACCGTCTCGGGACCTGCGCCCACGTTTTCACAGACCGTCCGGAAGGGAGATTTCTTCCCGCTCGTGCCGCGGCACCGGCTGGGGGGAGGTGTCAACTACCGCCCGGCCGCGGGCTGGAACGTGGGCTTGACGGGTTCCTACGTGGGGAGCCAGTATCTGCTGAACGACGAGGCCAATCATCACGACCGCCTCAACCCCTACTGGGTCTTCAACAGCAAGCTGGCCTATGAGCGGAAAGTGCCCGGGGGAACAATGACCGCCTCGCTGGCGGTCGAAAATCTGCTGAACAAGAAGTACGAGACTTCCGGAATCATTGCCACGAACAACCGCACGGGCCAGGTAGAGCCTTTCCTGGTACCGGCCAGCGGCGTCGCGGCGTTTGCAGGTGTCAGCTATCGCTTCGAAGGACTCTAACACCGTGTCCCAGAATCCTGAATCTTCTATTTCTCCCTTTGACATTCTTCCCCCCGGCCCTGGCAGCCAAATGATTTCCCCCCTCCCCGGGCGGGAGGGGGTGGGGGGGGGAAACAGAAAGTGGGAGCTTCCCGGGCT
>JACPSX010000235.1 GCA_016193065.1 Candidatus Tectimicrobiota bacterium | reverse complement strand
TTCTCCGCGGTCGATGCCCACTGGCGGGCAAATTGCAGCACCGTCTTGCGGTCGATCCCGGTAAACTTCTCCTGCCAGGCCGGCGTGTAGGGCACCTCCTCGTCGTCGTAATCCTTGGGATACTCTCCAGGCAAGCCGCGCCCGACCCCGAACTGGGCCATCAGGAGATCGTAGATCGTCGCTGCAGGCACCTTCCCTTTCTCCGTCTCAATGTATTTGACGGGGACCCCACGCTTGAAGATCCGGCCGCTGGAGAATTCGGGAATTTCAACCTGGCAGATCTCATCGTGGCCGTCCCGGAAAGTGAGCAGCGGGTCGATCTCCGCGCCGTCCACACCGTCCTTCATCTCCAGATTCCACTGCCCTTTCTTTTTCTGCCAGCGAAAGCCCACGGTCCCCTGCGGCATCCTGGGCTGTCCGCTTGCTCTATCCACGACCAGGAACTTCCAGTCGCCGTTCTCCACCTCGCGGTAGCGGGCCAGTTGGTTGGCGCGCAGGAGACGGCCGGGGGCGTATCCACCGTCCTTCTTCTGAAGCTCCACCAGGAAAGGCGCATCGCTGAAGCGCCCGAGGTAGCTCACAAAGTAGGGAGTCTGGCGGTCCACGTGAAACTCTTTCAGAATAACGTGGTTCACCGCCATCCAGAAAGCCCCGTCCTGGCCGGCGTGGACGGGAATCCACCAGTCGGAGTACTTGGCCACCTGGCTGAAGTCAGGGGCCAGAACCACGAACTTGGCACCGTTGTAGCGAGCCTCCGCCACATGGTGGACATCCGGGGTGCGGGTCATGTTGAGATTGGCGCCCATGGAGACGATGAACTTGGAGTTGTACCAGTCCGCACTCTCGCACACATCGGTCTGCTCCCCCCAGACTTCCGGGGAAGCGTTGGGCAGATCGCTGTACCAGTCGTAAAAGCTCAGGTTCACGCCCCCCAATAACTGCAGGAAGCGGGAGCCGCCGGCATAGCTCAGCATGGACATGGCGGGAATCGGGGAAAACCCGATCACACGATCCGGGCCGTGCTTCTTCACCGTATGGATCGTGGAAGCGGCGATGATCTCCAAGACTTCATCCCAGGTGGCGCGGCGGAAGCCCCCCTTGCCCCGCGCTTGCTGGTAACGCCTGCGGGCGATCGGGTTGTCCACGATGGACTGCCAAGCCGCCACCGGATCGGAGTTCCTGCGCCGGGCCTCGCGCCACAGGTCCACGAGCGCCCCGCGCACGTAGGGGTACTTCACCCGGATCGGGCTGTAGATGTACCAGGAGAAGGACATGCCGCGCTGGCAGCCCCGGGGTTCGTAAGGGGGGAGCCCTGCCTCCAGCTTCGGGTAGTCCGTGGCCTGCATCTCCCAGGTAACGACGCCGTCCTTGATGTAGACCTGCCAGGAGCAGCCGCCGGTGCAGTTCACCCCGTGGGTGCTGCGCACGATCTTGTCGTGCTGCCAGCGATTGCGGTAAAACTCTTCCCACTGACGGGTTTGGGGATCAACGATATCTTTAATCCAGCTCATTTCTTACCTCCAACCAGACGCTTGCGCACCCCTTTGAGTCGCTTGCCCCAGAGGACTTGCGGCAAGCCGGCCAGCACGATAAATCCCCCCAGCCCGATCCAGATGAAGCTCCAGGCGGTCGGAGCCACTTTTTCCCGGTCAACCTGGGCAAAGAGAGCCAGCAGGTGAGCCTGTTCGGTCTCCGTCAGCGGCCTGTCCTGGAAAATCCCCTGCATGGAGGGGAAGGGCAGGCCTTGCAGCGCGCTGGCCAGGCCGCTCTCGCCAAAGCGCTGGAAGACGTGAGTTAAATCCGGCCCCAAGGTGCCGCCCCCTAGAGCCCCAGTGCCGGCAATGCCGTGGCAGGCCATACAGGGCGTCCCTCCCTTCTGGAAGGGGAGAGCACCTGTGAACAGATCTTTGCCGACGAGAGAATCTCCCGGAGGCAGGGGCTTGGCCTGCGCGGCCGGTGGCTGGCCGGGGATTTCTCCATGTTGAGCTTCACTGGGGGTCTCAAGGTAAGCCACAAGCGCCTCCACATCGCCACCCGAGAGTCCCAGGTTGGGCATGGGGATGTTTTTAAATTCCTTAAGCCGCTGCACAGCGATGGGATCTTTCTGGGCAATCATCTTGTCCGGGGCCAAGATAAAGCGCTTCAGCCAGTCCCGATCCTGTCGTGAGGTCACCCCTTTGAGATCAGGGCCGACCAGGTTCCCGCCGCCTATCGAGTGGCAGGAGATACACTTCTGCTGGAAGATCGCCTCACCTTTCTCCGCCAATTGAGTTGAAGGAGCCGCTTCAGGTTCAGGCAGGTTCCCGATCCTCAGCAAGCCGGCCAGAAGAAGGACGAAAAGGCCCCTAATGACGACACTAAGATAGGGCCTGCAAATCCGCATCCGTTGCATGGGCTCTACATCCGTCCTTTCCGGCATATTCTCCACTTTCCTTCTCCCTCTATTCCCCTTCATATTTTCTCTCTCTTCTTTGCTCTCTTTCGGGAACTCTCCGGCAGGGAACCTCGGTCCTCGGACGGAAAGAGTCCGCGCACGGCGGCCAGCAGTTCCGGGACCTGGGCCGGGACTTCACGCTCACTGTAAATCCGCACCTGGGACTCGTCCGGGTTGACGCACAAAACGATCGGCACGACTGCTTCCTCCAGGAGCCTGGTAACAAGTCCTGACCCCCGTTTTCCTTCCGGGGTGTCCACGAGAACCAGAATATCGGGACCGAGTTTTGCAATCCGAGCTTCCAGATCCTTCCCGTGAGATCCGGGCTCTTCCCCCCCGTCGGAGACCGCCTCTTCCGGAGACACGATGGTGACCTCAAAACCTTGCTCCCGCCGAAACAGTGTGGCGACCCCCTCCGCCAGCAGGCTCGAAGGACCCACGATTAAAACCCGCGAAACCGTCATAGCTTTCTTTCCTCTCACAGAGGGAAATATGGCAAAGGAAGGCTGCGGGCAAAATCAGTCGGGAATCCCTCGCAAGAATGAAAGAAGAGGGAAGAGAGACGGTTTTTGGAGGGCTTCTGACCTAAGTCGAGGGGGGTGCGAGAGCTAGGACAAACGCACTAACTCCGAAGTGCTTCCATTCCCCCCCAGTTACCGCGCGCGGAAAAATCGCGGGGGAGATTGTGCCCGTGTTCATTTGACCTATGGGTAGATTGTCCTAGTTCTTTTGCGGAGGGCGGGGCGGTGGGACCAGACCCTTGGCCTGAGCATAGCGGCCGGCTTCCCGGCGATTGCTGACCTGAAGCTTGGTCAGCAGGTTGCGCATGTGAGACTTCACCGTGTAGACGCTCAGAGAAAGGGCCTGGGCGATCTCCTTGTCCGTTGCTCCGGCAGCAGCCTGGGCGAGGACTTCAAGTTCGCGGTGGCTCAGACTGGTCTCCTCCCGGGACCCCTCCGGGTCCGGTCGCCGACTCAGGCGGCGGAACTCCTCGAGCATGCGGCCCGCCAGCTTGGGAGGGATAGCTCCACCGCCCTGCAGGACGCCGCGAACCTGAGCTAGCAGATCCCTGGCGCTTACGCTCTTGAGAATGTAGCCGTGGGCTCCGCTCTTGATGGCCTCGAAGAGGTTGTCGTCTTCCTCCGACACGGTCACAATGACGATCTTGGCCTCGGGGAGTTCCTGTTTGATCCGGAACGTGGCCTCGATTCCATCGCAGCCGGGCATCTGAATGTCCATCAAAATCAGGTCCGGTTTGAGGGTCTGGGCCTTCACCAGCGCTTCGACGCCATCGTGGGCGACTCCGACCAGCTCCAGATCCGGCTGTGAGGAAATGATGCTCGCCAGTCCCTCCCGAAACAGGCCGTGGTCATCGGCGATGAGAACCCGGGCTTTCGTCATCTCGACGGTTCTCCCGCGACGGAAACTTCCCGGGCCTCAGGCCAGGACAAGACGACCATGGTCCCCTCTCCGGGCCGGGAATGAACGTCGAGGTGAGCCCCGATGCGGGCGGCCCGGGCCTGCATGATCTGCAAACCAAAATGGAGGGTGCCGCCTTCGCGCTGTGCCTGCGGATCAAATCCGGAACCCCGGTCCGAAACCGTACATTGCACCCGGCCCGACTCCCTCTTGAGGGACACCTGGACCTCGGGAGTTCGGGCATGCTTTCGCACGTTGGTGAGGGCCTCCCACAGGATGCGCTCCACCCCGGCAGCGAGGGCAGGATCCAGAAGAATTGCAGAATCCTCCTCGATGGACATCTGAAAGGCTGGCCCCCCCTCACGCGAAAAGCGCTCACGGATTTTCCAGAGCAGGTCCTGAAGAGTGCTCTGCCCTCCGCCGTTGCGGAGGTCCGCAATCAACTCGCGAACATGGCCGGCGCTGTTCTCCATAGCCCTGTGCGCCTGCTCCAGCTCGAGCAGGGCGTTGTCTGCCTCCCCCCGGGAGATGAGTTCCGCAGTCCGCTCGAGGCGATGATTCAGAGCGCTGAGGGACTGGGCCAGGCCATCGTGCACGTCAGCGGCCACCCGCTGCCTTTCCTCCAGAGCGGCGAGCCGCTCCGCCTGGCGGTGGAGACGGGCGTTCTCCAGAGCAATGGAAGCGGAAGCGGCGAGCCTATCGAGCAATGTCACCGAATCCTTCCAGTTCATGTTCGGGTCCCGGTGACCCACGCAAAGCGCTCCGATCATTTCTCCTCCGATTCGGAGTGGAGCCACGAGATGGGAGCGCTGGTATTCCGGGTCGATGGCGCCGCATCCCTCCTGACACCGCTCGTCCCCGCAAGCCATTGCATGCCCCGTTGACATCACCGCAGGGGCAACCCCACCGGACTCTTTCTGTACGGAGACAACACGCTGTGTTATGACTCCCTCCGGACCGCTGAAGGCTTGAACCTTCATCAGGCTGCCGGATTCATCGCAAAAACACAATGCTGCCACCTCCGCACGCAGGAGCTGGCGTGCCTTCTCCACCACCGAATTCAATACTTCCTCCACCTGGAGCCGGGAAGTAATCTCGTTGCTCACCTGGTGAAGCGCCGCGAGTTCCTGGGTCCGGCGGGCCACACGTTCCTCAAGATTCTGATGGCTGAGAAGAAGCGCCTCTCGGGAAGCATTTAGCTGGACCCTCATGGCATCCAGAGTTTCTCCCAGCACTCCAACCTCTCCCGGTCCGCTCACCGGCACCCCCTCGGCCAGGTTCCCCCGCCCGATGCGGCGGGCGGCTCCTTCCAGGAGCTGCAAGGGCCGCACGATCATGCGATGGGAGAGCAGGAACCCTCCGGCCAGCATCAGCAGACCGGCCCCCAGCAGCGCCATTTGAATCTGGCGCAAGCGCCCGAGCTTGCGCTCCGACCAGTTCTGGAAAAGCCGCACGACCCCGTCCATCTGCCCCAGCAAGCCCGGAGAAATCCGGCTCACGCCCTCAGCCGCATCGGCCTGCGCCCGGCTGCCCGGCGGGGCATTCATCGCCTCCTCCAGCAAGGAACGGAAGCGCTGCCAGAGAGCCTGGATCGACAAGAGGCGGCTACGGATCTCCGGGTCCTCGGTCAGCGGCAGAATCACCCGGGTGCCCGCTTGGCGGGCGTCCCCGCCGTAAGGGACCGACCCTCCGTGCAGCAGAGCCTTGAGAGTTGAATCGAAGGCCTCGGCGCTGTGGGTGGCCTGGGCGGCCCCTTTCCCCCGGAAGACCGGAGAGAGGGCAACCCCCGTCATGCCCTCGATCAGCATACGCTGGCGGCCGGCCAGGTTGATGATCAGGGCGTCCTTGGCCTGGGTCTCGATGGCCCGCAGAGTGACGAAGACGGATCCGACCACCAGGCAGAAGAACCCCGCCAGCACGATCCCGATGCGGGCGCTAACTCCTTTGAGCACTTTCCCTCCTTATCGGTCTAATGTAGTTATTTTAACCTATTATGCCATGAGCGAGCCCAAAGATCACCGGCGAATTGAGCCTCCCGCCCCCAGGTCTTACCTTTCACTTTCCGCCTTTGGCCCCTTGCTCCCGGTCCTTCCGCGTACACCCCTCTGCACCTCCCGAAACTCATCCCGACGCGGGTGTGGGACAGGAATAAAGACAGTTCATGGTGCGTTGAGTTCTCGGCGAACCGACTCAACCCCTGCGGTGGCCTCATCCCAACTTTCCTCAAAGGGGACACGAAGATGGAGAGGCAGGAGGTGGAAAAGGTTGGTCTCCCAGTCCCGATGAAACGACTCCTTTCTCTGTGAAAGAGTTTTCGCCGAGACTGCTTCAACAGGAACTCCCTTGAGCGCGCACTTTTCCCGCAGAATCCGAGCAACTCGAATTATGTCGGCCCCCCTCCGGATCAGTTGGTGAATGTCGAACAGATCTCGAGAAAGCGCGTAGCGGCGCTGCCCACTCACTGCCCGGATCTTCTCTGCCAATACTTCCTCAAGGGTATACGAACGGATAGCGATGGATCCTTGGATTTCCTGGTCAGAATATGGGTGAACCAGAGGGCGTTCCACTGCAGGAATCAGGACTCGCTCATTGAGCGTCAAGTCCAGCTTGATTGACGGCTGGTCCCCTACCTGTCTGTGGGGGCCTCGGTAATAAACCTTAAAGCGGTGAGTCTCCTGCTGTGTCCCTTCGAAAACGACTTGGTGGCGAATGGGCCGCTCGCTGAACCGAATGCCCGAAGCTTCTTCAGCCCATCGCATCGCTTCGTCAAGTATCCCTTCAACTTCCGATGAGGCCAGCGGCGTCGTCAGAGTGAAATCAAGGTCTTGTGAAAACCGATAGTCCGGAAAATAGCACTTCTTGAGGCAGGTGCCTCCCTTAAAGAACCATAATCCTTTTTCTATCTCCGGTCGGAAACAACCTGCCAGAACCCACCCGAGCACATAATCCCGCTCCACGATGACCGGCTCCACATCATCACTTCGAGCACGCTGACGGATCTCACTATCGGGGATCATAAGGACGTGAAGGACTCTGGAATCAACCCGTGGACATTCACTCGCACCCGCCATCGGGTGATGATAGGTCCGAGTGCCGGGCCCCCCGGATCAAGAAGACTGATCCCACGACCGATAAGCCTCTGCCATTCCGCCAGTCGATGTTCCCGGTCGGGAACCTTCAGGGGAAGGGCTTCTACCAGGAAGCCCAGGCGTTTCGGTACAGTCCTGCTCCTGAACCTGCGAAGGTAGCCATCCAGCCTATCCCAACGCAGTTCTTCCACAGCTTCCTCTAAGGTCTGGATGACCTGTCCCGACCCTCCGGAAAGGTCGATCCGGTCGAGAATATCAATCACTGTCTTTTCCCGATCGGTGACCCGGAAGGTCCGATGATCGGCTCGCTCCTCGATAACCCCGAAGAACCGGATCGGCCGGACCGTGACGAAACGATAGGTCACCCCGAGGGCCTCAACGATCGAGTTGGCCCGACGCCGCATCATCTGAACGAAAACGGTGCGCGGAAGTTGATCGGTCCACCCCCAATGGCGGATAGCTGACCAGTAAGCCAGGGCCCCTTCCGGTGCCAAGGCCATCGCGACCAGCGTAGCGTCCTCCGACCAGAGACGCTCGGGTCCCGCTTCCAGGGGAACCAAGAGGTAGCGGTCTCTCTCCAACCGCTTGACCCACCCCTTTCGCTCCAATCGGGAAAGTAAGAGTTTCGGAGTGGATGAAAGACCTAGCAATTCTCGGACTTCCCGCCCGGTAAAGATTGTCTTACCCTTTGCAGCAAGACTGGTCAGAAAGTCGCTTTCCTTGGCGCCAAGACTAGTTATATTTCGTGCCATGAAGGTATCTCCAAGTGATACTATCGTTACACGAATTATAATTATAGGCCAGCAGATGTCAAGCTCACCCTCTCCCAGCTAATTCTCGAAAGGCCATGGACCGGATGCCAAACTGTGCCCAAAGCTGGCTCTGAGCCGTCACGCCGGATCACCCGGCACCTGACCGTGGTCCAGCTCATGGGTTTCATGTTCGGTGCTTGGCTCATCCGGCAAAGCTCCGCAAGAAGTACCACATCAAGCCCGGCTCGGAGATCCAACTCCTTGAATACGGGGGCATCATCCACTTGATCCCACCCGCGGAGGACCCCATCGGAGCCGCAGCCGGATTCCTCCCGAAAAAGCCCTCTCTGGCCGGGAAGCTCCTGAAGGAGCGCAAGAAGGACTTTGCGTGACGACGGCAACTTTATCGCAGGTAAAACCGGTCCGGAAATGCTCTAAGCCGGCGGGATTAGGCAGGGACGATGAAGCGGTAGAACGCCGCGGGCTCACCAGCAGGGTTCTCGAAGACGCAGGATTCTCCCGGCTCGCAGTAGACACCGCGACCCGGCCCGAGTTCATGGCATTTCCCCTGATACACGGCCACCGGCTGGCCCGCCGTCACATAAAAGAGTTGGTATCCGGCCGCCTCCACAAAGGGGCCCGCCGAACCGTTCGGTCCCAGTCTGTAAGCCATCCCCTCTACGCTACGAGCCCCCACGGTCTGGTGATTCAAGAAGCGGGAGACCTCGGCACCGCCTTCGCGCACAGGGGGAACTCCGTTGATATCCACCACGGTGATCATGGTAACCCTCCGCAATCTTTCCTTACTTTTGATTCCACACGCTGCCGTCCGCCCGGAACCAGCGCAGGTCGTCCGCGTCCCCCTCCAGGATCGTGGTCTTGAAACGGTTCGGGGCCTGGAACTCCATGAACACCAGAGGGTCGGAGCCTTCCGCCACGAGCTGGTGCTTCTTCTCCTCCGGAATAAACACCAGATGACCCGCCCGCACATGCTGCTGTCCGCTCTCGGTGACCAGGGTCGCCTCCCCCTGCAAGAGCAAATAGAAGTGCTCGCATCCTGAGTGATAATGGTACGGCGAGCGGCCGTCCTTGTACCGGAGGACTCCGGACAGGAAAGCGTCATGTCCGGCCAGCTCCGGGCTCACGAAGAAGATGCGCTCCCGCCCGGGAACCACCGCCACCAGCTTGGGCAGCGTCTCCTGGTCAAACACGTATCCCATGAAATCTCCTCTCATTGTTCAAACACCAAAAAGCAATTACGCAAGCCGGACCCCTACTTGACCGCTTGCCCCCTGCTCTACAGATCTTCCGGTTTCAGTCCAGTCCGCTTGGCAATTCGCCTGAGCATGCATGGTCCGATCTCGTCGCGATCGTGAAACGCGAAAACATAGTCCGGCCACCCTGGGCGGGAGAGAACCCGGTGGGACCCTTTGGCCATCACGCTTGATGGTCCAGCCAATTTGCAGAAGGGCGGCAAGCACCCGCCGAGCTTTGCTTGAAGGCCACTCGGTCACGCGGGTACCGTGAAGAGTTCGTCGAGCTGCGGAATAGCTTCGCCATGGTCAAGGCGGTCGGCGATCACTCGCAGGGCAAGGGATTGGACTTTCGCGATGGCCTCTTCACGCGTCTCTCCATATGCCATGACCCCGGACAGGTCGGGTACCTCGGCAATCCATCGACCGTCGTCTTCACGCTCGATCTCAATCTTCATCGCATCATCTTCCTTTTATAGCATATCCCGAATCCCACCTCACATGCAAGATGATGATCTCGTGCCGAGAGCGGCGGCGGCTTGAGCTGCCAGACCCAATGCGCGCTTGCGCGCCGGAGGGACGGATTACCTGCAACCGCGCGATGAGTCTCGCGAGGGCGGTAAGCCGCGAGGCGGCTCGGGCGCGCGCCTTGATCGGGTGGTTGACAATGCGCACCCGTGCGGCGCCGCTGACGGAAGTCGCCCGACGGTTCAACCGGGACGTCTCAACGCTGAGTCGGGCGGTGGGGGCATTGCAGCGCATCGCCAGCGCGGGCGGGCCTGTCTGCGTGTCCCCGCCTGCGTGTCCGCGCGGGCAGGCGCACAGGCAGGCCAGAGGCGAAACCATTCTTCAAACATCACAAAGCAATTCCGCAAGCCTGACCCCTTCCTGTGACCCCTTCCTGACCCCTCCTGCTAATACCTGTCGTGACGGCTGAACGAAAGAGACTCTGGACGTATCATGCTGTCTCGCATACATTCACAGCGGTTTGACAGAAAAGTGTTGACGAATAAGTCAACACATCCTAAGATGTAGAACATGAGTTTTGGAACTTTTATTCGGAACCGACGGACTTCCCTAGGGATCTCTCTTCGCCTCGCTGCCCAGAAGCTAGGTGTCGACCCCGCTTATTTGTCCCGAGTCGAAGCCGGCAAGGTCCCTCCCTCGGAACAACTGATTCACCGCCTCGCCAGGTTTCTAGAGTGTCCAGAAGACGAAATCCTGCTCCTTGCCGGGCGCCTTCCTGAACCTATCCGAGCCATGGTGGTGAGGCAACCCTACCGGGTGGCAGCCGCGCTGAGGACAATTGCGGAGATGTGCGCCGCTGACCCCGGAGCGCCCTACGGAAAGCCTCTCTTTGCCGTGCAAGGCGAGCGTGCGATCGAAGATGGTTTCCCTTTCGAGGAGGTCAGTGAGATCGCCGAAGTCGAGAGCTGGCGCAAGGAGATCTACAGGCCCATTTACCACGTCCACAAGTGGTGGGCGCAACGTCTTGGATCTGTCTTCCGAGCGGCAATCCTCGGGGCGGCGGCCCCCAAGGGTTCGTCGGTCACGGACCTTTTCTACGAACCTGTCCGCCTGCCAGGCGTTGTGGTGTTCGACCCGTTCATGGGCAGCGGGACTACTGTCGGCGAGGCGCAGAAGCTCGGGTGCACTGTCATCGGCCGAGACATCAACGCCGTGGCGTACCGTGCGGTCCGGGTCGCACTCGGTCCAGTGGACCGCCGGGAGGTCCACGCTCTCTACTGCAAGCTTGAGTCCACCGTCGGCAAGGAGATCAAGAAGCTTTATCGCTCCGTCGACGGGGAGGGACAACCATGCGACGTACTGTACTTCTTCTGGGTCAAAGTCATTCCGTGCCCTCACTGCAGGGCAAGTGTGGATCTCTTCACAAGCTATGTATTCGCGACACACGCGTATAAAGAGCGGAACCCGGGGGCCAAGATCACCTGTCCAGAATGCAGCGATGTGCTCTCGGGGCGACAAGACGATACCGAGACTATATGCCGGTGTGGCACGCGCTTCAATCCCCAGGAGGGGCCCGCGAAGCGAACCACAGCCGTCTGCCGCTCGTGTGGACACGAGTTCCCGATCGCGAAAACGGCGCGGAGCGCTGGTAAGCCTCCAGATCACAGACTATACGCAAAGCTGGTCCTTCGGAAGGACGGAACCAAAGGGTACCATCGCGTTACCGACGACGACTTGGCCGCGTTCCATACCGCAAGGGAGCGCCTGAGGAACATCAATCCGCCGCTCCCGAGGGTACCCATCGCCGACGGGCACAACACGCGCCAGATCCTGAACTACGGGTATCGGAACTGGTACGAGCTGTTCAATGAGCGCCAGCTCCTTGCGCTGTCGATGCTCGCTGGTGCCATTCGGGATCTCCCGGAGGGCCCGGCCCGAGAAGCGCTTGCCGTGCTATTCTCGGGCGTACTCGAGTTTAACAATATGTTCGCGTCCTATAAGGGGGAAGGCACAGGCGCGGTGCGGCACATGTTCTCGCATCACATCTTGAAGCCGGAGCGAACACCCATCGAGGCCAACCTATGGGGTACCCCGAAGAGCTCGGGCTCTTTCTCGACGCTGTACTTGTCTCGGCTGCTTCGCGCGCTCGACTACCGTGAAGCCCCCTTTGAACTCGCAGTGGAGTACGCGGGCCGACGGAAGACAGGCAGGAAGGTCGTGGGTATCAGCCCGCCAATGGGTGGTCCTGTCGTCGAGCGCTGTCCGAAAAGCGGTCTGAAGCCTGGCAGCACGTACCTCTCTTGCGGGGACTCGTCAGCCACAGATCTTCCCGACGGGAGCGTTGACCTCGTGATCACGGACCCGCCCTTCTTTTACAACGTCCACTTCTCCGAACTCGCCGACTTCTTCTTCGTGTGGCAGCAGCTCTACTTCGGTGACGGTCGCTCGAAGGGTGCTTCCACGACGCGGCGAAACACCGAAGTCCAGGATACGGAAGCCGATGCGTTCGCGGACAAGCTGAAGCGCGTCTTTGCCGAGTGCCACCGCGTGCTGCGGGACGAAGGTCTCCTCGTCTTCAGCTACCACCACTCGCGGGAGGACGGGTGGGCCGCCCTGGCGCGGGCCGTTCGCGACGCGGGGTTCACGATCGTTCAGAGCCAGCCGGTCAAGGCCGAGATGTCAGTAGCCGCTCCGAAGAGTCAGGCGAAGGAGCCAATCGACCTCGATGTGCTTCTCGTCTGCCGAAAGCGGAATTCAGATCACCGCATCCGGAGTGAGCAAAACGTAGCCCTGCAACGCGCCGTCGCAAGCACCAGTCAGAAGGTCAGCCGATTCAACGGGGTGGGGCGCCAGCTCTCCCGCAACGATGTGCGAGTGGTCCTACTCAGTCAGCTCCTCGTGGAGATGAGCGTAGGCCGGACCGCGGACGAGGTGAGTGCTGCCCTTGAGGTTGTCCTGCCCAGGACTCGCGGAATTATCGAAAAGACATGGCGCGAGCAAGAGATATGTGCCCTGCCAGGCCCTGTGGCACCGCAGCCTGGGTCGGTACAGCTCGATCTCTTGGAGCCCGCGTCTATAGGCGGAAGGGAAGCTTGAAGCGGCCCCGTGGACGGGTCCGAGCTTCTCGGGTTGGCATGGGAAGCGGATCCCGGAGGTCGCTGACCCGCCAATCCTGGGGCAGATCGGAGCTAATCCGGTAGCAGTAGAAGGTCCGGATGCCATCGCCCGGAACGGACCGGTGGAGACGGTACGCGAGCAGCAGGTCAGGCGTGCTCTGTGAGAGGTTGGCGTCGGGGTGGATCAATGTGGCACAGTGATCCAGTTCAGCCGCACCGAGTGGATTGGCGAAGATCAGCATTGGCCGCGCCCGGTCGGCACCGTCCCCGTAGGTGCCGAGCCCGATACGCTTCTCCCGCTCGCCGGTGATGCTGAGGTACAAGTTGAAGTCTTCGTTCAGGGTGTTCCCATCCACTAGACACAGCGCCGTGACCACAACGCCTTGGGCGCCAGCAGGGGCCTTCTCCAAGCACACGAAGAGGTAGAACCCCCGTATGTCCACAGCCCTTCCTGCCACATCGTAGACGCGAACTCGGCCGCAAGGCGGCGTCGTGTTGTAGTCGAGGCCCGCCCCTCGGGCAACACCACCTTGAGCCGTCCGTTCCAGCTTCTTCACCTCGATCCCAACAATCCGGTCCGGGTCGTCGGCAAGGTCGCCGAGCACCGATCCGGCACACCGATCCGGCCGGTACAGGACCATATCCGGCGTGATAAGCGGACCGCTTGCCCTGGCGCACGAGATCGCGGCAAGGTTGGCAAGTACATCAACCGCAAGGAATTCGTCGAATGGATCATCCTGGGTGTTGCGTTTGTCGCGCAGGACGAAGGGGATGGGTTCTCCGGCGTCGCTAAAAAACCGTCGACGCAATTGCAGAAAGGAGATTGCAGGGAGATCGGTCACTGCTTTGCCCTCTCTGGTCGTGCGAGATCGGGATCACTGGATACTGCTAACAAACAAATTTCTTTCCGGAGTCTCTCGCGGAAATGACTCTTGGCAGCCTGCAGCCAGAGACTCCGGAAAGATACTGTTGAACGAAACCGCCTGTCAAATTGTGGGGATTGTATCACGCGAAGGGCTCCCAAGGAAGGTGCAGTCAGTGGTCGGTCAGCAGCCTCTGAAGGGAGGAGTGGGGAACACACCGATGCGGGCGCCGCTGACGAAAGTCGCCCGACGGTTCAACCGGGACGTCTCAACGCTGAGTCGGGCGATGGGGGCATCGCAGCGCATCAACAGCGCAGGCAAGTTAGAGGCGAAACCATTGTTCAAACATCAAAAGGCAATTACGCAAGCCTGACCCCTTTTTCTTCCGCACATCCCGAGCACTCCAAAGTCGGCCTCGGCGGCTTCCCCGGGCGGAGGCTCGGCCACCCGCACGGTGATCGCGGGGTTGCCAAAGTCGCAGTGAGCGCGGGCGAAGCGATAGAGAGTGCTGTAGGAGACGGTGACTCCCAGAGCCCTCAGCCGCCGGGAGATCTTGGTCAAGCGCAGACCATCCTGGGACAACCAGGCGCGGATCTGTTCCCGATAGGGCTCCAGTGTTTGGGACTCGGGGCTCGGTGGGCGCTCGGGAGCCGAGAGCACCGCCTGTCGCACGGCGGCGATCTGCTCGTCGGTCGCCGCCAGCCCCCCGCGACACAAGCCCAGGGTTTGGGCCGCTCGTACGTACTTGGCCACCGTCTTCCGGTCGATGCCCGTGGCCCGGGCAATGGCGCGGTTGCCCTGGCTCCCCATCCAGCGGCGGACTACTTCTCGAATCTCCACCATCCCCATCTCCCGATAGGCCATGCCCACCTCCTTTCCTGGGAGGTGAGAATCCCCGACTCGGGACGCACGGGGGGTGGGGGAATGGTCCTGAAAAGGGGTGGCGGAAAGCTCCTGAAAAACTCAGCTAAAAGTGGGGGAATACTCCTGAAAAATCACACCTTTATTGGTCGACGCTATTTTTTTTGCAGTTTCTTCAATGAACTCTCGATTTTTGACTTAACAACTGAGTCTTGTTCATCAGATAACCTGGTCTTCAATAACGAAACTGCATCCGAAGAACCAATGATTTCCGCAGACTCGACAGCATGTGATCTGACATACCAATCTGAATCTGTTAACGCACTTTTCAGGGTGTTTATTATTGACTCTCGTTCCTGCGATGACTGTGCCCCTAACCAGGCTGCACCTAATCTATTGGCTGAAACTACTCGTACATCGCTATTTTGGCTTCTTACAGAATCCAATATCAGGGAACGTATTCGCGTGTCGTGGCAAGGTTTATTGATAATATAACATAAAGACAAGATTATTCCCCTTTTCAGCCATGAACTTCTGGATCGCTGAAGTTCGGCAAAAAGCGGTTCGACGGTTGTGGGTCCAATATCGTAGAGAGCGATAGCAACAACATTCTGGACGTATACCTTAGGATAGCCCCCCCTGAGAAGTTTGACGGGGCCTCTCATTTCCACTTCGGCTCGGTCATTCAAGGCTCTAATCAGGGCAGGTATGGCCTGGGTTGCCTTGACAGAACCGAGGTACTTCGCTGCTTGTGCGCGAACGGCAGCGTCTGTGTGACCAAGGTTTCCAATCTCGCGGGCTATCGTATCAGCCTGAGATTCGCATCCAGCAAATGATATCGCCAGAAATAAGCAACATCCAATGACATATCTGCTCATGAGAACCTCCTAACGTCGCCATTGAGCGGCCGAGCGAGCGGGCGAAGCCCACTTGCGAAGGTCCGTCTCGAATGGCCTGTTAGACGGCACACCGGCGACATCGAGCTTGGTGCCCTAGAGACTCGTATCCGACATAACGGCATGGGCAATGCCAGCGTAGTCAGGGAAGAAGTAGTCCTCCGTAAACCCGAATCCTTTCATCAGAGCGATCAGCTTGTGGATCACGGGCCACTCCAAGACGTACGTCTTCGCCGAAACCTTGGGCGGCCGATGGGTCGGGTGGGGATGGTAAGTGAAAACACCGCGCTGGCGCTCGATTCTACGGTCTATGGGATACGGCCTGATGAACGCCGAACGGCCGAAATCGGCGAGTTTCAAATCCTCAGGAATCCCATCGTGAAGAAGTCGCTCATCAATGATGTGGTACACGAACACCCTCAGCGACTTCTCGAACTCTGAGTCCGCGAAGACATCCCGTATTGCGAAGAACACCGCCGCAAGGATGTTCTGGGACCAGTCTAGAAGAGGCGTGGGTACGCC
Organism: Candidatus Tectimicrobiota bacterium; assembly: GCA_016193065.1. Classification (GTDB taxonomy): domain Bacteria; phylum JACPSX01; class JACPSX01; order JACPSX01; family JACPSX01; genus JACPSX01. Next base: position 1,684 of record JACPSX010000235.1, on the reverse strand, counting down.
GAAGTGCTGCGCGATTGACATTCGATCGGAGACACCCGATGGAAACGCTGGATTCTGAACCTCGGCGCGCTCGCAGAAACTCCTGAACTTGCTTGTCGCCCGCATCCATCGATACGTACGTATCACCCCTGTGACTTCCGCTTCCTGATCATTGATCCCGCGAAAACTCTTTGGTATCAGTGGCCAGTCACGTAGCTGGCCCCGAAAGATCCCGGGAGTCGAGTGTGGCGACGAATGGGTACTCAGGATGTCGGTGACTTGAGCCTCGTCACCAGGGCGGTAGTACGTCTTTTCCACATTCAGAGACAGCAGCCTCTCGACGTCCGCAATAACCTGTGGCTCTGCAAGTTCGAAATAGGGGTTCATGGATACCTCGATGGAATACTCTGCTTAGGAATCGGGTCGGCGGCTCCGCTACCGCTCCACGACGTGAACCAGAACATCACGTGCCGTCTAACTATTAAGTGAGCCGCTTAGACGGTGTCATTGCTGGCGGCCTATCCCCGACAGATCCCCGATCCGTTTAAAACAGAAAGCGCGTTTAGTATCCGTCAATTACGAAAACCGTTTCAACCATTTTTCGTCCGAAAAATACGGCCAGTCTGGCAGCCTATCCCGCTATCGGCCCGCAGCCTATTTCCGGGCGAGCCGTGCGAAAGCCTCTCCAATCCGAGCCGATCCGCAGGGCTGTAGACCCCACGCCCGCCCCGATTCAAGACATGGGTGTAAATCTTATGTGCAGCTGCACATAAGATTTATTATGCGCAGCGGAGGGTTATGTAGAGTCGCTTCGGTAAGTGCTTGCCGGTCAGGTCATTTCTCTTGGAATGCAGCACATAAGATTTCATGATGGGTCTTCTCGGCGGCCATGGGGGTCGCCGCTTTTCAGAGGAGGTCGATCATGGATCAATCCAATCGTTTAGTTTCAGGGAACTTGCCACTGGGCCGACTTGTTGGGAATGCCCTGGGCGAGATCGAGCAGTTAGGCTACAGCAGGAGATCACTGGGTCGGTATCGAGCAATCTGGAGACACCTCATCGAGTTTTCCCGCCAGAACAAACTGGGAGATGAGTTTTCCGGGGATCTGGCAGCGCGCTTTGTGCAGGAGTATCGCGTGGGGGATGAGGAGGTGGATAAGCCGGGCGAGGGATGGCGACGGCATATCGTGTTTGGTGTAAAGGCGCTTGCGGACTTTGCTCAACACGGCTGCATCGAACGTGCCTTCACCGACATGGAAAAGATCCATCTTCTTCCAGCCATGAAGAACGCACTTCGTGACTACGAACAGTACTGTAAGGATCGACTTCAGCTTCGGCCGGCGACCCTTCAATGGCGCACCAGAGAACTCACGATCTTTTTGGATTTTCTGAATTCGACCAAAGCGAAGACCCTAGGTTGTTATGTGCAGTCCCGCCAACCACATGGCCTTGCAATCAAAGGGTTAGGGCACCTCACTGCGCATAACGACTGTCTGCGCATAATAAATCATGGTCGTACTGACATCCTGGTGCACGAGCAGTTCCTGGACTGTCCGAATATCATAGCCGTCCTGTAGTAGCTGGGTCGCAAAGGAGTGGCGATTATGCCGAGCTCGGCATAAGCGCCACTATGCCGAGTCCCGGGCTATGCCGAGTGTCTGGACTTTCCCTCTGAATATGAGTGGTTTAGCGATGGCCAACTCGGC
>JACPSX010000212.1 GCA_016193065.1 Candidatus Tectimicrobiota bacterium | reverse complement strand
CCTGCGAGGGTGCCCAGTATTACGTAGTAGACGTCCAGCATGGAATGCTCCGCCTTTCGCCAGAATTCGGGACCGGGGTTCTGCGGGAGACGGCCCCCGTACCGTTCGAAAATACGCAGAGCCGCAAGCACCTGACATTGGACCCAGCGGAACCAAGCCCAAGGAGGGCCGACTGTGGCAGGAGCCGGCGCGTGTGGCGGTGCGTCCTCGTGCAATAGAGAGGCGTAGAGTCCACGGACGAAGTCATAGTCCAGAGCAATCTTCTGACGAACTTTTGTGATTGCGGCCGGGAAGTCCCTCCACTCGATGCCATTGAGCTCGGGGAAGAACTGATGCACAACCAGCCATCGGTCGACGAACTTCTTTGTGTCACCCTCAACCTGAGAGCGCCATCTGTTTAAGTTCTCAAGCACCTCACCCTCGAAGACAAAGCTACCCTTCCGGAGCTTTTGGTTGAAGATGTAGCGATCGTTGAAGCGATGCTGGCGAAGGGGAGTGCACTGGCGTTGATTTTCTCTCTCGAAACGCAGCAAAAAACCAGCGTTTGGAATGAGCCCCACCGGATTCTCGCGGTTGGGCAGTTTAGAGAAGCACCGCTTTTGACTGTGGGGCGCGGTCGTCATCATCTCAAAGAAGAGTTCGTCCGACAGAAGTACCTCGAACCGATCACAAAGCGCCAGGACAGAACTGGTAGGTGCGCCGTCCAGATAGCTTTTGTCTAGAACGATCTCAGCCATTGGCGAGAAGGGGTTATTGAGCATATTGGCAGTATAGCACAGTTGCTGAAGTGTCCCATAACAACCATGATTTTCTTGCCATTCTAACGAGTTGTCAAGACATCTTCCACTTCACCAATCGCCGCAAAACACTGCCCCATAGGGGGCGTAATCCACTTATGGCTGCCCAAGGCTTGCCAACTCTGATTCAATGATCGGCGGGGCGGGCGTACACGAACCACTCCTTGCCTTGGCGCCCGGGGACCGAGTTCGATGGCTCGTAAGCGGTGAGGAAGGAGAAAAAGGGACCGAAGAGGCGCTCGATTTCGCTGCGGGTGACGGGGAATGGAGGCCCTTCCGTTCCTTCCCGGACGGGCCAGAAGTTGGCCAGAAAATGGCCGCCATGCTTGAGGAGGTGGAGAACCGTCTGGACGTAATCGGGGCGCCTCTTCGGATCGATCGCGCAAAAGCAGGTGTACTCCCAGATCACATCGAAGAAGGCAGGATAAATCTCGGACAGCTTGAAAATATCCCGGCATTCGAAACGGAGGCGCCCGTCCTGATCCCCGCCGATCTTCCTGGCCTCGTTGATCGCGGTCTCGGAAAAATCAAATCCCCAGACCTCATAGCCCAGCTTCGAAAAGAGCCGGGCGTCGTGGCCGCGCCCGCAGCCGAGGACTGCAACCTTCCCTTTCGGGGGCGGATCTTTCCTGAGATGGGTGACCAGGGGAGGAGCCGGTGAGCCAAGTTCCCAGTGGTCCGACTCATTGTGGTAAAGAGCTTCCCAAAATCGCGGGTCGCTGACGGAAGGTCCTGAAGAAGGGGAATCGTTCGGGTCCACGCTGCGCTCCTGTTTCTCCGTCTCTCTTTGGGCATTTTATGATACCTTTTTGAGGGTTGTTGTCCAGCGCCAAGACCATCCGAGCGGGTATGACTCGGGACAGGGAAGGAGGCCGGAATGCGGATCGACGTTCACGCCCACTACTATCCAAATGAATATGTGGATTGTTTCGCTCGCCAGAAGCCCGAGGCCCGCGGGAGTATAGCCCGCGCCCCGGGCGCGCGTCTTACCTTGGACGAGCGGCTGGCGGTGCTCGACAAAGTCGGCATCGACTTGCAGGTTTTGTCGCTAGGGGCGCTGGTGCCCTATTTCGTCAATGCGGCAGAGGCCGTTGAGACGGCCCGCCTGGGAAATGATCTTTACGTTGAGGTATGCAATCGTTACAGGGGACGCTTTGCCGCTTTTGCCACAGTTCCTCTGCCGCATGTGGAGGAGGCCATTGCCGAGGTCGAGCGCTGCCTCGACAAACCCGGGGTGTTGGGTGTGACGGTTGGTTGCTCAGTGGGCGAAAGGACGCTGGACGACCCTGCCTTTGGCCCGTTTTTTGCTGATCTTAATCGTCGCCGGGCCGTGCTATTCCTCCATCCAATGGGTGTGGGCGGGGCGCTTGCCCCGGCCGATTACGGATTGAACTGGCTGATCGGCGCGCCCTTTGAGAATACAGTGGCGGCCCTCCGCCTGATATTATCCGGCACGATGGCGCGCTATCCCAACATACGGATTCTCCTGCCGCACCTGGGGGGCACGCTGCCGTTTTTGCTGCAGCGGTTGGACGATGTCGCGGATCTCCTAGCCGCCGTCAGTGGTGCGGCACGGATTGAGGGGAAACCCAGCACTTACGTGCGCCGTTTCTGGTTTGACACGGTGAGCTCCCATCCCGCCGCGCTGCGCTGTGCCCGGGAATCCATAGGCGCCGACCATCTTGTGCTGGGCACCGACTTTCCGTATATGTCTGGACCCAAGCTCGAACGCTGCGTCACTTACGTGGAGGAGGCTGGACTTCCAGCCGGTGATGCAGAGGCCATCCTGAGCGGGAACGCCCGGGCCTTGCTGGGCCTGGACTCGGGATCGCCTGAGCGTCATTGATGGCCGAATCGAAAGGCTCCGGGTCCACCCCAGGTCCCCAAGCGGCCTTACGGCCTGGCCCGGGTGTAGCGTCGCCAGGCGGTGTTGTTCCGCGATCTTGCCATGCTCTTTTCGCGTGACAGACAAGCCTCTCCCCCTTATAATGTAATTGCACTATTCACACTATAGAAAACAGGGTTCTTCACACATTCCTTGCCTGACAGGAGCGTTCGGGGCGCGGTTGTCTAGAGGCTTAGAAAGCTCCGGGCTCAGGCCCGCACGAGGGGGTCATGGACGCGGTTAAGGCGGACGCGGTGCTGGACTGTAGGGGGGATCTGTGCCCCGGGCCGGTCATCAAGATCGCCAGGGCGATTCAAACCATCCAGGTGGGGCAGATTCTGGAGATGCAGGCCACGGACCCGGGCTCGCCGGCGGACATGCAGGCGTGGACCAGGCAGACCGGGCAAGAACTGGTGGCCAGCCACGAGGCCGGCGGCGTCTTCACGTTTTACGTGCGCCGGAACAAGTGACGGCTGCGAGGTTGGAAGAGGCAGAGAGGGGATCGATGAACCCGGAATTGGAGCAGTACATCGAGCAGAGGGTAGACGAGGTTGTGGCCCGCCGGTTCAAGGATCTCGCCGACAGGGACAGCCGGCCGAGCCGAATGGCTCTCGTGGCTTCCAAAGGGACGCTGGACATGGCCTACCCGCCCTTGATCCTGGCCACCACGGCCGGCAGCCTGGGCTGGGAGGTGGGCGTCTTTTTCACCTTTTACGGCATGGACATCCTGCACCGGGACCGCATCGGGAAGCTCAAGGTGGGACCGGTGGGAAACCCGGCAATGCCGCCGCCGCTCCAGTCTCTGCCCTGGATGAAGGTCCCGAACCTCGTGGGAGCGCTGCCGGGGATGACGGCCATGGCCACGACGATGATGAAGACGTGGATTGCCCGGGCGAAGCTCCCCACGATCCCCGAGCTGATGGATATCGCGAAGGAGTTGAAGGTCTCGCTCTTTGCCTGAACAACCACGATGGGGCTGATGGGCATCAGCCAAGCCGAGCTAATCGACGGAGTGCAGTGCGCGGGCGCCGCGGCCTTCCTGGACTATGCAGCAAGCGCCAAGGTGTCCATGTTCATTTAACTCATGTCGAGGAGGGGGGGCCATGCATAGCTGGGTGTGGGGGGTGGTGTTGGCGGTGGCTGCGGCGGCTCTGGTGACGGCGTGCGCCGGCCTGGGAGGCTACGGCGTCGGCGCCCCGAAGAGCTACGAGGTCTGGATCCCTGATCAAGGGTACGACAAGGTCATTATTTACACGGCGACCGAAGGGGACGGGGAGGTGCGGATCAGTAAGTCGGGCGAGATCATCCTGGCGCCGCCGGGCCCGCAGCCTACGGTGGCGCCCCATATCCTCCTGTTCGGCCCGGGCTACAAGCGGGCCTACGTGGCCGGGGTGCGCGCTGGCGGCATGTTCGTGGTGGACGCGGAGCAAAGGAAGGTGGTCACACGAATCCCCACCGGCCGCACGGCCCACGCGGCCACCCCCTCGTGGGATGGCTCCCGGATCTGGGTGGCCAACGTGGGGGATAACAACCTCGTCGAGGTCGTGGCGCAGGGGGACACCTATACGAAGGGCCGGACCATTCCCACTGATCCCCGCCCGTCGTGCGCTTTCTGGTCCCGGGACGATAGCACCTTCTGGGTGGTCACCGGCGGGCCCGCAAACGCGCCCCCGGACCAGGCTGGCACCGTCACCGTGGTGGACGCCAAGGGGGGCCACGTGACCAAAGTGATCCAGCCCATCGGTCGGGACGGGTGCGCCGTCGTGCCCAGCTATGACGAGCGCTGGCTCTACGCCAGTTCCCCCACCCAGTTCACCGTAGCCGATGCAAAGACGGGCCAGATTGTGAGGAAGATTCAGCCCAGCGGGAAGGACGGCCACGGCTTCATGCCGACCCCGGACGGGAAGTACATCCTGCTGGCGGTGCGCCAGGGGGACTCGGTGGATGTGCTGGACGCCCGGACGCACGAGCGCCTGCGCACGGTGCCGGTAGGGAGCCGTCCGGACCTGTTTGACTTGAGCCCCAGCGGCCGCTACGCCTTCGTCAGCCGGCGGGGCAAGCCGGTCACGGGCGATCCGCACGTGGTGGCGGGAAGCGAGAGCGGCTTCGCCGTGTTGGACACGCAAACGTGGCGAGTAGTGGCCAAGGTGCGCGCCGAGGGCGAGAACTCGGACATCCACGGCATCGCCACCCGTCCCAGCGGCTTTTGGAACTGGATGCGGGCGCGCCGCTGAGGATCTGTTCGGTCGCCTGCGGGGACTAGTCTTTCCGGTGCTTGCGGGCCAGTCGAGCGGCCACCTTGATCGCCTCGATCATGCTCCTGGGGCTGGCCACTCCTTGCCAGGCAACGTCGAACGCGGTGCCGTGATCCACCGAGGTGCGCAGAACCGGCAGGCCCAGGGTGACCGCAACGCTTCCGTCAAAGTCGAGGGTCTTGGCCGCGATATGCCCCTGGTCGTGGTACGGGGAGAGCACGCAGTCGTATTTGCCCTGCAGGGCCTCACTTTTAATCTACATGAGCACAATTCACGGAACTTTGACCCAATGCCCAGGATAACGTGCGGCGCGAAGCGCCGTCAGGTTCATCCTGTTGTTCAAGTAAGCCGCTTCGCGGCAGCGTGATCTTCCCACTTTAACAAACTTCCTTCCTCCTTCCGCCAAAAAACTCTGTAAAGGGCTT
>JACPSX010000211.1 GCA_016193065.1 Candidatus Tectimicrobiota bacterium | reverse complement strand
CTGGATCCTCCATACCCTGCGGCCGCGGGGGGAAATCACGGTCGACGACGGGGCCAAGGAGGCTCTGGTGCGGCACGGCAAGAGCTTGCTCCCTTCCGGAGTTGTCGATGTGCGGGGAAGCTTTACCTTCGGAGATGCCGTCAGCTGCCTCGGACAGGACCTGCGGGAATTCGCCCGAGGCCTGGTCAACTACAGCGCCCGGGATCTGGCGAAAATCAAAGGGGCTCATACGGACTCCATCGAGTCCATCCTGGGGCGCAAGGACTACGACGAGGTGATCCACCGGGACGATCTGGTTCTTCTGGAGGTGTAAGAGGTGGCAACGGAAGTCTTGAAACAAATGGTCCTCGCCATGGGGCAGAAAGCCCGGGCCGCTTCCCGCTCTCTGGCCAAAGTGTCGACCACAGTCAAGAACGAGGCTTTGCGAGCCATGGCTGCCGGCCTACTGGAGCACGCGGAGGACATTCTGGAAGCGAACCGGCGGGATTGTGCAGCCGCACGGGAGAAAGGGCTCAGCGCCGCCATGGTGGATCGCCTCACCCTGAACCAGCAGCGGCTGAAAGCCATGGCCGATGGGATCCTGGAGATCGCCACTCTCCACGATCCGGTCGGGGAAGTGCCGAAAATGTGGCGTCGGCCCAACGGTCTCCTGATCGGAAAGGTCAGGGTCCCGCTGGGAGTCATCGGGGTGATCTACGAATCTCGACCCAATGTGACCGCGGATACCGCAGCCCTCTGTCTTAAATCGGGGAATGCCGTCATTTTGAGAGGGGGATCCGAGGCGTTCCATTCGAATCGAGCGATTACCCGTATCCTCTCGGATGCCGCCAGCGGCCAGGGGATCCCCGCGGGGGCTTTGCAGCTCGTTGAGACCACGGACCGGGACGCCGTCCATGAACTTCTGCAAATGGACCGCCACCTGGACGTGATCATTCCCCGGGGAGGCCCCGATCTGATCTCCTTGGTGACCGAACACTCCCGGGTACCGATCATCAAACACGACAAGGGCCTGTGCCATACCTATGTGGACGCCCACGCGGATCTGGAGATGGCCTTGCGGGTCTGCACGAATGCCAAGATCCAGCGTCCCGGTGTTTGCAACGCTATGGAGACACTGCTGGTTCACCAATCCGTCGCCTCTTATTTTCTGCCGCAACTATCGGAAATTTTCAGCCCGGCCGGCGTCGAGATCCGGGGCTGTCCCCGCACCCAGGCCATTCTCCCCGGAGCTCGGGCGGCCCAAGACCAGGACTGGGACGAGGAGTACCTGGATTTGATCTTGGCCGTGAAGGTGGTCGATAATATTGAAGAAGCTCTGGCTCACATTGAGCGGCATGGATCGGGCCTCGCAGAGGCCATCATCACCTCGGATTATGCAAACTCGCGGCGGTTTCTGGATGAGGTGGATGCCGCCGCCGTATTCGTCAATGCCTCCACCCGTTTCACAGACGGCAACCAGTTCGGCTTGGGGGCGGAAATGGGGATCAGCACGCAGAAGCTCCATGTGCGCGGGCCCATGGGCCTTGAAGATCTGACCTGTACGAAGTACATTATACAAGGGAGCGGACAGATCCGGGAGTAGCCTGACTCGGCCGGGGATTCGCCGGTTCCAAAGAGGGTTGATGCGGCTTGGCATCTTAGGAGGGACATTTAACCCGATCCACTGCGGCCACCTCCTGTGCGCGGCTCAAGTCCGGGAAAAGTTGGCACTGGATCAGGTCATCTTTATCCCAACGGGGCAGCCCCCCCATAAGGAGGCAGACCCGGTTCTCGCCCCCTATCACCGCCTGGCCATGGCCTACCTGGCCACCAATTCGCATCCCGCCTTCACGGTCTCCGCGCTGGAAGTGGAACGTCCCGGAAAGTCATACTCGGTTGAAACTGTAGAAGCGTTGCGCAGGCTTTTCCCAGCCAGCACCGACTTCTTCTTTATCCTGGGCAGCGATGCGTTTGCGGAAATGGGATCCTGGAAAGACACGGACAAGCTCCTGAAGAGCTGCCATTTTGCCGTGGTCAACCGTCCCGGCCACGAGGCGGGAGACCTCTTTTCCCTGCTGCAGGACACCGTGAGATCGAGCTATCCGGAGCTGGAGTTCCACCGTGCCGGGCCCGGCGGGGACCACGGCATGATTCGAATCGAAGGCTCGCGCTATGGTGTGTATGCGGTTTCCATTCTGGCCCTGGACATTTCGGCGTCGGAAATCCGCAGCCGTCTGCGCCAGGGGCGAGACGTGACAGGTCTGGTACCCGAGACGGTTGAGCGACACATCGTGAAGTACGGACTCTACTTGAAGGAGGATTCATGGCGTTAAGCGTAGAAGAGAGGCTTAAGATTTGTGGTCGCGTGGCAGAAGAAAAGAAGGCCCAAGACTCCATTCTTCTGGACTTGCGTGAGTTTTCCACGATCACCGATTTCTTCTTAATTTGCAGCGGCCAATCCGAGCGGCAAGTAAAGACCATCGCCGACGCGATCGATGAAGTTCTCTCTCAAAACGGCGTCCACCCCGTGGGACGCGAAGGCTACGACGAAGGGCGTTGGGTCTTGCTCGACTACGATGAATTTATCGTCCATATCTTCCAACCCGAAATTCGGAAATTTTACGATCTGGAGAGGCTCTGGGGCATGGCCGCCCAGCACTGGGTTGAACGCGCCGGTGCCTTTATGGTGGCTCCCCAGCGCCGGCCGGCCACTCTGTAAATAGTCCCCTTTCGGCAAGGAACCACGATGAGCGTGGCGGCACCCGTAGTTCTCATCATACTCGACGGCTGGGGAGCTGGTGCACCGGGCCGGGGAAACGCGATTTCTCTGGCCAGGACGCCAAACCTGAATGCTCTCTTTGCCCGTTTCCCCCACACCCTTCTGCAATCATCCGGGGAATCCGTAGGACTCCCCGATGGTCAAATGGGAAACTCCGAGGTGGGACATCTGAACCTGGGAGCCGGCCGCATTGTCTACCAAGAGCTCACCCGCATTAACCGCTCCATCCGCCGCGGAGACTTTTTCCGCAACCCGGTCCTGTTGGATCTCTGTGAACAGTTGCGGAAAAACGGCGCGGACGACCTGCACATCCTGGGGCTCGTCTCCGATGGCGGGGTTCACAGTCACCTGGAGCACATCATGGCCCTGGTGACGCTGGCCGCCCAGGCGGGTGTAAAACAGGTCCACTGCCACGCCTTTCTTGACGGCCGGGATACCCCGCCCACGAGCGCACAGGGATACCTGAAGGGGCTTGAGGATTTTTTGAGAGAAAAAGGAATTGGAGACATTGCGACCGTTTCCGGACGCTACTACGCCATGGACCGTGATCGGCGCTGGCCGCGAACGGAGAAAGCATATCGCGCCATTGTCTGCGGGGAGGGCAGGCCGGCCCCGACTCCGTGGGAGGCGGTCGAGAAGGCCTATGAACTGGGGGAAACCGACGAGTTTGTGACCCCCACAGTCATCGTGAGCGGGAACGGAAAACCCCTGGGTTCCATACGGAACGGAGACGCGGTTATCTTCGCCAATTTCCGGGCGGACCGGGCGCGCCAGCTTACTCGGGCGCTGGCCGACCCCCTCTTTTCAGAATTTGATCGGAAAGAGGCCCCTAGCCTGCTCGGCTTTGTCACCATGACCGAATATGACGCGACGTTTCCTTACCCGGTGGGATTTCCTCCTGAAAACCTCAGGCAGACCCTGGGCGAGCATTACTCCCGCCTCGGCTTCCGGCAACTGCGGATCGCCGAGACGGAAAAATACGCCCACGTCACTTATTTTTTCAGCGGTGGCCGCGAGGAACCCTTCGAAAATGAGGAGAGAATCCTGGTCCCCTCCCCCAGGGATGTGCCGACCTACGATCGGAAACCGGAGATGAGCGCGATCCCTTTGACCGACGCGGTTCTCGCTCAGATTGACTCCCGCCGCTTCGAACTGATCATCCTCAACTATGCGAACCTGGATATGGTGGGCCACACCGGGGTGATCCCGGCCGCAATTCGAGCCTGCGAGACTGTGGATGAGCAGATCGGCCGGGTCGTCGCGGCCGTGTCCCGGACCGGCGGGATCGCCATCATCACGGCCGATCACGGCAACGCCGAGTGCATGATCGATCCCGATACCGGAGGGCCTCATACGGCCCATACGGCCTACCGAGTCCCCTGCATTGTCGTACGAGATTCTCTGCGCGACCAAGCGATTCGTCCGGAAGGGATCCTGGCCGATATCGCTCCGACGATCCTGAAACTCGCCGGCCTCCCTCTGCCCCAGGAGATGACGGGAGAACCCCTCCTCTCTTCGTAGCGGCCTCCGGGAACCCTTGCCCACTCCCAAGCAATGCTACCCTCCCGGTCCTCGGGGCAGCCCCCTTGGGCTCACGAAGCGCTTGCGACGTCAGTTGTGTCGGCCGGATTGAGAGGTCTCTTCCTCGCAACCGCTTAGATCGCCTACGGGGGCAACCCCTCGGACAGGATGGGGAAGCTTGCCACTGTCCAATGTGCAAGGTGTTTGATGGCTGGGGGTGCGGCGCCTGCAAGACTTCGTAGGCACCCCTGCGTGGGTGCCCTCCGTCGCGCCCTACGGGGCACACCCGGTCTCTTCGAGCGACCCTATAAGGTCGCCTGCGGGGCTACCCCCTTCAGAGGGAGAGCTCCGAGGGGGCCGACTTTCCCGTCCTGAGCGCAACTGCCGGGAGCAACGGAACACCCGCAAGCGGGTACCCGGAGCGAAGGACGGGAAGCGGCCCCTTTCCTATGGAGCAGCAAAAACTGGGGGAACAGGCTCCGGATGGCGCTCGCTGGGCACGAAGCGGAATTTACATGCGGGAAAAATTCGTCCGAAGTTTAGGCGCTGTCTCCCGGAGGCCGGTGTCTATTCCAGCGGAATCTGCAGCGCAGTGCCGACTCTCACACGGCGGGGATCGGAAATGCGATTGGCCTTCAGGAGAGAGGTAACCGCAATCCCGTAGCGCGCCGCGATTGTTGCGGGGGTTTCTCCCCCTGCCACACGGTGAAACCGAGAGGCGGGCTTCCCCTTTTTCATTAGCAGCTTGAGAGCCCGCAAGAGGTTCTCTTCGTTCTGGGGAGGGACTCGCAAACGGTACCCCCCTGGGTAAGAAGGAGGTGTATAGGGACCCAGAAGACTCGGATTTAGATCCCGGAGTTGGTCATACGAGACCCGCCCCAGCTTGGCCAGAACCCGCAGATCGATCTCACCCTCGACGGGAATCTCCTCGTATTCCATGGGAGCCATGTACTTGACCTCGCCGAAGCCGTACTCCTGCGGATTTTTCCCGATCAACACGGCCGCCATCAACTTGGGCACGAAGTTGCGGGTTTCCTCGCGCAGCATCCCCTTGCGGGCAAGTTCCCAGAAATCCTTTGTCGCACCTCTCTCCGTGGCCCGCTGAATGGCGTTTTCGCCGGCGTTGTAGCCGGCCTGGGCAAGGAGCCAGGATTGGAACATGTCGTAGAGGTCCGTCAGGTAGCGGGCAGCCGCGTGGGTGGACTTGATGGGATCGCGGCGATCATCCACCCAGCGGTTGATCACCAGGCCGTAGCGCTTCGCGGTGCCGCCCAGGAATTGCCAGAACCCTTTGGCTCCGGAGGAAGAAGTTGCATCAAAATACAGCCCGCTTTCAATGACCGCCAGATACACCAGGTCCTCCGGGAGGTTCTGCTCCGCGAGGATGGTACGCATGACGGTAAAGTAGCGTCCGCTGCGCTCCAGCACTCTGGAAAAATTCTTGCGGGCCTGGCGAAACTGGTCGATGAAGCGCTCCACCTCTCGATTGCGGGCAATCGGAAGGTCCGTGGATTCAGAGGAATCGGCGCTGGGGCTGGGAGGAGGCGGAGAAACCAGATCCAGGTCGGATTCTTTGGGGTTTCCTGTCTGTGATTCTTCGGGGACTTGGGAACGTGCCGGGAAGGTTGCGAGAAGCGTAACCACCAGGAAGATCAAGGCGGCAACGGAAGTTCTCCACCTGAAAGCTGATCCGTTCCTGACGTCCGTCTTCCGGGGATTAGATTGATCCACAGCGTGTAACCTTTCGAATATCATGCCCCTTTGCTAGCCTACCGCGTTCTGGGATCTAGGCACAAATCGCGGCTAGGTTACAGTCCTGCGCTCCTGGAGTCAACCAAAAACCGCTGCAAAGGACTTATCGGAATGGCAACTCAAGCTCTTGAGGGACTTCCATTTCGGGGAAGGTCACGGGATACCGGCCTGTGAAGCAGGCGGAGCAATAGCGGCCGTGGGTGGCCTCCTCAACGGCGGAAATCAAGCCGTCGAGGCTCAGGTATTGCAGGCTGTCGACCTCCAGGTAGCGGCGAATTTCTTCGCAACTGCGGGAGGCGGCAATGAGCTCGCGACGGGTGGGCGTATCGATCCCATAATAGCAGGGGTGAGTCGTCGGCGGGGAGCTGATCCTCATGTGCACTTCCCGCGCCCCGGCCCCACGGATCATGCTGACGATCTTGCGGCTCGTGGTCCCCCGCACGATTGAATCATCGATGACGATCACCCGCTTGCCTTCCACAAGCCGACGGACCGTGTTCAGCTTGATCTTGACCCCGAAATGCCGTATGGACTGCTGGGGCTCGATGAAGGTGCGGCCTACATAATGGTTCCGAATCAGCCCCAGTTCAAAGGGGATCCCGGACTGCTTCGAAAACCCCATGGCGGCCGGGACCCCAGAATCCGGGACCGGGACCACGATGTCCGCATCCACCGGGGCTTCCCGGGCCAACTGGCGTCCAAGAGCCTGGCGCACCAGGTAGACGTTTTCTCCGAAAATCGTGCTGTCGGGGCGGGCAAAGTAGACGAACTCGAAGATGCACTGGTGGGGAAACACGGGCTTGAAGGGTTTCATGGAGGTGACCCCTTCCCCGTTGATGATGAGGATTTCTCCGGGCTCCACGTCCCGGACATGGCTGGCCTCGATAAGGTCGAGCGCGCAGGTTTCCGAGGCCACCACGTGCGCCTCGCCGAGGGCTCCCAAACAGAGCGGGCGAAATCCATAGGGGTCTCGAGCCGCAATGAGTTCTTTCTCGGTCATCAACAGGAGAGAGTAGGCTCCCCGGACCCGGGTCAGAGCCTCCACCACCCGGTCCAGGAACGGCTTGCGATGGGACACCGCGATGAGGTGCGCAATCACCTCCGTGTCATTCGTCGAGCGGAAAATCGAGCCGTTTTCCTCCAGTTCCGCGCGCAAGGAGGTCGCGTTGACCAGGTTTCCGTTATGGGCGATGGCAAGCCCCCCGCGCATGTATTCCGCGACAAAGGGCTGTGCGTTCTTGATATGGCTTGCTCCCGTGGTGGAATACCGGTTATGGCCGATGGCCATGTCACCAGGGAGCCGCCGCAGGACCTCACCGGAAAAAACGTCGGCAACCAGACCCATTCCGATCTCCACGTAAAGACGCTCTTGATCCGAGGTCACAATTCCGGAACTTTCCTGTCCCCTGTGCTGCAGGGCATGGAGCCCCAGGTACGTGATCTTGGCGGCCTCTGGATGTCCATAGATGCCGAAGACTCCGCAGGCATCTTTGAATTTCTCAGCCATGGATCCTCCCCCGCAAGCCATCGCGGATCGACTGTTCCTCAAAATACTGATGGATACCATTTTGCCAGGCGCGCCGGATTTCGGCAACGGGCAAGTTGATGGCTCCCTTGCGCCCCTGGACCCTGATCTGTAAAGAGGTTCCCCCGACGGTTCCCAGACGGAGACAAGGGACCCCCTGGTGGCGGGCCAGTGCCTCAATTTCCGGGGAGCGCTGCGGAGGCGTGGTCAGGACCAGACGGGAGGGAGTTTCGCCGTACAAAACACCGTCCAACCGCTGCCCGCCTTCAAGGTGAATCCGGGCCCCCCGGGGTTCACCGGGTCCGCCGATGCAGCACTCGGCCAGAGCTACCGCCAGCCCACCTTCGGCGCAATCGTGGGCGGAGAGGAGCCAGCCGGCCTGGTGGGTCTGGAGGCAAACTCCCTGAACCTTTTTCTCCATCTCCAGATCGATAGACGGAACCTGGCCGGCAACCAGGTGGTGAAAGAGGTTCAAATATTCACTTCCTCCCAGTTCCTCCCGAAAAGGCCCGAGCAGGAAGATCTCATCTCCGTCGTTTTGAAACCATGGCGTCAGGACCCGAGTCTGATCGTCTAGCAAGCCCACCATGGCGATCACGACAGTGGGATAAATTCCGTTCCCTTCCGTCTCGTTGTAGAAGCTCACATTTCCTCCGGTCACCGGGGTGCCCAGGAGGCGGCAGGCGTCCCCCATGCCCCGCACCGCCTCGGCGAACTGCCACATGATTTCCGGGTTCTCCGGATTGCCGAAGTTGAGGCAGTTGCTGATGGCCAGGGGTTTGGCACCGGCGCATACGACGTTGCGGGCCCCTTCCGCCACCGCCAGCATGGCTCCCTGGCGCGGATTCAAGTAGCAGAAGCGCCCGTTGCCGTCCAGGCTCATGGCCAGCGCTTTCGAGGTTCCTGGAACCCGAATGACAGCCGCGTCGGCGCCGGGTAGTACGAGGGAGTTCAGCCTCACCAGATAATCGTACTGTTCATAGATCCAGGCCTTACTTGCGATGTTGGGAGAAGCCACGATGCGCAGCAGGCTTTCGTTCCCGTCACGGAGATCGGGAATTTCCTGGAGATCCAGATGGCCCAGCTCATCGAGCCACCCGGGTCGGGAGACGGGCCGGCGGTACAAGGGAGCATCCTCGGTGAGGGCCGCGACGGGAATTTGAGCCACTACCCGGCCCCGATCCCGGACCGTCAACTTGGGCTCCTCGGTCACGCGGCCAATGACGACCGCATCGAGATCCCAGCGGGAAAAGAGGGAGAGGACTTCTTCTTCCCTGCCTTCCTTGGCGACCAGGAGCATGCGCTCCTGGGACTCCGAAAGCATGATCTCGTAGGAGGACATCCCCTCTTCGCGCTGCGGGACGCGGGCTACATCGATCTCGATTCCCACCTCGCCCCGTGCAGCCATCTCCACGGTGGAGCAGGTGAGCCCGGCCGCCCCCATGTCTTGAATCCCCACCAGGGCGTCCGTCTTCATGATCTCCAGGCACGCTTCGAGAAGAAGCTTCTCTGTGAAGGGGTCTCCTACCTGCACGGTCGGACGGCGCTCCTCGGAACCCTCATGAAAGGACTCGGAGGCCATGGTGGCGCCGTGGATTCCATCGCGTCCGGTTTTCGAGCCCACATAGATCACCGGGTTGCCGACACCGGCGGCTCGGGCTGTAAAAATCCGGTCTCGCCGCGCGATTCCCAGATTGAACACATTGACCAGAGGATTATGGCTGTAACAGTCCGCGAAATAAGTTTCCCCTCCCACGGTGGGGACCCCAATGCAGTTGCCGTACCCTCCAATTCCCGCCACGACTCCGCTCAAGAGGTAGCGGTTACGCGGCTCTTCCAGGGGACCAAAGCGCAAGGAATCCATCAGAGCCAGCGGTCGGGCGCCCATCGTGAAAATATCGCGCAGGATCCCCCCCACTCCCGTGGCGGCTCCCTGGTAGGGCTCGATGAACGAAGGATGGTTGTGACTTTCGATCTTGAAGACGGCCACCAGACCCTCTCCGATATCAACGACCCCGGCATTTTCCCCCGGGCCCTGGAGGATGTTTGACCCCTGGGTGGGGAGCTCTTTTAAGTAGATCCGGGAACTCTTGTAGCTGCAGTGCTCGCTCCACATGACGGAAAAGATCCCGAGCTCCGTCAATGTGGGCTCCCGGCCCAGAATCTCCCGCAGGATGCGGTACTCCTCCGCCGTGAGCCCGTGGGCTGCGATGAGTTCCGGCGTCATCGACACTGTCCTCTCGACGCTGGCCGGTTCCTCAGGCGACCTGATATCCATCGCTTCTCTTTTTAAGGCTGGAGACGATCGATCGGAAAATGAAGAGGCCATCGACCGAACCGAGAATCTCGGCGGAAGCATTCTCGGGGTGGGGCATGAGCCCGAAGACATTGCCGGCCTCATTGCACACCCCGGCGATGTTCTTCAGCGCCCCATTGGGGTTCGCATCCACGGTGATTTCCCCGGACGGCGTGCAATACCGCAAGACCACGAGGTCCCTTTCCTGGAGAAGCCGCAACGTGTCGGGGTCCGCAAAATAGTTGCCTTCCCCGTGTTTCACCGGCAGCTTGAGTATCTGGCCGGGGCGGCACAGGTGGGTAAAAGGGGTGTTACGGTTCTCCACCCGCAAAGAAACGAAGCGGCACACAAACTTGAGGGCCCGGTTGCGCAGCATGGCACCCGGCAACAGGCCCGCTTCAAGAAGGATCTGGAAACCGTTGCAGATGCCCAGAACCAGTCCTCCTCGCCGGGCAAATTCAGTGACAGCGCCCATAATGGGAGAAAACCGCGCAATGGCGCCGGCTCGCAGATAGTCCCCGTACGAAAACCCTCCGGGTAATATCAGGCAGTCCACGTCTCCGAGGGACTGATCTTTGTGCCAGAGAAACCGGGCCTCTTCTCCCAGGCCTTCCCGTATGGCGCGGTAGGCATCGTGATCGCAGTTCGATCCGGGGAAGACGACGATTCCAAACTTCATGCGGGATCCTTGGCGCTTGTCGGCTCCGTCTCACGGGCGCCCGACGGTTCTGCTTCGAATTCCACCCGGTAATCCTCGATTACGGGATTTGCCAGCAGCCTCCGGCACATCTCCTCGAGACGGGCCCGAGCCGCCGACCTCTCCCCATCCTTCAGGGTGATCTCGATGACCTTGCCGACCCGAACCTCCTCCACCTCCGGATATCCCAGTGTCTCCAGAGCCCCCTGGATCGCCTTTCCCTGGGGGTCCAGCACGGACCGCTTCAGCGTGACAAAGACCCTGGCCCTCATCATTGTCTCCGTTTCACGACTGACATACCCGCCGGTAGACCTCCTGATAGGCTTCTTCCACTTTGCCGAGATCCCGCCGGAAACGGTCCTTGTCCATTTTCTCCCGCGTGACCCGGTCCCACAGCCGGCATCCATCCGGGGTGATCTCGTCTCCCAGAAGAATCTCGCCCTTATGACGGCCGAACTCAAGCTTGAAGTCCACCAGGAGGATCCCCCTTTCCTCAAAAAATGCGGTGAGGTGCCGGTTCACTGCCAGGGCAACCTCCCGGATCACGGAGATCTCTTGGGGCTTGGCCAGATCGAAGGCGGCAATGTGGCTCTCGTTGATCATGGGATCGCCCAGCTCATCCTTCTTGTAATAAAATTCCAGCACCGGGAGTTTCAGGTCTCCTCCTTCCGGCATCCCCATGCGCTGGGCCAGGCTGCCGGCAATGATGTTTCGCACCACCACCTCCACGGGTACGATTTGCAGAGTTTTCACCAGCATTTCCCGGTCGCTTAACTGACGCATGAAGTGGGTGCGGATCCCCCGCTCTTCCAGATAGGTAAAAAGCCGGGATGAGATCCGGTTGTTGAGGATCCCCTTTTCCTGGATGGTCCCTTTCTTCTGGGCGTTGAACGCCGTGGCGTCATCTTTGAAGTACTGGATGATTCGATCCGGATCGTCCGTAGTGTAGAGGATTTTCGCCTTGCCCTCATAGATCTTCTGCCTCTTTTCCACCCTAGCTCTCCTTCCCCCCGAAGACTCGTTGAAAGATGGTATCCACATGACGCAGGAAAAACTCCATGGAAAAACAGTCCTCGATTTCCTCCTGCGAGAGGTGGCGGCTGATCCCGGGTTCTCTCTTGAGCAGAACCTTGAATTCCCCCTCCCCTCTCCAGGCCGCCATGGCGCAGCTTTGCACGAGCCCGTAGGCTTCCTCCCGGGACAATCCCTTCTGAGTCAGGGCCAGCAGCACGCGCTGGGAAAAGAACAGCCCCTGACTGCGGACCAGATTTCCGGCCATGCGCTCGGGGTAAACCAGAAGCTGGTCCAGGATTCCGGCGAGGCGCCAGAGCATGTAGTCCACGGCAATCGTGCTGTCCGGCAGGATCAGCCGCTCCACGGAAGAATGGCTGATGTCACGCTCGTGCCAGAGGGGAACGTTTTCCAGAGCGGGAACCACGTAGCCCCGCACCAGGCGAGCCAAGCCACAGAGCTGCTCGGCACCGACCGGATTCCGTTTGTGGGGCATGGCCGAGGAACCCTTCTGCCCTTCCGCGAAAAACTCTTCCGCTTCCAGGACCTCCGTGCGCTGTAAGTGTCGGACCTCGGTGGCGACCTTCTCCACCATGCCGCCCACCAGGGCCAGCATGGCGAGAAATTCCGCGTGCCGGTCGCGCTGAATGATCTGTGTCGAGATGGGAGCCGGCTGCAGCCCCAGACGCTGGCACACGTACTCCTCAACGGCCGGCGGCACGTGGGCAAAGGTGCCCACGGCCCCGGAGATCTTCCCGTAGTTGATCACCCCCCGGGCCCGCGCCATGCGCTCCCGGCTGCGCCCGGCATCGGCATACCAGAGGGCCAGTTTCAGGCCGAACGTCGTAGGCTCGGCGTGAATTCCGTGGGTCCTGCCGATCACGGGCGTGAGCTTGTATTCCCGGGCGCGGCGCTCGAGCACCTCCTCCAGGCGCGCCAGATCCTCCAGGATCAAATCAGCGGCCTCCCGGAGTTGCAGGGCCAACGTCGTGTCCAGGAGGTCGGAGGAAGTAAGTCCTATATGAATGAAGCGGGAATCTTCTCCAACTGATTCCGCCACATTCGTTAAAAATGCAATAACATCATGCCTTACGGTTTTCTCGATTTCATCAATCCGCCCGGGGTCGAAGCGCGCCCGATGGCGGATCCGCTCCACGGCCTCGGCGGGAACCACACCCAGGCGGGACCAGGCTTCGCAGCACAGGATCTCGACCTCCAGCCACTTCCTGTACTTGTTCTCATCGGACCAGATGCTGGTCATGGCGGGCCGGCTGTAGCGGGGTATCACAGGTCCGGGCCTCCGGATCCCCGTACCCTTTCCAGTCCTTCAACCACAAGCTGGTAGAGGAGCGGGATCATGATCTCGTGATGACCGATCAGGGAGTACCCCTTTCCACCTGCGCTGGTCGGGCGCTGGACCACGTTGGTCTGGGGACGGTAATGAGAGATCATATCCAGGTTTACCGTGGTGAAATTTCGCACCGGATACCCGAGATTGCGGGCCAGGCTCACGGCCTTCAAGAACACCTCCGGGAGAACCACCGCGGAGCCCACGTTGAGATAAACCCCGCCGTCCCCCATGCCGGAGAGAACCCCGGTGAACAGCCGGAAATCGTTCATGGTTCCCAAACCAATGGCGGCTCCGTCAGCGCCGGGATGCATGTGCACGATGTCGGTTCCCAAAGCGACGTGGAGGGTCACCGGAATCCCCAGCCGATAGGCGTTCCCCACCAGGCTCAACTCCCCGTGCGGAAGAGGACGTTCCGACAGGGCCCGGCCCATGGCCTCCCCCAGACCCACACCCTCTCCCACGTAGCGTTTCCAGGCATTATTGAGAAAAGCCCCGGTCTCCTGGGCCATCCCGAAGCGGCCGCTTTCCAGCTCCGCGGCCACGTCTTCCGAGGTCTGGCCCAGAAAAGCCATTTCGAAATCGTGCACGGCCCCGGCCCCGTTCATGGCCAGGCAGCTCACCGCCCCGTGCTCCATGAGATCGATGATCAGCGGGCTCAACCCGCACTTAATCACATGGGCCCCCAATCCCCACAGAACCGGCTTTCCCCCGGCAACCGCGGAGACGATAGCCTCCCGGACTTCCCTCAGGTCCTTCCCCTTTAAAATCTGCGGGAAGAGGAAAGCAAGGCTGTCCACCTCCCGCCAGCGTACTGCCGGAGCCAGGTCCTGGCGGCGCACCAGGCTTTTGCGCTCCGCCAGGGGATAGGTCTTTACCTTGGAGAGATCGACAAACTGAGAGGAGAATTTTCCGGCTTCTTTTCCCACTAGTGGTTCGCTGCCCCCGAGCCTTTGCTGGAATTATTGTACCTCTCGACGATGGCCTGGACCAGACCGCTGGTGGAACGTCCCTCCACCAGGGGAATGAGTTCGACGACTCCTCCGTAAGCTTCCACGATGTCGCGGCCCACGACCTGTTCCCGAGTATAGTCCGCCCCCTTGGCCAGCACGTCAGGCTTGAGATCAGCAATCAAGCGCTCGGGGGTCAGCTCCGAAAAAAGGGTCACATAGTCGACGCAGTTCAGCGCCGCCATG
>JACPSX010000210.1 GCA_016193065.1 Candidatus Tectimicrobiota bacterium | reverse complement strand
TCAGGAGAGCCGCCTGCCGGCCTGAAATTTCTACCACACGGGCCCCCAGCAGGAGGAATTCATCATTCCCCTTGAAAGGAAGTTCTTCTTCCAGGTCGATGGCCTTCTCGAGCCAGCGCTGAAGATCCGCCCGCGCCAGCTCAGGATCGCCTCGCCGAAAATCAAACCATTGTCTCTGATAATCTCCAACGACAGCTTGAATCACCCGGGCAACCGGTAGGGACTCCCGCTCAGGCCTCCCGAACAGCACGGCCAGGGCCAGAACGGCAACGGCCAGAGCGGCGGCCGGCACCCAAAGGGTCGGGCGCAGCCAAGACTTTATTGCCGCCCCACGCGAGAGGTCCTTCTCGATAGCCCGGCGAAGCTCATCCGGAAGAGGGTGACGCGTGGCCTTGCCGGCAATCTCCAGAGCCATCTTTTCCACCCACTGGTAGCGCTGCCCACAGGACCCACAGCTCAGAAGGTGCACTTTGAGAGCGTGCTCTTCGGGGGCAGGCACGAACCCATGCGCCAGCTCTTCAATGCGCTCCTGAACCTCTTTACAATTCACCTCGGCGTCCACCCCTTTATTCGGGAACCTGATAATCTCTCAACTGCCGGGACAGGATCACGCGGGCCCTGAACAGCCGGGACTTCACGGTACCCACAGGCACCCCCAAGACCGCGGCCGCTTCCGCCAGGGACAGGCCCTCCATATCCACCATTAAAATCAGAAACCTCCACCCATCCGGCAGCTTTTCCAGCGCACGATCGATGTCCGACCGCATGAGAAATGGGGGGAGTTCGGTGTTTCCGGCTCCCGGCTCAGCTTCCACTGCAGCGCTTCTTCCCACATCGGCGTCCAGACTCTCTTCTTTGCCCTGTCTCTTCAGGACGTTGAAAAAACAGTTCCTCAAGATCGTAAACAACCAGGCCTTGAGATTGGTTCCCTCCCGGAAACTCTCCCGAGCCCGGATGGCCCTCAGCAGAGTCTCTTGCACCAGGTCCGAAGCCTGGTGCCCGTCCTTACAGAGCCACAGCGCCAGGTTGTAAAGGGGCTGCATGTACTCTACCAGGCGGGTGTTGAATTCATCACGGGGAATCGGGCCAATCTGTGTCATGATCTCTCTTCGTGCTGCAGCAGATCCCTTATATCACGTTTGCTCGGCGAATCTCCAGGCCCGGCAGTAAAGGAAGAGTCCGCGGCGGCGAACTAATCGCCGGGGAGATCGGCTTCCGTGTCCCGGCGCAGGTCCTTTCGGAGAACCTTACCAATGAGGGTCTTGGGGAGCTCCTGGCGAAACTCCACCTGGGCGGGAACCTTAAAAGCGGCCAGGTGCTTGCGACAAAAGCCCTTCACCTCGTTCTCGAGGAGGCGGGCACCCGGGCGCGGGACCACGAAGGCTTTAACCACTTCCCCTTTAATGCGGTCACGGACCCCAACGACGGCGGCTTCCAGGATCAGAGGATGGGTCTTGAGAACCTCCTCCACCTCCACCGGATAGACGTTGTATCCCATGACGATGATGAGATCCTTCTTACGATCCACGATGTAGAAAAAGCCATCCTCATCCCGCCGGGCCAGATCTCCCGTGTAGAGCCACCCTCCCCGCAAAACCTCGCGGGTTTCCTCCTCACGGTTCCAGAAGCCGGCCATGATCTGGGGGCCCTTGACGCACAGTTCCCCCACTTCTCCCGGGGGCAATTCCCGTTTCCCTTCCAGAGAATCGACAATCCGGGCCTCCGTATCCGGCAGAGGGACCCCGATGCTCCCTTCTTTCCTTACCGAGTACAGAGGGTTGCTGTGCGTGACCGGAGAGGCTTCCGTAAGACCGTACCCTTCAAACATGCTGCCTCCGGTCATAGCTTCAAACTGGGCAGTGACCCCGGCGGGTAATGCCGAGGCTCCGCTCATGGCTACGGCGATCGAGCTCATGTTTGTGGTTTTGACCCGGGGATGACTGAGAATGGCCAGGAACATAGCTGGAACCCCGGGAAAAGCCGTGGGCTTGTACCTGCCAATCGCCTGCAGAACCTCTCTCACATCAAACCGTGGCAACAGGATCACGGAAAGCCCCCGGGCCAGGGGGAGATTCATGGCCGCGGTCATGCCGTACGCATGGAAAAAGGGGAGCACCCCCAAGAATCTCTCGCGGCCCGATACCATCCGGGGCGTCCAGGCAATGAGCTGGACCGCATTGCTCACCAGATTCCGATGGGTCAGCATGGCCCCTTTGGCGGTGCCGGTGGTTCCTCCGGTATACTGGAGTAGGGCCACGCTCTCCGGGTCCACCGACCTTCTGGGCGGCGAGGGAGGGTGGGAGCGGAGCAGATCCGTCCAAGAGAAGATCCCGGGATGGGGATCAATGCGACGATGCTCCCCGGCGAGAGCCATCTTGATCGCATAGGCCGTCGCCTTGGGAAACGACAGATAATCTTTGAGAGTGGTCAACACCACTTGCCGGACCGGGGTTTCCCTCCACAAACGAGTGCCCGGAGGAAACAGCCGATCCAGGACGATGGCGGTTTCGCACCCGGCATCCCGCCACTGGTGCACAATCTCCTCTTCCTTGTAGAGAGGATTCGTCTGCACCACAATACCCCCCAACTTCAAAACCGCATAATAGGCGATCACTGTTTGCGGGCAGTTGGGGAACAACAGGGCCACCCGCTGCCTCTCTCCCACTCCGAGCGCAGCCAGGGCAGCGGCCAGCCGGTTAATCTGTTCGAGCAGTTTACGATAGGTGAGAACCGTTCCGAAGAAGATCAGCGCCGGCCGCTGACCGTAAACGCGCCCTGACTCCTCCAGAAGCTCGGGGAGGCTCAGCCGCGGATAGTTGAGCGTGTGGGGAACGCCTTCGTCGTAGAACTTGTGCCACGGTTGTTCCATCGCTGCTTTCTCCGGGCGCCATCATACTTTTTAGCATCCACTTCTGTCAACGCGCAGCCCACACTCGCCCACCCCCTATTTCTGTCTGCGAAATCGGGAGGGACTGCGACCTGCCCGTCCCTGTGTGAGGGGGCAGCCCGCAAGCAACCTAAGCGGTTGCCAGAAGGAGACCGGGGTGCCCCTTGGGGCTCCAGTAAACTTTTGCGCGTGAGGGAGATTTGGGGTCAGTTCTCTTTCGCATGCGAGGAGATTCAAGTCTTCCGGCGGCGACGCCTGCAAAACTTTAAGTCGCCCGTGCGGGGCACACCCGGTCTCCCAGTTCATCACCCCTCTTGCCTTACTCAGACAATCAGCCATCACCGTTCGACTCCGAGGGGGCAGCCCCCGCAAGCGACCTAAGCGGTTGCGAGGAAGTGAACCTTCGATACAGCCGACATGACTCATGTCGCAAGCGCTTCGGGAGCCGCACCCACTTTGTGGGTACCCGCATCCTGGGTGTGGTCAC
>JACPSX010000204.1 GCA_016193065.1 Candidatus Tectimicrobiota bacterium | reverse complement strand
TGACCATCCTCAGCGTCCAGGAGCGGGAGGGAGTCCTGTATGTCCGGTACCGCGAACGGAGGCCGCAGCCTGGGGAGTTCGTGACGCAGGCCTTCACCACGCCATATCACGTGCGCGTGGTGCCACGGAGAGATGCGCAGGCGGTGGTCTTCGAGCACGTCTATCCGCCAACCGAGCAATGAGGGATGGGCTCCATGCTGAGCGAGGGCGAGCGGGGCGGTCACGGGGTCAGCACCCACTCGAGATGCTCGCCCGCGTCGACGCAGGACGGTTTCTCGGTGACAGGGTAGCTGATCGAGATCACCCTCGGATTTCGCCTGACGTCGACCTTCGCCGGCACCCAGGCCTGGCGACACGCGTCCCAGCCGGACCATGCGAGCTGCGACGAACTACCCCCGGACGGAACCGCACGGACATGGACAACCTTCAGCTCGACGCCGTACAGGATAATGTCGTTCTCCCCCAAGCCTTCGACGCCGGCCAGGAAGGGGAGCGTGAACATGTGCCTCCCCGCGTCCATCCACCGCCTTGCGACCCCCGCTTTCACGAACCGCGCTCGCGCGTGCCACTCCAGGACGCCGACACCGAGGATTTCAGTCACCTCGGGAGAGCCCTGAGCTGCGGCGGGCGGCGGGGGCCACGGGCCGAGAGCGCCCGCGACCACGACAACGAGGATGATGAGGGGCCGCAGCCGGAGCCTCAGTGACATTGGCTGACCAGGTTCGCGACGGCGTCCAGCCGCCGCGCGATCTCAGCGCACCAAGCTGCCTCGGCGTCCTCGTCTACCTCTGTGTCCAGGCCCTCAATAAGCCGGGCCGCCAATGCCGCCCGGGCCTGCGGGGGGAGCCGGAGAGCGTCTGCGAGCAGCTTTTCAGCCTCTGCATTCATGGCCTGATCACACCTCCTCCAGATGTCCTCACGTGACAGCCATAGTACACAGCCCCCCCGTCTTGAGGTCAATCTCGTGTATAATCGTGCGCGGTCCAAGCCGCGCAAGGAGGGAGCCCATGCCCGACATCTATGGCGTGATGTGCGTCCAGGCCGAGACCCACGTGGTCACCGGGCCATCCGATCGCGACGAGGTGATCCAGCGCAACGTCGCGCGGGCCGTTGACCTGCTGGAGTTCGCCGGCGCCGAGGCCCGATTCGAGACCCGGCTGGTGGTCTTCCCCGAGTTCTGCCTCACCGGCGTGCCCGAGTCCCGCACGCTGCAGGACTAAAGAAACGGAGATTAGCTCTAAGCCGGAGGTCATTAAGATTGAGGCCCCGGCGGTATCCAAGGAATTAAAGAAGCGCTGGTCCTACTTTATCAGGAAAGTCTACGAGACCGATCCGCTTACCTGTCCCAAGTGCCAAGGTGAGATGCGGATCATCAGCTTCATTGACCAGCCTGATGTAATTAAAAAAATCCTTCAACACTTGGGTCTGTGGAAGTCCTCCCACGCCCCGCCCCGAAGACATCCCCCAGCAAAAGAGATTACCTTCGATCCATCCTACAGCCAGGTTCTTTAAAAGCCTGTTACCCCAATTCAGGGGTACATGTCCAGTCTCGCCTCTGGCCCAGATTTCAGTTGACATAACACGTCATGATCGAATACTGTCCGGCCTTAGAAGAAGCCGGGCAGCCGCGTCGCGCCAGTCCGGTCGTAGCTTGGGCTCTCCAAGGCCCCCTGAGTGGGGAGGCCGAGTCCGGATTTGAGCTCACGGCGGCAAACCCTTAAAAGCAAGTTCTTATCATTTATCATTTAAACTTATCGGCGAGATGCAGTGCTCGGGCATAGATGAATACCGCGCGAACTTTACCGCCACAAGAAGAAGGAAATGAGAACGGAGTCATTCGTCTCTACTAAAGAAAGAACAACTTATGGAAAAATTCAAACGACAGCCGGGTGAAACAGTTCTCCTGAAAGGCTCCGTCGCGTATATTCAAGGCGAGCCGGGCCTGAAGAATTTTCTCAAAGGCAAAACTACGGTCACGGAATGCACGGGGATTCTGACATCGAAGAGATTCGTGGCGTGCAAGAAACGCAAGTTTTTTCCATGGGGGCCGCTGATATGGCTTTTTATCGTTCTCAGCAAACGAAAAATCGTTTTTGCGATCCCCCTCGGCAGTTTTGCATCGATCCAGTACGACAAGGAAGCGAAAAAGCATCTTTTGTTCAAGACCTCCGACGGCTCGGAGTACAGGTTGGCATGGACGGGCCTCTTCGACAAACCGGAAAAATGGGTGCGGGCCATTACGGATGCAGTTCTTGAATCCTCACCCGGCACCAAGTCGCAGGCAACCGAAGTCTCGGTTGATTTTGTCAGGCCATCTTAACAGGTCAGCGCGTTCGTCCTCGAGCGCCGAGATCGGGATCACCCGGCTTTTCGCGGACCACATCCCACGCGACCATAATAGAATTCCTCGCCTGCCTTGAATTCCCTTGACTTTTTGCCTCTCCGCAGGCAAAAGCAGATTCCTGTGTGGGCGGGGGGTCTTCTGTTGATGCACTTCCCGGATAGGGGAGCCGTTTATTTCAGGAGGTGATCGTGCTCACTTGGCTTGAAAAATTGATTTTTCTGCTCGGTGCGGGACTCTCTTTGTACTTGGCCTATCAGGGCGCGGACCGGATACGCCGGATCATCCGGCGCGGCGGCGGTGAACTGTACCACACAGCGCACCGTTCTCAACGCACGGCTGTGGCCCAGCCTGGCTCACGCCTTCGTAGCCTGGGGATTCACGTATTACGTCCTGGTGAACCTGGGCGACGTCTTACAGGGCTTCCTTCCGGATTTTGTCTTTCTAGGCAACGGAACGATCGGCAACCTTTACCGCCTGGGAGCCGACTTGCTCAGCGTGGTGGTTTTGCTGGGGATGTTATTTCTCCTGGTGCGGAGACTCCGCTGTGGGAAACGCCTCTTCAGCTTCCTACCGAGCACTCCAATCCAACCTCAGACCCGGGACGGAATTTTTCGTGACTCGATGA
Organism: Candidatus Tectimicrobiota bacterium; assembly: GCA_016193065.1. Taxonomy (GTDB): domain Bacteria; phylum JACPSX01; class JACPSX01; order JACPSX01; family JACPSX01; genus JACPSX01. The sequence continues at coordinate 11,663 of JACPSX010000204.1, read as the reverse complement.
TTGTCGCGGGCTTCATCCTGCTCCACGTGGGCTTCCGGTTTCTGGGAGAGAGCTTCCAGATCGCGCAGTCCGGGCCCGATGCCTGGCAGCCTCTGGCCGGCGGATTGAGCCGTCTATGGAACGGGGCTTCCACCCAAACCCTGGTGGTGATGCGGCACGTCTCCTGGTGGCTCGCCATCGGCCTCATTCTTGTCTTCATCCCCTACTTCCCGCGCACCAAGCACATTCACATTTTCTTTGCCCCGCTTAATTTCCTGTTGAAACCGCCACGCCGGTCCATGGGCGCGCTGGACCCCATTAATTTTGACGACGAGAAGATCACCCAGTATGGAGCCGCGCGGTTGGAACACCTGTCCCAGGCGCTACTGCTGGACGCCTATGCCTGCATCATGTGCAACCGCTGTCAGGACGTCTGCCCGGCCCACGTCACCGGGAAGGCACTTTCCCCATCGGCGTTGGAGATCAACAAACGCTACTTCATCAACCAGGAAGCGGCCAGTTTGGCGGCAGGCGCCGAGTCCGGCGCTGCGCTGCTCGAGTTCGCCATCTCGGAAGAAGCCGTGTGGGCCTGCACCACCTGCGGCGCCTGCGTGGAAATCTGTCCGGTAAACAACGAGCCGATGCTGGACATTCTGGACATCCGGCGCAACCAGGTGTTGATGGAAAGTGTTTTCCCCAAACAATTACAAAACGCTTTTCGAGGCATGGAGCGCAACAGCAACCCGTGGAGTCTCGGGCAGGACTCGCGGCTGGACTGGGCAAAGGACCTGGATCTGCCCACGGTCGATACCAACCCGAAGCCCGAGATCTTGTGGTGGGTGGGATGCGCGCCCGCCAGCGAGGCCAGAGCTCAGAAGGGGGCCCGGGAGTTTGTCCGGATTTTGCGCGCGGCCAGCGTGAATTTCGCCGTGTTGGGGACCCGGGAGCGGTGCACCGGGGATTCCGCCCGCCGGGCCGGCAACGAATACCTCTTTGCGCAGATGGCGCAAGAAAACGTGGAAACTCTCAACACCGCGCAGCCGCCCCGAATTGTGACCACGTGCCCGCACTGCCTACACACCATTTCCAACGAGTACCCCGCCTTTGGCGGGAACTACCAGGTGATTCACCACACCCAATTCATCAACGAACTGGTGGAAACCGGCAGGCTCAAGCTGCGCCCCCAGGCCTTGCGGGATGTGGCCTTCCACGACCCGTGCTACCTGGGCCGGCACAACGGGGTTTTCGAAGCGCCGCGCCAAATCTTGCAACAATCCGGAGCGGATATTCGTGAACTACCGCGAAGCCGCAACCTGCAGGAGGCGGGCGCCAAGACTTTAGCCGTGGGCTGCCCCTTTTGCATGATCATGCTCAGCGACGCTTCGCGTGCCGCCGGCGAGACGATCCCGGTGCGCGACGTGGCCGATATTGTGGCCGGTGCGATCGAGGAGTAAAACGAGGCGGCTTATTCCACCAGCGTCACCTTTTCGATGATCACGGGCTGGCGCGGCACGTCCTGGTGAAAGCCGGAATTGCCCGTGGCCACCTTGCTGATCGCCTCCACGACCTCCAACCCCTCCCGGACCTTGCCGAAGACGGCGTAGCCGAACCCGTTGGGCGTTTTATCCCGATGATCGAGAAAGTCATTGTCCGCAACGTTGATGAAAAACTGGCTGGTGGCGCTGTCCACCACCTGGGTGCGGGCCATGGCGATGGTCCCTTTGCCATTCTTCAAACCGTTGCCGGCTTCATTCTTAATGGAGAGCTTGGTTTTCTTTTCTCCCATTGTCGGGGTGAAGCCGCCGCCCTGGATCATGAAGTCTTTGATCACCCGGTGAAAAATCGTGCCGTCAAAGAAACCGTCGGCGACGTAGCCCAGGAAGTTCTCCACGGTGACCGGGGCCTTCTCGGCGTCCAGATCCAGGATGATGTCGCCCATGGTGGTCTGCATCCGGACAGCAGGGTGTTTTTCGTTCATGGTCTCTCCGTCCCGCCGGGATCCCGCGCTGAAGCTCCCGGCTCAAAAATTTCGTTGTCGCTCAATCTGAGGTTTGTCCAATTCGCTTCAGGGTAGCACAGCGGCCGGCGGGGGGAAAAGGCTTTCCCCTTCTTTTTCTTCTTTATTGCAGCAGGGTATGCTCCAGGAGAATCTTTGCTCCGATTCCGAACAGCACCAGTCCACCAAACACTTCCATCCGTTTCCCCCACACGACAGCAACCCGGCGGCCCAGAAGCATGCCGGTCACCGTTAGGGCGCCGGCGACTAGGCCGATCACCAGGGCGGGGAACCAGATACTGACTCCCAACATCCCCAACGTAAGCCCCACTGCCAGGGCATCGATGCTGGTGGCGACGGAGAGCGTGACCAGGCTCCAGCCCCGGGTGGGGTCGGCAGACGAATTCCCCTCCTCCTCTTCCCGGAAAGCCTCGATGATCATCTTACCGCCGACGAAAGCGAGCAAGCCGAAGGCGGCCCAATGGTCGTAGGCGCTGATCCAGCGCTGGATGGTGAGCCCCGCTGTCCAGCCCACGGCCGGCATGAGAGCCTGGAACAGTCCGAAGTGAAAGCCCAGACGGAACAGGTGGCGCCCGGTCAAACGGTCCAGAGCCAGTCCTGCCGCCAGAGCCACGGCAAAAGCGTCCACGGCCAGGGCCAGAGCCATGCCGAACAGCGTAATTAGGTCCACGAACCCCTTCCGTTTGCGGCCGAAAGCCCGGGGGCGAAATCCTCGAACTCATTATTCTTTCTGCCCTTCAGGGGTTCGGCGGCTGGCTTTGTGCGTCCTATTGCGGGGGGCGCTCTCTCCTCTGGGGGGCACAGGACTGCGTACCCGGAGTTTTCCGATTCAATTAAATGCGTACCCCGTCCGATCTTTCATTATAGCCGGAAACGTCTGTTTCCATAAGGGTGATACAGCTTGAGGAAGGGAGTGCCGGCGGTGAACAGGACCACTTCTGCAAACGATTTTGAACCTTCCTGTTCCGCTCTGGAACCGGAATGGGCGTCATGGCCTGATGAAAAACTCCTGGACATGAGACTGTGCGACCTGCACCTGAGAATCAAGGGGAGCCCGGTTGCCAAGCAGATCAGACAGCTCTACCGGGAACTCGATAGCCATCACATCCTGTTTCGGCCGCACTTCTGGATTTCGGACGAATGGTTCACCCCCGACGGGATCCCCGGAACGGCAATCCCCTTCTACATGGTCCATCAACGCCTGGCCCAGCTTGAACGGGACCAGATGCTCGAGGTCGAAGGCGGCACTCCGGAATGGTGCATGCGAATCCTGCGCCACGAGACGGGTCACGCCATCGAGAACGCCTACCGATTGCGCCGGAGGCGGCGCCGGCAGCGGATGTTCGGCAAATCATCCGAACCCTATCCGGACTACTACACACCGAGACCGTACAGCAAGAGCTTCGTCCGGCACCTGGAATCGTGGTATGCCCAAAGCCACCCGGATGAAGATTTCGCCGAGACCTTCGCAGTCTGGCTGAATCCGGACTCCTTGTGGAGAGAGCGCTACGGGGGCTGGCCGGCGCTCAAGAAGCTCGAGTACATGGACGGTCTCATGAAAGAGATCGCCGGCACTCCGCCCCCGGTGACCCTAAGACGGCGGATCGATCCCCTCTCCGGTCTGCGCAAGACCCTGCGGGAGCACTATGAACAGAAGCGGGAGCATTACGGTCTCGAACACCCGAACTTTTATGATCGGGACCTCAGGCGGCTGTTCTCCGAGGCACCGGAGTTCAAGGCCAACATGACGGCGGCCAGCTTCTTGAGCCGCATTCGCAGGGAAGTCCGGCGCAAGGTAGCGTCCTGGACGGGGGAATACCAGTACACGATCGACCAGGTCCTGGAAGACATGATCACGCATTGCCGGAAGTTCAACCTGCGGGTGGCCATGCCGGAAGACCAGGCCAAGATGGATTTTACGATTCTCCTGACCGTGCAAACGATGAACTACCTCCACAGCGGTCATCACAGGGTCGCCCTATGAAGAAGCTGCGCGTCTTGGCTCTCATGCACGAGGACCTGATTCCACCGGAGCATCTCAACGGACACAACCTTGCCACCGCCGAGTGGAAGACGGAGTACGACGTGGTCAGTACGCTCCGCAAAATGGGGCACGAGGTCCGGCCTCTCGGTGTGCGCAACGACCTGGAGGTAATCCGCAAAGCGATCGAGGAATGGAAGCCTCACATTGCCTTCAACCTCCTGGAGGAATTCGACGGCGTCTCCGTCTACGATCTCTCCTATCACCGGATCTCCACTCCCGAGTTCTCCCTGTTCCCCCTCGGACAGTCGATCAAGCGGCCCAAGCACCTCTCCTTCCCGTTGATTGTCAAATCCGTTTCCGAAGAAGCTTCCCTGGGAATCTCTCAGGCCTCGATCGTCGAGGACGACGACAAGCTCCGGGAACGTGTGGCCTTCATCCACAACAGCGTGGAAACCGGCGCCATCGTGGAACGGTACATTGAAGGCCGCGAGCTGTATGTGGGAGTCCTGGGTAACCGCAAGTTGCAAGTGCTTCCGGTGTGGGAACTGGACTTGAACCACCTGCCCGACGAAGCCCGCCGCATCGCCACGGAAAGGGTGAAGTGGAGCCACAAGTACCAGAGCAAGTACGGCATCACTTCGGGCGAAGCGAAGGGTCTCCCCGAAGGGATGTGCGAGAAAATCCAGCACATCGCCAAGCGCGTCTACCGGATCCTCGGTCTCAGCGGTTACGCCCGCATGGATCTCCGGCTCGAACCCAGCGGGAAGGTCTATGTCCTGGAGGCGAACCCCAACCCTCAAATCGCCCTGGGCGAAGACTTTGCCGATTCAGCCAAACGGGCAGGCATGTCATACCCGAAGTTCCTGCAGCGCGTTCTCAACATGGGCCTGCGCTGGCAGCCCGACCGGCTGGGCTAGGACCTTTTCTCAAAAAAATTATTTGCCGCCTTCTGCCCCCAGAGAGTAACCTGATTTTCATCGAGATCGCCATCGGGCTTGCTCAAAATTCTCCAGCTTCCACTCTCTTCCCACAGGGGAAGGAGGGAAGCGGTGCAAAGGAGCCAGTCGTGAACAACCGCGACACAGAAGCGACGTGGACCTATCACAACGGCACGAAACACTCGTACGAGAGCGTTCGGACAGGTGACCATTTTCTGGACTGGTCGAACCAGCCGCTCCCGTTCAAGATCTATTCGACCCTCGATCCCATTCCGCTCCCCCAGGACTTCGCACGCCCGGATATGCTGGCTCTCAACGCCATCGCAGCCTCGGGGTCGGAGCCGACTGTGACCCAGGTCCCTGACCTGAAAACCCTCGCCGGGATTTTATTCTTCTCAGCGGGCATCACCCGGCGCCGGATCTATTCCGGAGGAGAGATCCTGTTTCGCGCCGCCGCCTGCACCGGCGCGCTCTACCATATCGAGATTTACCTCGTCTGCAGTGATCTCCCGGATCTGCAGGCCGGAGTCTATCATTTCGGAGCCCACGACTTCGCCCTCAGGAAGCTGCGCACCGGAGACCACCGGGGCGCGCTCGTCAAGGCCAGCGGGGGGGAGCCCTCCCTGGCCAGCGCTCCCGCCATCCTCATCGGTACAGGGACCTTTTGGAGAAACGCCTGGAAATATCGGTCCCGCACCTACCGGCACTGCTTCTGGGACAGCGGCACAATCCTGGCCAACCTGCTGGCCGCCACGGCCGCCTTTGAGGTTCCGGCCCGGGTCATATGCGGCTTCTTGGACGCACAGGTCAACCGGCTTCTGGATCTGGACGTGGAGCGCGAGGTGGCACTGACTCTGATCCCGCTGGGGAGGGATCGGACCTCCGCTCCGGCGCCTCCCTCCCCCGCCGGACCCCTCTTACTTCCGACCGTGCCGCTGTCCAAGACCGAGGTCGACTACCCGGCCATCCGGGCCATGCACGCCGCCTCCTCGCTTCACTCGGAGTCTGAGGCGGCGGACTGGAGGGGCCGGACGCCGGCCCAGGAAGGTCCACCCCCCGAGGGACTGCTCTTCCCTCTTTGTGCACTGAAGGACGCCGACCTTCCAGCGGATTCGATTGCTCAGGTGATTCTCAGAAGAGGCTCCACCCGACAGTTCGCCGGGGAGCCCATCACATTCGCACAGCTCTCCACAATGCTGGACCGGGCAACCCGAGGAGTTCCGGCGGACTTCCTGGAACCGGCCGGCGCTATGATCAACCACTTGTACCTCATCGTGAACGCCGTCGAGGATCTCCCGCCCGGCGCCTATATATTCCACCAGGATCGCCAAGCCCTCGAGCTGCTCAAAGAGGGAAACTTCCGCCGGGAGGCCGGCTATCTGGGGCTCGAACAAGCACTGCCCGCTGGCGCGAGCGTGAATGTCTACCTTCTGTCCGATCTCGCACCGATCCTGGAGCATTATGGCAATCGGGGTTACCGGGCCGCCCAGCTCGAAGCCGGAATCATCGGAGGAAAGCTCTACCTGTCCGCGTATGCCCAGCGTCTGGGTGCCACCGGCCTCACCTTCTACGATGACGACGTGACAGCGTTTTTCTCCCCGCATGCCGCGGGAAAGAGCGTCATGTTCCTCGCCGCACTAGGCAGATCCGCGAAGAGAGGCACGGAGAAGTAAGAACCGGGGTGCCCCTTGAGGCTCCCGTAAAGCTTTGCGCGGGAGGGAACCCGAGGGGTACCCCTGAGTGGGTGCCCTCAAGTTTCATTGAGTCCTTGACTCAGAAAGGGGATATCCGTACACTGGGCTCACTCAGCAACATGCGGGAGCTCGGGGAACCGGGCTGAGAGGGCAGCGAGCCTGCTGCCGACCGCTCGAACCTGACCTGGGTAATACCAGCGTAGGGAGGGGCTATGGAGATCATGAAGCGCCGCCGGAGCAAATCCAGCGGCGCTTTTCTTTCCGTCACCGAAAAGGAGGGGCGAAATGGGAGAGAAATCAACAGAACCGGCCAGCCGTAAAGTTTATCTTTCGGGAACCAGGCCAGGCGTGCGGGTTCCCATGCGGGGGATTCTCCTGAAAAGCGATCCCCCCCTTCGCCTCTACGATACCAGCGGTCCCTACACGGACCCGGCCTTCACGCCTGACCTGAAGTTCGGCCTTCCCCCGCTCCGAAAGCAATGGATCCTGAGCCGCGGCGATGTGGAGGCGAGCCCCGGACGGGGACTCAGGGCCAGGCCCGGCAAGACGGTCACCCAGATGCACTACGCCCGCCGCGGTGAGATCACGCCCGAGATGGAGTTTGTCGCTCTGCGCGAAGGGGTGTCTCCGGAATTCGTCAGGGATGAGGTGGCCCGGGGCCGGGCCATCCTCCCGGCCAACATCAACCACCCGGAATCAGAGCCGATGATCATCGGCCGCAACTTTCTCGTGAAGATCAACGCCAACATCGGCAACTCCGCCGTGTCCTCGTCCATTGACGAGGAGGTCGAGAAGATGACCTGGGCCACGCGCTGGGGCGCCGACACCGTCATGGACCTGTCCACGGGGAAAAACATCCACGAGACGCGGGAGTGGATTCTCAGGAACTCCCCCGTCCCGATCGGCGCCGTTCCCATCTACCAGGCGCTGGAGAAGGTCGGCGGCAAGGCCGAGGAGCTGACCTGGGAGATCTACCGCGACACGCTGATCGAGCAAGCCGAGCAGGGGGTGGACTACTTCACCATCCATTCGGGGGTGCTGCTCCGCTACATTCCTCTGACCGCCAGGCGGGTCACGGGCATCGTCTCCCGCGGCGGTTCCATCATGGCCAAATGGTGCCTGGCCCACCATCAGGAAAGCTTCCTCTACACCCGCTTCCGCGAGATCTGCGAGATCATGGCCGCCTACGACGTCGCGTTCTCGCTGGGCGACGGGCTGCGTCCCGGCTCCATCGCCGACGCCAATGACGAGGCGCAGTTCGCGGAGCTGGACACCCTCGGCGAGCTCACCAAGATCGCCTGGGAGTACGACTGCCAGGTCATGATTGAAGGCCCCGGCCACGTCCCCATGCATCTCATCAAGGAAAACATGGACCGGGAGCTCGCCGTCTGCCATGAGGCGCCCTTCTACACCCTGGGCCCGCTCACCACGGACATCGCTCCGGGCTACGACCACATCACCTCGGCCATCGGAGCGGCCATGATCGGCTGGTTCGGCACGGCCATGCTCTGCTATGTGACTCCCAAGGAGCACCTGGGTCTACCCAACAAGAAGGACGTGAAGGATGGAGTCATCGCCTACAAGATCGCCGCCCATGCCGCCGACGTAGCCAAGGGGCACCCGGGCGCCCGGGAGTGGGACGAGGCCCTCTCCAAAGCGCGCTTCGAGTTCCGCTGGGAAGACCAGTTCAATCTCTCGCTGGACCCCGAGACTGCCCGCGCCTTCCACGACGAGACCCTTCCGGCCGAAGGTGCCAAGACAGCGCATTTCTGCTCCATGTGCGGGCCCCACTTCTGTTCCATGAAGATCACCCAGGATGTGCGCGAGTATGCTGCCACGCATGGGCTGGATGAGACGGAGGCTCTCCAGAAGGGGCTCGCGGAAAAAGCCGAGGAGTTCAAGCGCAGCGGGGCGGAAATCTACGTCGCAGATTGAAACCGTGGGAATTCCGGCGCAAGACCACAAAGCAAGAGGTTCGCCGTTTTCATCACTGCCGGAAGCACCGGGAAAAGGATTCATACAGGGTCCTGAAGTAGTGCCAATTAATGATTGACACAGACATAGACCCTCGGTATGCTTGGCGCGCCCATCCTACAATTGGAGATCAATGAGGGGACGCACGGCGGAGCGTTCCGGGTCCGCCTCGGAAAGGAGGAGAAAACCATGTTCCCAGAGATCGACCTATTAACCAACCTCATCACACGGCTCAAGTGGCTGCAGAGCGCTCTGGAGGCGCTTACGGCCGGATATCCCCTGCCGCCCATCCAGGATATCCCGGAAGGACCCATCGGCCAGCTCATCCAGGCCGTCCAGCAGGTTGAGCAAAAATTCAACCAGCAGCAGGAGCTGTTCCAGCAGAACTCCCGGACACTGCGGGAGAACGAAGTTGAACTGCAGGACCTGCGAGCAAAACTCGAGTCCGCCAATCAGGAATTGAGAGCCTCCTTCGAAAGCCGTGAAGCGACCCAGCACGAATTGCAAGGTCGGATCCTATCGTTGGAAGATCTCTTAATACAGCTAAATCGTGAAAAAGCAGGCATTGAGGAGTGCGTCAGGCAGTTAGGGGACCAGGGAATTTCCCAGTCGAAGCCCTCTTCGCAAGAAGCACAGGCATTTTCAGCCTGACCGGCAGGAGCCGCGTCACCTCAAGCCTCAGGGGGGGAAGATTGTCCTGAGACCTCGGCGGGTAAACGGGTCGGCTTCCCTGCGACCTGCAGCGGGCCAAGTGTCCGGATGTTCTATGTGTCCAGCATGACCACGGCCGGATTGATCGCCCCGTGCTTGGCCTTGTGAGCCGTGATCTCAAAAGCCTCAGGTAGTTTTTCGAGACCTTGCAGAACGTGGGTGAGGTAAGGCTGGAAGCGAACCTTACCATCGGCCACGAGCCGGCTCCCCACCGCCATGACGTCCAGGCTTGCCTCGTCGGGGAAAATGTACTTGATCCGCTTGCCCCGCAAACTGTTCAGGTCCAAAGTAACGTCGTCATGGTAAAAGGCAATTTGTACCAGCCGGCCTGAAAGCCGCACGGAGTCTATGGCCTGAAAAAGAGTCTTTCCGCCCGAGAGCCCAACTTCCGGGCTTCCGGAGGCACACTCAAAGACCACATCGGCTCCCCGGCCCTCCGTCAGATCCAGGATCGCTTGAACAGGGTCTTCCTTGGTGGCGTTTATCGTAACATCAGCGCCTAGCTCCCGGGACATCTTCAAACACTGTTCCCGCACATCGATGCCGATCACCCGGCCGGCTCCGGCCAGACGACAGAGCTGCGTGATGTTTAAGCCCATGACCCCCTGCCCGAAGATCGCAGCAGTCTCGCCGAGCTGGATCTTCGCCTCCCGGACCAGTTGGACACAGGAAGAGAGGGGCTGAAGAGCCGGAATCTCCAGGTCGGGAATCGTGGAATCGACTTTGGCAATCGCTTGCACCGGCAGCAGGACCGCCTCGGCAAAGCAGCCTGGGTAGTGGCTGCCGGCGATGTGCCCCGTGGAATAATGGAAATAGGCAACTCGATCCCCAGCCCGGAATCCGGAGTCTGCCGGCGCTTCCACCACTTCGCCGCAAATCTCGTGCCCCATAGGGAAGGGGCCAATTTCCCGGATCAACTGTCTCATCTTTTCGATGCCCCGTTTGCTTGTCCCCCAGAAGCGCTGGATCTCGGTAATGCTGGGCTGGAATCCCTTCACCCGGACGAGCGCCCAGCCCGGCCGTACTGCAGGGACAGGGATCTCTTCCAACCGCATGTCGTTTACATCGTAGACCCGCCATGCTCTCATGGTTCCTCCAGTTCGATGTGAAATTGCAGGGGCCGGGGGCCGCCTTTCGAGGTGGCGGTTCGCCGCAAAAGACCGACCCGGATTCAAAGACGCTGCAGCTTCCCGAGCACTTCCAGGGTTTCCCGGGAGTGCCGCTCGAAATCCCGCGGGTCGTCGACGATGTGCCGCACAACACCGTCGGAGTCGATGAGGAAAGTGCGGCGGGCCGCGATTTTTTTCTCTTCGTCATATGTGCCGTAAGCCCGCGACGCCTCATAGTTCGGCCAGTCACCCAACAGGGGAAAAGAGAGGCCGAGCTGACGGGCAAAGGCGGCCGCGCTGGGCGAAGGATCCACGCTCACTCCCAAAATCTGGGCATTGAGATCCTGAAAGGACGGAGAGCATTCACCGAATGCCGTGAACTCCTTCGTTCAGCCGCCGGTAAACGCCAGCGGGTAGAAGGCCAGGACCACCCACTTCGCTCCCTTGTAGGAGGAAAGGCGCACCGTCTCGTTGGTATTCCCGTCCCGCAGGGCAATGTCCGGAGCTGAATCGCCGATTCCTGGAGCCATGCTATCCTCCCCCACATGCCGCGCCGGCAAAGCAGTCGACGCGGCCTCGAAAGTCCGCAGCCTTTTCCTTCGGATCCCCCCGTCCCAACGCTCAGGAAAAGCGGGTCGAGAGCGTTTCTCCTGCCAGCTTCACGGAATCCAGATCGTGTACGAAAGGCATGTTGAAGATCATACCGTCCAGGCCCGCGTCGAAATACTCCTGCACCTGCTGGACCACCCCTTCCGGGTCACCCGCGGTCACGTAGCTGCGGAAGCGTGCCTCGTCCATCCCCCGAGCCGCCCGGTATTCCGCGGCCTTGCTCTCGGCCTCGGCCCGCGTCGGCGCAACCACGAGGGCACCCAGGCGGGTCTTGATGATCTCCGCCGGGTTGCGGCCGATCCCTTCACAGTAGCGGAGAAGCACCTGCATTTTGTGCCGGACAAACTCCACACCCCCTATGACGTTGCACATGTCCGCGTACTGGGCTACGAGGCGCAAGGTGCGGAGTTCGCCGCTGCCGCCGACCATGATTGCGGGTCCGCCGGCCTGCAAAGGGCGCGGCATGTTCAGCACCTCGTGGATCTGGTAGTAACGGCCCTGAAAGCTCGGGGCCTCCTGGGTAAACATCGCCCGGCAAACCTGCAACGCCTCCTCCAGGCGGTCCAGGCGCTCGCGGACGGGGGGGAAGTCAAAGCCGTAACCCCTGTGCTCCTCCTCGTGCCAGGCTGCGCCGATGCCGAGAATCGC
>JACPSX010000056.1 GCA_016193065.1 Candidatus Tectimicrobiota bacterium | reverse complement strand
TCAATGGCTTTCTCGAACAGGTTCTGCTCAAAGTAGAGGTTCCCCAGGTTGTTGGCGGCTTCGGCGAGCTTCGGGTTGAGCTCCAGAGTTTTTTCGAAGGCTTTTGCCGCCTCGGGAACGTTCTTTTCCTTCCAGAGCTGAACGCCCCGGCGAAAATATTCCTCCGCATTCCCGGGCTCCGGAACGTTCCCCTCCTCCTTCTTCGGCAACACGGGAATTTTCAACTTGGGTGGACTCGAAAAGGCAACCGTGGGGACGTGGACCCGCTGCGGCGCTTCAGACACGATCCCTCCGCTCCCTCCTCTTGCCTTTGCTTTTTGTCCCCCGGTTCCCGGAGTCCTCCCGGCCGAGGCAGAAGTCCCTGACTCCACTTTCTCCCCGGAGGGGGAAACCATTTTTTCTCCCCTCTCCGTGGAGGGAGAGGACAACTCCCTTTCCCCTACCCTCTCTCTGGAGCGAGAGGGCAACGCCCCCTCGCCTACCTTCTCTCTGGAGGGAAGGAGCGCATCCTCCTCACTTACCCTCTCCCCCGGGTACCCCGGGTGCCCTTTGGGCGTGGAGAGGGGCGGGGTGAGGGGGGATACCGCCTGCGGCGGAGGGACCACAGGTGAGGATGCCGTCATAGCCTCGCCCGGCAACGGGGATTGTTCAGGCTTCAGTGTCGCCCACAGGCCACCGCCGATAAAGCTCAGCAGGAGCAGGACAGCCAGCATCCACGTTCTCCCATTCCACCCGCGCCGCACATCACCGGCTTGATTTGAGGAATCTCTCAAGGCCGGCAAGAACGGGTCCGGTTGGGTGCCCTGCCGCTCCAGCTTTTTTAGCGCCTCGTGGATGATGCTCATGAGAACAGTTCCTGCCCTTCAGCCCTTCGATTTCTCCGGCCGTCCCGCCAGATGGGTTAACAGGATCTGGGTTTGTGGACCTGCGATCCCGTCGCTGTCGAGCCCGTGCTGGCTCTGGACCTGCTTCACTGCGGCCCGGGTTTCCTCATCGAAGAGCCCATTGATGGCCCCTCGGTAGTAACCAAGTTCTTTCAGTTGTCTCTGCAGCCATTCGATCTCCGGCCCGGAATCTCCCGCCACCAGGATTCGATCTTCGCCCGGCCTGGACTCATAGAACAAGAACAGGGTAACGGGTTTGCCGGGAACCAGGTGGGGCTCTTCTATCTTCAGTTCTTTGGTCTGTCCATCGTAAACTTCCAGCATTGCTCCTGAAGCCCTGGACACCACCCATAACTCGGGCCGATCCGTCCCCTGGGCCCAACCCTGCATGAGGACGGGTTCAGCAATCGCTTGGGGTGGTGAGTCCGTCAGCGTTACTGTCATGCTTTTCATCCGATATTGATCCGCCAGCTCCGCAGTCGAGAGATGCTGTCCTCCCTTAAGCACAGCAAGTCTGAGCTGCTCCCGGATGGACCAGAGGCGCTGCAGCCGCCACTCCCTGTCCGCATCGGCTACCTCGGCTTTCCCCGGCGTCGCGGCCTTTGCCGAGACGGTTGCGGTAACCGCTTCCCCACGCAGTTTCCCGACAGCCTTGCCGAGAAAATCCATTTTCCCCGCAATTTCATGGCCGAGAACCGCTGCACCCACCAGAAAAATCAAAACTGCGGCCGCCCGGCCCCAGCGCAGCACTGCCGGTGTCCGGAAGCGGGGAAACTGAACTCCGGAAAGTGAGGGCTGCCTCCATCCCAGATCCTTTGCCGAAGCTTCCACCGCCCTCGCGTCAATGCTGCGGGTCTCTCTCACCAGACTTAACAGAAGAATCCGGTCGCAAAGGAGATTGATCTTGCGTGGTACTCCCTGGGTATGCCGGAAAATTTCCCTGAAAGCTTCCGGGAGAAACTGGAAGTTTCCCCGCCCGCCCGCGATGGAAAGACGATGGGCAATATACCGCTCGGTCTCTTCGAGGTTGAGGGTTTGTAGATGAACCCTTATGGCGATCCTCTGATCGAGCTGGCGCAGGTGGACTTTCTCCAGCTTGGCCTCCAGCTCCGGCTGGCCCACCAGGACGATCTGCAAGAGCTTTTCCCGCTCGGTCTCCAGGTTGGAGAGCAGGCGGATCTGCTCGAGCACTTTGTCTTCCAGGTTCTGGGCTTCATCGAGGATCAGGACCGCATTGCGCCCCGCGGCCTGCCTGGCCATCAGGAACCCGTTCAAGTCTTCAACGAGCTGTTTCTCCGACTCGCCTCCTGCCACCGGGAGGCCGAAATCCTGGTTGATGGCGCGCAGCAGCTCAATTTGTGACAGGAAAGGGTTGAAGATGTACGCTGTGGCTGCTTCGTCCGCCAGCTTGCTCAAGAGGTGTCGGCAAAGGATCGTCTTCCCCGTGCCCACTTCCCCCACTACCCGGATAAACCCCAGCCTCTGCCGGATCCCATAAACGACCTGATTGAAAGCATCCTCATGGGTCCGGCTCAAGAACAAGAAGCGGGGATCGGGAGAGATATTGAACGGCTGCTCCTTGAACCCAAAGAACGCTTTATACATGGCGGCTCACCGAGAGAGTATACAAGGCAAAGACACCAAGTCCACGACTCAGCGCCGGGATATTCCGGAAGGGAGCGGATAGTGCCGTTGGGCTAGACACGGAACTAGGCGCAATTATTAACATTTTCCCGCTCCTGTCAAGCCCGAATACCACCTCGGCTTTTTCCCCTTGGACTGGGAATTGCTCCAGGGGGCCCGTAATCCTTATCTTACCGTTTCTTCTCCTTTTTCGGTTTCTTGTGCGGAACTGTCACTGTGGTGGTCTTCGTCGAGCTATTTCCCGAGGCGTCGGCGCACCGGATCGTAATCGTGTAGACACGCCCTCTCCCCTTTGCGGAACGCTCCGCTCTAAGGTTCATCGTAAGGTCTCCGGTGATCTCCCAGTCGGGGGTCCTGTCGCGCCGGCCGAGTCCGCTTACCGGCTCGTTGCTGGTCACAGACACGATCCGGCATCTGGGCGCACCATCACAAATGTCGGAGACGGAAACAGCCACGGTCACCGGAACCATCCGGCGGTTCGGGGGCCAGAGAACACTCGGACTGGCCGAGACGGAGGAGATGAGGGGAGCAGTCGTGTCCTGTACCTTCACGGTCACGGTGTCTGAAGCTGTCCCGTCCTTGCCGTCATCCACGGTGAGAGTAATGACATGGGTCCCCATGGATAGAGTAACCGCTATGGTTTTACCGGAACCGATCATATTGCCAGACTCAATCCACGTGTAAGTGAGTACATCACCATCGGGATCGCTTGATCCGGAGCTGTCCAGGGTCACCCTAGCCCCCGAGGGACTGGTCCCTTCCACGGTCTGATCCGGACCTGCGTCGGCTACCGGATCCCGGTTGGGAACGGCAGCGGTGATTTTCGCTATGAAGGCGTCATCTCCACCTCCGGGCCCAAACGGACCAGACGTCGTCGGGAAGTTGCTCGAACCGGTGGAGCCCGTCACGTAAGCGTTGCCGGAAGCATCCACGGCGATGCCAAAGCCCGTTTCGCCGCCGCTGCCGCCCAGATAGGTGGAATAAACCAGGGCCGAGCCGGCGTCATTTAACTTGGCTACGAATGCGTCAGTGAACCCGCTCATCGCAGTCTGGAAAGGATTCACCGTAGGAAAGTTGTTCGTTGTAAATGTCTGCCCGGTCCAACCCGTCACGTAGGCATTGCCGGAAGCGTCTACGGCGATGCCGAAGCCTTCGTCATAGAAACTACCGCCCAGGTAAGACGAGTAAACAAGCCCACCCGTGGCGCTCAGCTTCGTTACGAAGGCATCCGTGGAACCGCCGTACACGGTCTGAAAAGAACCCGCCCTCGTCGGGAAGTCGCTCGATAGAGTCCAACCCGCCACGTAGGCGGCGCCGGCGCCGTCCACAGCAATGCCATAACCATGCTCCTGGCCGCTGCCACCCAGATAGGTCGAGTAGACCAGAGCAGAACCGGAGGCATTCAGCTTCGTTACGAAAGCATCGAATGAGCCACCGCCGTAGGTAGCCTGAAAGGCATTGACCGTGGGAAAATGCAGCTTGGTGCGATCGGGTTCCCATCCGTTGTTAACATCTCCCGTCACGTAGGCATTCCCGGAAGCGTCGACGGCAATGCCATAGCCATGGACGGCAATGCCATAGCCGGGTACGCCGCCGTTTCCGCCCAGGTAGGTGGAATAGACCAGCCCGGAACCGGCGGCATTCAACTTGGCCACGAAGGCGTCAATTTGCGCGGGTCCGCTGAGTGCAGGTTGGAAGGCGCCCGGCGTTGTAGGAAAGGTGTCGGACCATGTGTCACCGGTAATGTACACATTCCCAGCGGCGTCCACGGCAATGCCGAACCCCCCGTCGTAATCAAGGCCGCCCAGGTAGGTGGAGTAAACAAGCCCACCGGAAGCGTTCAGTTTTGTCACGAAGGCATCCGTATGGCCACCGAACTGGGCCTGTAAGGCCTCCTTCGTGGGGAAGTCGTTTGAATAGAGATGGTCTAGCGGGTTCGTTGAGCCGACCACGTACGCGTTGCCGACACCGTCCACGGCAATGCCGTTCGCCCGATCGTCTCCGCTGCCGCCCAGGTACGTGGAGTAAACAAGCGCACCAGTGGCGCTCAACTTCGTTACGAAGGCATCGTAGCCGCCAGCATTGAGTCCAGGCGGGACAGGATTTGCTGTAGGAAAGTTGGCCGACGCAGTATAGCCCGTCACATACATATTTCCGGAGGAATCCACGGCGATGCCGTTGCCGAAATCCGCGCCGGTGCCGCCCAAATAGGTGGAGTAGCTCAGCACCGGATCGATGACGAGAGGCTTGCTCGCATCGTAGGCGGCCACTTCAAAGCCGATCCGAATCGTACCCTTGCTCTGACCCTCTCCCGAAGGGAGAAGGGATAAAGATGAAGGGATGAGCACGTAGCGGCCGGGGATGAACTTTCTGACGCCGTCGACTTCTTGATAGACAAGGGGCTTGTGGAGGCGGATCTGTCCGCCTGCGGCGTGCAGAACGAGATGACCCTGATCGTCGATCTCCTGTTTGTCCGCACCCCCGATCGAGAGCCGAATGGCGGCGGGATCAGCGCCCGGGGCGACGATAAAGTCGTACTCCAGTTGCCCCTGGTTTCCGTAGTAGACCAGATTCACTCCGGGATAGACGTCTCGATACTCGATCCGGGCATAGGTGCTGACGTTGGTGCGCCATTTCTTCGGATCGTTGCCGATAAAGTAGTTGCTCTTGCCGGGAAGCTCCTCCCGCCCCACTACCCGGGGATCAGGATTGGCGCCCACAAGCTTCATGCGCAGGACGGCCCCCCCACCCTGACCCTCCCCCGCGGTGGGGGGAGGGGACAAAGGAGAATCCCCTTCAGCCGTCGGAAGGGATTTAAGAGAACCCTCCGGGCTCGGGGGAGTAGACAAGGCACGATCCTCCGCCCTCGGGGAAGCCAGTGGGAGAGAGCCCTTCACACGAGGAGAGGGAGAAAGAGTGGAATCGAGTTTCTGGGCAGCGGCCTGAGGCTTGCGTAAAGCCAGCACCGCCTCCGTGGAAGTCAAGAACAAGGTATAACCGTGGCCTCGGGAAAGAAACTTTACCTGAGCATCCGTCTGCCCCCGGTTCGCTTCAAAGATCAGGGGCAACTTGTTGTAAGCCACGCGGGAAACCCCGGGAGCGGGGTTTGCCGCCGCGGAAATAGTCCCAGCGTCCGCCAGGACAGGAAGAATCACCAAGAACAGGATCGAGATCGCCGCCAGTGATTGTCCCAGCTCCCGCCGTTTCATTCTATGATCCTCCTCTCTGCACGTTTCACCGCCTCCAAGCAGACCAATCCGCCCTGGACACAACCCCACGCATCCCTGCCTGGACCGATTCTTCCGATGAATTCGGGCCTGAAGAAGCTTTAAGGCGGGAAGCGAGTCCAATGGTTCCCGGATACCGCCAAAAAACCACGGATACCCGCCCCCGAATCGTTGGCGATTTCAGGACAAGCGCACAGCCTTGCTGTTTATCAACTGCCACGTTTGTGCAGCGCAGTATAGCACAAGTCGAGTGTTTACACACCTCCCGCCGCGCAGGGAACGGCAGGGGACTTTTTTCCTATGGATCGCCCCTTCTCCGCTCCGGGCAATCCCGTAGGAGACTTCCCACAGCGCCAGGTCACCCCGGCCCACAGTTCCCCAGAGCGATGGGACAACCCGGAAATCGGGGGAAGTTGGCGCCGTTCCCGTCACGCGACCATCCGGCCTTGTAGCCTTACTTTGTTTGGAGACCCTCGCTCTCTGCTATTGCTGGGTCCAGTGCTCGTTCAAGCCAAGGCCGGGCGCCGCGATCTTGGAGAGCAGGCCGTGATAGCCACCGACCGGGTCGTTGTACACCTCCTGGATAACTGTGTACTGACCCCAGAGGGGGCCCCCCGGCCCGACCCAGCCAACCTTTACGAAATAGGTGTAGTGGGCATCTTGAAGGCCATCGCCATTGGAGTCATAGTCCCCTTCCACGTGATTGGTGAGCCATCCTTGGCTGGTGCCTGCCGCACCTCTATCAAGCTTTCCATCCCCATTGCAGTCCTTATTGGAAAGCCAGTCATCGGACCACTTCATCCACAGTTGGTCATCCACATAGTCTCCAGTAGCACCATAGTACTTGCCGTCGAGGACGCGGTCCACGCTGTCGTATGTGCCGTTAAACTCGTGGGCCTGGTAGTTGTATCCGAACTGGTCGAACCCCAGCACCAGAGGGTTTCCATCACTGTCCGTAATGGTTCCATCCTGAATCGTGGCGCACCCACCCTTTGGACCGCCGCGCGCAGACACCCCGCTCCCCGCTAAGGCAAGAACACCCAGGAACACTACCAGCGCCGACAACACCGCTAGCTTTTTCATGGTACCCCTCCTCCCCAAATCCATTGCGGACAGGATCAAGTCGAACCTTGAAAAGATCTCAATTCAATCAACGATCACCACCTCCTTCTTTCCCCCTTAGGGAATCAGAGGAGAACAACAATGGGGGTTTAACCCCAGGCGTACACCCTAACCCAGCCTCGGAATTTGGCTCCGATTCGGAGTTCGTTAAAGACGCGAAGACGGGGAATACCGCCTTTTGAGGCGAGAGCAAAAGGGCTGATCGACGGCAGAGCGTCATTAAAGGCCCCCTTTTGCTTATGGGGTGCACGCCCAGAATCCTTGAGGGATCCCTCGCTTTTAGCGTGTCCCGATTGGATGAGAAGTTTCTAGATCTGGCCTTCTTTTAGCACTCTGTCTTTTGCTCTGTCAACGGTTTCTTAGGGCACCAAGAATTCGAGTCGATCCCATTTCTCGTTGAAATTGAGAAGGGTGTTCGCATGGTCTTACGCAACCTCTTGCGGCTCCTTCTGATCCTTGACCAGGGCAGGGCGGAGCGGCGGCAGAAATTGATAGCCGTGCAGGCGCCGCAGCCGAGGCTTGACGTCCAGCAGCGTCGTGGGCTACCCAGCGATGCTTCTGCTCACTGTTGACCCAACGGTCGACCTTCTCCGTCCGTTGGTCTACTTACGCCAGAGGCAATTCGATGCAGTTCATCTTGATTTCTTGGCTACAACAGAATCCCTTGCTCCTAGCTCCTTGCTACTTGCTTTTCGGCTTCTTGCGTGGGACTGTCACCGTTTTGGTCTTCATCGATCTACATCCAGAAGCGTCGGTGCACTGGAGCGTGACGGTATAGCCACGTCCGTGGCCAACACTCCCTCACCAACAGACTCCCTTCACCCCAGCCCAAAGAACCCGAAGGACCCATTTGCCAAACCAAGTGCCCGGTCCCCAATAAGCCTCCAGTGCCGATTTACGGCTGGGTCGAGTCGTAGAGCTGCCCATCGTCAATGGTGACCACTCCACGCTTATTACTGTGAGGGACCTTCACGCTAACGGCTCCCGAACACGCCCCTCCCTGGCCGTCATCGGCGGTAAAGCGGACCTCGTAGACCCGCCCGTTTCCAGTCCCAGAGCGCTCTGCCCGCAGGAGGACCTTGTCCCCTTTGATCACAGCGTCCGGACTCGTGTCACCATCGCCCAAACCGTTCACGGGCTCGTCCTGCGTTACCCCCACAATGCTGATCGCAACACCACTATCGTCCGGATCGGTGACCCCGGATATGCTGACCGGCACCAGGCCGTGATTCGGTGGCCACAGGAGGCTCGGAACTGCGCTTGCCACCCCACAGACGGGCGGACCATTCTTTACGGTAATGGACACAGCTGCCGTGCTGCTGAACAAGGTGTCGCTGACCGTTAATTCGAAGATAAGCGAGGTGGTCCCCGATACTGGAGGGGCCACGAAGCTCGGAGTGGGGGTTGTAGCGCCCGTGAGCGTGACAACCGGATCCCCCCCGGTCTGCACCCACTGGTAGGTGATGGGGTCACTATCCGGGTCGTAGCTGCCAGTGCCGTCCAGGGTGACGAGACTGCCACTATGTACGGTCTGAGGTGCCCCCGCGTTTGCCACCGGCGCGTGGTTTACTTGCTCCACGACCACCTGCACCTCATCGGCAGGGCTTGAGAGAGCATCATCCGAGACCGTCAAGGCGAACGTCAGGGTGCTCGATCCACCCACGCCACCTGAGAGGATTGGAGCCGTGAATGTCGGAGTCGCTGTCGTCGGGCCATTGAGCGTCACCGGATCCCCCCCGGTCTGCACCCACTGGTACGTGATGGGGTCACTATCCGGGTCGTAGCTGGCACTTCCGTCAAGCGTAACCAAACTCCCCTCGTTGACGGTCTGATCCGCGCCAGCCAGGGCCACCGGTCCGTGATTCACGTTCTTGACTGTGATGTCAACAGTATCTGAGCTCGCTAGGTCGCCACTGGTTACTGTCAGTTGGAACGTGAGCACCTGGCTGCCGAATCCGCCCGGCAACAGCGGTGTGAAACTGGGTGTGGGGGTGTTGGCACCACTCAGAGTTACAACGGGGCCAGCAAGCTGGGTCCAACTGAAGGTTAAGTTTTGACCGGTACTTCCTGTTCCATCGAGCGTCACCAGGATCCCCTCATTCACCGTCTGATCGGGCCCCGCATTGGCCACCGGGATGACTATCTCCCAGCCACTCGGGTTTATAAACGGATAGGAATCATAACCCGGGGGATGAGGTATCAGCG
>JACPSX010000261.1 GCA_016193065.1 Candidatus Tectimicrobiota bacterium | reverse complement strand
CTCAATCCGGCCGACACAACTCGCGTCGCAAGCGCTTCGTGAGCCCAAGGGGGCACCCCGAGGATGCCGAAGAGAAACTGGGGGTGGGCAAGGGCCTTCTTTCTTGCTTCTTGTTCCGAATTCTTAGCTGAGTGCTGGCCGCTGACTGCTGATCTGTATTGACGCATGGGGAAGGGCGTGGCATCATTCCGAAGTTTTTGACTTCTGTGAGAGGGTTGCCTCTGGCGATTCTCAAACGGCGGGAGGATTGGGATGGAGAAAGGACAGCAGCCGGAGCCGCTGGTGCGCATCGAAGGGCTGACCCGATCCTACGGCTATCGTAAGGTCCTGCGGGGCGTCAACCTGGAGTTAGGGGCCGGCGAGATTCTCACCATCTTCGGTCCCAACGGGGCCGGCAAGAGCACCCTGATCCGCGTTTTGTCCACCTCCTTGCGACCTGAGGAAGGGACAATCCGGATTGCCGGCCACGACCTGCGCAAGGAAGGAGAAGACCTGCGCCGGAAAATCGGAGTGGTCGCCCATCGCAGTTTTCTCTACGGGAGCCTGACAGCCCGGGAGAATTTGCATTTCTACGCTTCCCTGTACGGATGCAGCGGGGGGCGGGACCCAATCGAAAAACTTCTGGCCATGGTGGGTCTCGAGGAGCGCAAAGACGATCCGGTGCGCACCTTTTCCCGGGGCATGGAGCAGAGGCTGGCCATAGCTCGCGCCATTCTTCACGATCCCAAGGTCTTGCTGCTCGACGAGCCCTACACGGGTCTGGACCAGCATGCCGTACGCATCCTCAACACCGCTCTCTTGGACGTGCGGCGGCAAGGCAAGGGGATCATTCTCACGACCCATGATCTGGGCCGCGGCCTTGAGATCAGTGACTGGGTCGCCATCCTGGTGGCCGGGAAGATCGTCTACCAGGAGAGAGCGGCGAGGATCGGGCTTCAGGATCTGGAAGCGGTCTACTACGAGCACGTGGGGGAGAGAGTCGGATGGGGTACTTGAATCTCATTCGGATCATTCTTTGGAAAGACATCACGACGGAGTTCCGCACCAAGGAGATCTTCACCAGCTTGTTGGTCTTCACCCTCTTGGTGGCGCTCATCTTCGCCTTTGCGTTCGATCCGGGCAGTCAGCGGATGAGGGAACTAGCCCCTGGAATTTTGTGGGTTGCCTTCACCTTCGGCGGAGTCCTGGGCCTGAACCGTTCCTTCCTGGCCGAGAAAGAAAATGATTGCTTGCAGGGGCTCCTGTTGAGCCCCATGGACCGGGGTGCGATTTACCTGGGGAAGATGATCGGCAACGTGTTGTTCATGGGGATTATAGAGATCTTTGCCTTCCCTGTTTTTGCCGCCTTCTTAAACCTTCCCCTGCTCGAGGTCATCCTGCGCTTGATCGTGGTCATCGTCTTGAGCACGATCGGCTTTGCCGCCGTGGGCACCTTGTTTGCCGCCATGTCCGTCAACACCCGGACCCGGGAGGTCATGTTGCCGATTCTGCTGTTCCCCGTCGCGGTGCCGGTGATCATTGCGGCCGTAAAGGCCACCGGGAAGGTGCTGGCCGGAGATCCCCTGGGAGATGCGGGCGACTGGCTCAAGCTGCTCGGCGTCTTCGACGTGATCTTTGTGGTGATCTGTTTTCTCACCTTCGAGTACGTGGTCGAGGAATAACTCCAGGATAGCATTCAGCAGTCAGCAATCAGCGGTCAGCAAGATGTGGAGCCGAGGTCCGGAAGTGCGTGACTCGTCAGAGGCGTTCCCAGAGCCAGCGCGGCGTGAGCTGCAATGCGTAGCTGTTCAGGCGGGTCAGGTAGTTTGTGTAGAGAAGAACCCCCACGGCGATGAGCATGAGGCCGGCCACAGTGTGCAGAACCGGGATGAGTTTCCGGTAGCGCTGGAACAGCGGCAGAAACCGTTCAATACTCAGGGAGCCCACGAAAAAGGGGAGGGCCAATCCCGCCGAGTAGAAGAGCAACAGGGTGATCCCGCGGCTTATGTCCTCGGACGTACTGGCCACCAGGAGGATGGATCCCAGAATGGGGCCGACGCAAGGGGTCCAGCCAATAGAGAACGTGCAGCCCACGAGAAATGAACCCAGGTACCCCGATGGCTTTTTCTCCAGGTTGAACTGGCGGTAGCGCGCCAGGAATGGGAGTTTGAGCACGCCGGTCAGGTAGAGGCCGAAGATCACGATCAGGATGCCTCCCGCCTTGCGCAGCACGACCTGGTGCCTCAGCAGGAGTTGCCCCAGGAGAGTCACCGAGGCCCCCAGCGCCACGAAGACCAGGGAAAACCCCAGGATGAAGCAGAGGGAATTGAAAACAACCCGTTTGCGAACCTGGGTTCGATCGGAAGGGGCAAGCATCTGATCGAGAGAGACTCCGCTGATGAACGATAAGTAGGAAGGGAACAAGGGCAGGACACAAGGAGACAGGAACGAGAAGACCCCCGCGCTAAGGGCCATCAGGACCGTTATTTGCCCGAGGTTTTCCATGAAACTGCTCCCCTCCTGCCGTTTTCCGCAGCAGATGTTGGGCGCAATTATAGTGGTCCCCCGGAAGTTTGGCAACGCCCCTGCACGGTTTGCCCACCCCCAGTTTCTCTTCGGCATCCTCGGGGTGCCCCCTTGGGCTCACGAAGCGCTTGCGACGCGAGTTGTATCAGCCGGATTGAGAGGTCTCTTCCTCGCAACCGCTTAGATCGCCTACGGGGGCAACCCCTCGGAAGCAGAGCACTGAGGGGGCCGACATTCCCGCCCTGAGCAAAACTGCCGGGAGCAGCAACACCCGCAAGGCGGGTACCCGCCACCGAGGCCTGCGCCGGATGAAAGCCGGAACTGACCGCAGGGAATTCCGGAAGCTTCGTCCAAGCGCAGGCCCGACAGGGTCGCTGCGGAACACCCGCAAGGCGGGTACCCGGAAGCGAAGGGCGGGATGCGGCCCTTTTCCTGTGGCGCCACAAAAATTGGCGGGCCAAACCCGGCGCGGCGGGCCGGAAAGGGCTAAATTTCCCTTGACAGACTGCCGGGACCACTGTACCATCTGCGTGCGCCTGATCCTTCGCAAGTCTTTGATTTTTTAGGGAGAATTCAGAGTGCGCGGAACATTAACGCCAAACTTGGCAGAAATTGCGAAGAAGTGGTACCTGGTCGATGCCAGAGGAAAGGTTCTGGGCCGTCTGGCCAGTGAAGTGGCCAGGATCTTGCGCGGCAAAAACAAGCCGGCGTTTACCCCCCATCTGGACACGGGAGATCATGTGATCGTGGTCAATGCGGCTCAGGTGGTGCTGACGGGTAAAAAACTCCAGGACAAGAAATACATTCGACATTCAAGATATCCGGGAGGATTACACTCCGAGAGCGCCGCAGAAGTCCTGGCCGCAAAACCGGAGCGGATCATAGAGAACGCCGTGCGCGGGATGCTCCCCAAAAATCGCCTGGGCAGGCAGCTCATCGGCAAGCTGAAAGTCTACCCGGCCGCTGAGCACCCCCATCAGGCGCAGAAGCCCGAGACGGTTGAGCTTTGAAGCCCCATGAGAGGTGAATCTTGACCACGATGAACTATTACGCAACGGGGAAACGAAAGAGCGCGGTAGCGCGAGTGTGGATCACCCCGGGAGAGGACTCTGTGTTGGTGAATCGGCGCCCTGTGGAGGAATACTTCGGACGCGAGACTTCCCGGATGGAAATTCAGCAGCCCTTTGAGGTGACGAACACTTCGGGACAATTTGGCGTCCGAGCTACGGTGGAAGGGGGAGGACTGTCGGGTCAGGCGGGGGCCGTTAAACATGGGATCGCCAAGGCGCTGCTCCTCTTCAATCCAGGATTGAGGCAACACTTAAAGAGAGCCGGTTTCTTGACTCGGGACTCCAGGGTGAAGGAGCGCAAAAAGTACGGCCAGAAAGGGGCCCGGAAACGTTTCCAATTCTCCAAGCGCTAGGTTTTTCTGGTCGGTCATACTTGTTCCTAAGGAAGGTCAAAGAGGGCCTTCCTTAATTTTTTGGGCCCTGGTGGTCAGGCGGCCTGGCATTTTTTGAAAAGGCTGCGGGTGGGAGGCTGTGGACAAGCTCAAGGTTGCCATTGCGGGTGCCAGCGGGTACACGGGGGCGGAACTCCTGCGCCTCCTCTGGAGTCATCCCCGGGTAAAGGTTACCCACGCCACGGCTGACCGCTACGCTGGCCAGGTGATCTCCCGCACCTTTCCTTCCCTCCAGGGGTATTTTGACGGCTCCTTTACCTCTCTCGATGATCTTAAGGCTACCAACGATTGCGACCTGGTCTTTGTGGCCCTGCCGCACAAGACCGCGATGGGGGTGATCCCCGGGCTCCTCGACCAGGGGAAAAAGGTGGTTGATCTGAGCGCCGACTTCCGCCTGCGGGATCCCGGGCTGTACGAGGAATGGTACGGCATCACCCACAGTTTTCCGGGCCTTCTGGGCAGCGCCGTATACGGCCTTCCGGAAGTCTATCGCCGGGAGATCCATTCCGCCGTTTTGGTCGCCAACCCGGGCTGCTACCCGACCGGGGCGATTCTGGCCCTGCTCCCGGTTCTGGGGTGCGGGGTTATCCGGGAGGATTCCATTGTCATTGACGCCAAGTCGGGGGTTTCCGGGGCGGGCCGCCAGGTGGATCTGGCCTATCTGTTTGGTGAGTGCAACGAGAGCGTGCGCGCATACGGTTTAGGGCGCCACCGGCACACTCCCGAAATCGAGCAGGAGCTGTCGGTGCGGGCGGGGGGTCCCGTGCGGGTGTCCTTTACTCCCCATCTCATCCCTATGACGAGGGGGATCTTGACGACAGCGTATGCTTCTCTAACGGGCTCGGCGGATGAAAGCGCGATGCTGGGGCTCTACCAGAAGCAGTATGCCTCCGAGCCATTTGTCCGGGTCCGGGAGTCCGGCCAGTTCCCTGCCACAAAGGATACGCTGGGGTCCAATTTCTGCGATGTGGGGATCTATGTGGACCGCAGAGTGGGCCGGCTCATCGTAGTGAGCGCGCTTGATAATCTCGTGAAGGGGGCGGCGGGACAGGCGATCCAGAACATGAACCTGATGTTCGGCTTCGACGAGAGAGAGGGGCTGGAAGGGGCCGGCCTTTTTCCCTAAGCCGAAGGTAGGGAATGAATTATGAGGAAAGGGCTCAAGCGTCTGAAGGGAGGGATTACGGCAGTCCCCGGGGTGAAGGCGGCCGGTGTCCACTGTGGGATAAAAAAGAAGGGCGGGGACCTTGCCCTGATCTTTTGCGAGCGGGACGCCACAGCGGCGGGCGTGTTTACCTCGAATCAAGTCCAGGCGGCTCCTGTGCGCTTCTCCCGACAGCAGATCCGCACCGGGAAGATCCGGGCTATCGTGGCCAATAGCGGCAATGCGAATGCCTGCACGGGAGCGCAGGGCTACCGGGATGCCTGCAAAATGGCGGAGGTGACAGCGGCCTGCCTGGGGGTTTCTCCGAGCCGCGTCCTGGTGGCTTCAACGGGCGTGATTGGAAAAAGGCTGCCTATGAGGCGCATTGTCAGTGCTATACCCTCTCTGGTCAAGGCGTTGCGCGGAAACGGGGGAGGAGATGCCGGCCGGGCGATAATGACCACGGACACACGGCCCAAGCTTGCGGCTTTGCGCTGGGAGGTGGGGGGCTATCCGGTGAGCCTCGGGGGGATTGCCAAAGGCTCGGGGATGATCTCCCCCCGGATGGCCACGATGCTCTGCTTTCTGGCCACGGACGCGTATGCTCGTCGAGGGGTGCTCCAGAAGATTTTGCGGGAGGCCGTCGAAAAGTCCTTCAATCGGATCACGGTCGATGGGGATACGAGTACCAACGATTGCGTCTTCTTGCTGGCAACCGGGGAGAAGCGGGTGGCCCCGGAGATCGACGAGAAGACCCCCTTTGGCGCTCTGTTCAAGGAGGCTCTCCTTGCGGTTTGTCTGGATTTGGCCAAGATGATCGTGCAGGATGGGGAAGGCGCCACGAAGCTTTTGGAAGTAAACGTCCAGGGCGCCCCCTCGGCAGCCCAGGCGAAAGCCGTGGGGCTGGCCATTGCCAACTCTCCCTTGGTGAAAACGGCCCTGTTTGGGGAGGATCCCAACTGGGGGAGGATCCTGGCTGCGGCTGGAAATGCGGGGGTCCCTTTCAATCCGGACCGTGTCGATTTGTCCATCGGAAAGTTTTCTCTGGTTCGCCGGGGAGAGCCCTTGCCTCCCGCCCAGGAGGCAAAAGTCAGGAAATTGATGAGAAAGCGGAACATATCCATGCGGATTCACCTGCACCGGGGATCCGGTGAAGCGGTGGTGTGGGCCTCGGACCTATCGCCCGAATACGTGCGGATTAATGCGGCTTACCGAAGTTAGGGGTGATTTTATCCTTGCGAAGTCAGCTAAGACGTGATAATATCAACAGATTACACACTACCGCTGGCGGC
Source organism: Candidatus Tectimicrobiota bacterium (assembly GCA_016193065.1). Taxonomy (GTDB): domain Bacteria; phylum JACPSX01; class JACPSX01; order JACPSX01; family JACPSX01; genus JACPSX01. The sequence continues at coordinate 24,531 of JACPSX010000261.1, read as the reverse complement.
GGTTACTTCTTAAGAGTGCTCTAGAGGAGGGCAAGGTACGGAGGAGGAGAACGTTTGGCCACGATCACGATGAAGCAGCTTCTGGAAGCGGGGACCCATTTCGGGCATCAAACCAAGCGCTGGAATCCAAAGATGAAAAAGTACATTTTTGGAGCCCGAAACGGCATCTACATCATTGATCTGCAAAAGACCGTTCGCAAGTTAAAAGAGGCTTGCAAGGTTGCCCGAGACGTGGCCGCCGAAGGAGGCTCCATCCTCTTCGTGGGCACGAAAAAACAGGCCCAGGAGATCATTTGCGAAGAAGCCAGCCGCTGCCAGATGTTTTACGTGAACCAGCGTTGGCTGGGGGGCATGCTGACTAATTTCAGTACGATCCGCAAAAGCGTCAACCGCCTGAAAGAAATCGAGCGCATGAAACAGGACGGGACATTCGAGTCCCTTACCAAGAAGGAAGTCATCCATCTGGAGAAGGAAAGGGCCAAGCTCGAAAAGTATCTGTTGGGAATTAAGGATATGGACAGCCTGCCCAGGGCGGTTTTCCTCGTGGATACCAAAAAAGAGCGGATCGCGCTGAGCGAAGCTCGCAAGCTCTCCGTCCCGACGATTGCTCTTGTGGATACGAATTGCGATCCAGATGAAGTGAGCTACGTCATTCCCGGAAACGACGATGCCATCCGGTCCATTCGCCTGATCACGGGCATGATTGCCGATGCTGTCCTTGAGGGGCGCGCCCGCTCGAGTGCCACGGCGGGCACGGCCGTTGGCACGGAAGAACCCGCCCAATCTCTAGTGGAAACCGCAGCAGAAGATGAAGTCGAAGCGAGTCAAGCCCCCGCCGAAACCAATGCCTGAACATCTACTTCCTTCTCTATCCGGGAGTTGAATCATGACGATTACAGCAGCAATGGTCAAAGACCTGCGGGAAAAAACGGGTGTTGGGGTCATGGAATGCAAGGAGGCCCTCAGGGAATCCAACGGGGACATGGAGGCGGCCATTTCCTACCTGCGCAAGAAGGGTCTGGCCACAGCGGCAAAAAAAGGCGGCCGGGCGACCCGCGAAGGGCTTGTGGGCTCATACATCCATGCCGGGGGGAAGATCGGAGTGCTGGTGGAGGTGGGTTGCGAGACGGATTTTGTAGCCCGCACTCCCCAGTTTCAGGAACTGGTCAAAGACCTGGCCATGCACATCGCGGCCGCCAGCCCCCTCTACTTGAGCCGCGACGAAGTTCCCCCGGAGGTTTTGGAGAAAGAGAGGGAAATTTACGGGGAGCAGGCCCGCAATTCGGGGAAGCCCGAAAAAGTCATCGACAAGATCGTCGAAGGTAAGCTTGAGAAGTACTGTTCCGAGACCTGTCTGCTCGAACAGCCGTTCGTAAAGGACCCCGATCTAACCGTGAAGGATCTGATCTCTCAAAAAATCGCCCAGATTGGCGAAAACATACAGGTCAAGCAGTTTGCCCGCTTTCAGGTAGGCCGGGACTGAGGGACCTCTCGCGCAGAGCGCGGAGGCGGAGGAACTGGATAGGCTCACAGCCCCCAGAGAAAGTTTTTCGGCGTGCACGGGGGGCAAAAGCATGGGCCTCTGGGTTGGTTCGATCCAAATGGATGATTGAACCTGCGGGAGCCAAGCGGTGCTGAAATATGGGCGAGTTCTCCTGAAGTTGAGCGGAGAGGCGCTGTCCGGTGAGCGCGGCTACGGCGTCGATGCCGCCCAACTTCACGCCATCGCCGAGGAAATTAAAGAAGTCCGGGACCTCGGAGCCCAGGTGGCTGTCGTCATCGGCGGGGGCAATATCTTCCGGGGTCTGCAGGGGACCGACTACAAGATCGAGCGGGCCACGGCCGATTACATGGGGATGCTGGCCACGGTGATCAACGGTCTGGCCCTGCAAGCCGCCCTGGAAGAACACGGGGTCGATACCCGGGTTCTGACCGCTATCGAAATGCATGAGGTGGCCGAGCCTTATATCCGGCGGCGGGCCATCCGCCATCTGGAAAAAGGCAGGGTCGTCTTGTTTGTCGCGGGTACCGGGAACCCCTATTTCACGACCGATACGGCGGCCTCCTTGCGGGCCATGGAGATCAATGCCGAGGTCATCCTGAAGGCCACCAAGGTCGATGGGATCTACAGCGGCGATCCGATGAAAGCGGCCGCGGCCGAGCGCTTCGAGGACTTAAGCTATAGCGACGTGCTGCAACGGGGGCTCAAGGTCATGGACGCCACGGCCATCTCGCTCTGCATGGATAACAACCTGCCGATCATCGTCTTTAATTTACAGGTCCGCGGGAACGTGCGCCGCGTTCTGCAAGGGGAGTCCATCGGGACCATCGTGCAGGGAGGGAGCAATGCCCGATAGCGCCACCGAAAAGGTTTTCAAAGACGTGGACAGAAAGATGGCTGGTTCCGTGGAAGTTCTGCAGAAAGATTTGTCGGGAATCCGGACCGGGCGAGCGTCCCTGGCTTTGCTGGAAGGGATCACGGTGAACTACTATGGGACCAACATGCCCCTGAATCAAGTGGCCACCCTTTCCGTCCCCGAGAGCAGGCTCATCACCATCCAACCGTGGGATCAGAACTTGATTGGAGAGATTGAGAAGGCAATCCTGAAGTCCGGTTTGGGTCTTACGCCAAGCAACGACGGCAAGATTGTGCGGATCAACATTCCTCCTCTGACCGAGGAGAGGCGCAAGGATTTGATCAAGGTGGTACGGAAAATGGGCGAGGAAGCCCGGGTTGCCGTGCGCAACATCCGTAGAGAAGGCAACGAGAGCCTGAAGGGGTTGGAAAAGAACAAAGAGATCTCCGAGGACGAATTGCGCAAGGCTCAGGACCGAATCCAGAAGCTTACGGATCAGCACATCGGCAAAATCGATGCCATCGCGACCAAAAAGGAAAAAGAGGTTCTGGAAGTCTAGGGAGACAACGGGAACCGCCGGTTGGGTGGCCTACCTTTTTTCTCTTCCCAATGCTGCCATTTTATGGAATCGGGACTCGGGCCCAACAGGACCCTGGCAGGAGAAAAGCCTGTGTTGACTCCAGCGCAACTGTCCCGGATCGATCCGGCTCATCTTCCCCGCCACATCGCCGTCATCACGGACGGCAACGGGCGTTGGGCAAAGCGGCGGCGTTTACCCCGTGTGATGGGACATCGGGCCGGGGCGAAAGCCGTGGAGGAACTGGTGAGCAACTGCCGTCAGTTGGAGATCGAAGCTCTTACCTTGTACTCGTTCTCGAGTGAAAACTGGAACCGTCCCCAGATTGAAATTGAAGCGCTCATGGCCCTTCTGGACGAGCATCTGGTCAAGGAGATCGATCGCATGGAGCGGGAAAACATCCGCTTCAACACGATCGGGTGTATTCAGGCCCTTCCCGAGCTCGTTCAGGAAAAGATCGCTTCTGCCAAGGACCGCACCCGGAAAAACAACGGCATGGTGCTGACCCTGGCCTTGAGCTACGGGGCCCGGGAAGAAATCGTGGAGGCGGCCCGCAGGCTGGCGCTGCGGGTTCAGGCTCGGGAAGTCCGGGTGGAAGAGATCAACGAACAGCTCTTTGCAGGCAGCTTGGATACCGCCGATTTGCCCGACCCGGATCTGCTCATCCGCACCAGCGGGGAGCTGCGAATCAGCAATTTCCTCCTGTGGCAGGTTGCTTACACGGAGTTCTACTTCACCGATGTCCTGTGGCCCGATTTCGGCGGACAGCATCTCCTGGATGCTCTCCTCTCCTATCAGCAGCGCCAGCGACGCTTTGGATTCACTCCAGAGCAATTGGACTGCGGAGATTAGCCGGTGCGGCGGCTCATCAGCGCTGCGCTTCTTCTTCCCCTTCTCTACCTGCTGGTGGAGTATACCGGCGTTTTGCCGTTCTCTGCTCTGGTGGTAGCGGTAGCTGCAGCCGGGCTTCGGGAGTTCTATTCGCTGTCTGCCGGTGCGGGGAGTTCCTGCTGGGGGAAGGCAGGGATCCTCTTGGGGGCTGTGGTGACGGCCAGCTTTGCGCTGACCTGGACGTTAGCCCCCGTAATGGTTCTCACCTGGGCGGTCTTGATTCTGGCAGTCGTTCACCTGCTTTCCCCGCAAAGGTACGATCGTGTGATCGATAAGCTCGGGGGGACCTTCTGGGGTATCCTGTATGTGGGGTGGCTCTCCGGGTTTCTGATTGCCCTGCGGCGCCTTCCCGAAGGGCACCATTTCCTTTACTTTTTGTTCATGGTGATTATGATAGGAGATACCTTTGCGTATTGCGTGGGAAGCTCTCTGGGAAGACGTCCGCTGGCCTCCCAAATCAGCCCCAAGAAAACGGTGGAAGGAGCCGTGGCTGGGTTCGGGGGGAGCCTGGCAGCCGCATACGGCGCCTCAGTCTGGTTTCTTCCTGTGATGGGAGGAGGTCGTTGGCTGGCGGCCGGTTCTCTGCTGGCCGTTTCGGGACAGCTTGGAGATCTGGTGGAATCCATGCTCAAGCGCAGTGCGGGGGTCAAGGACTCGGGGGGGATGATCCCGGGGCATGGCGGCATCCTGGATCGGTTGGACAGCCTCCTATTTGCCGCCCCGCTCCTTTACTTTTATGCCCGCTACCTCCTGGGAACGATCTGAGGGGAACGTGAAGCGCATTGCCATTTTGGGCTCTACCGGGTCGGTCGGGATCAGCACCCTAGATATTGTCGCCCGCAGCCCTGACCGGTTCCAAGTGGTGGGACTCACGGCAAACACCAACGTGGATTTGCTGGAATCTCAGGCCCGCTGCTTCCACCCCAAAATCGTGGCGGTGCGAGAGAGCTCCGCGGCCCGGGAAATGCGCCGCCGTCTGGACGGCTCCGGATGCGAAGTCGGCGAGGGGGTGGAAGGGCTTATTCGGGTGGCGACGCGCCCGGATGTGGACCTGGTGGTTTCCGCGATGGTCGGGGGAATTGGTCTTCTTCCGACCTATGCAGCGCTGCAAGCCGGCATCGATGTGGCTCTGGCCAATAAGGAAGTCCTGGTCATTGCCGGCGAACTCATGACCCGGGAAGCTCGCGGGAAGGCCCGCATCATCCCCATCGACAGCGAGCACAGCGCGATCTTTCAATGCCTCAACGGGGAACACTCCGGCACCGTGCGGCGCCTGATCCTCACTGCCTCCGGAGGCCCTTTTTGGAATCTGCAGACGGAGTCCTTTGAAACGATTACTCCGGCGGAGGCTCTCAAGCACCCCAATTGGGAGATGGGGAAGAAAATCACCATCGATTCCGCCACCCTGATGAACAAGGGGCTGGAGGTCATCGAGGCCCATTGGCTCTTCGGTCTTGAGATCGAGAAAATTCACGTCCTGATCCATCCTCAGAGTGTGGTCCACTCCATGGTCGAGTTCGTGGACGGCTCCGTCATGGCACAAATGGGGATCCCCGATATGAGAATCCCGATTTCCTATGCCCTGAGTTATCCCGACCGCCTCCCGAATGACCTTCCTCCACTTGATCTGGTTCAGATCGGCCGCCTGGAGTTTTACTCCCCCGATACGGAGAAATTTCCTTGCCTGGCGCAGGCATTCGAGGCTCTGCGTCAGGGCGGGACCATGCCGGCGGTTCTCAACGGAGCCAACGAGGTTGCCGTCGAAGCATTTCTCCAAGAGAGGATCGGGTTCACCGACATACCCAGGTTGGTCGAGGGCACGATGGCGCAGCACAGGATAATCCGGTCGCCTTCCCTAAACGACCTGCTGGAGGCCGACGCCTGGGTCCGGCGGGAAGGGGCGCGCTGGGTGAAGAGGCTGGCCCATTGCTGAGCGAACGGGCTTTATGGAGAAGCTGATCCTGTGGTTGGCTACCGCAGGAGGGGTGGGCCGGAGCCCGGTGGCACCGGGAACCCTCGGGGCGGCTGTGGCGGTCCCTTTGGCATTGCTTCTATCCCGGCTGGGAACGCTACCCTTCGGTATTGTCGGAGTGGGGGTGATTGTCCTCGGAGTCGAGATTTCCCGGCGGGCGGAGATCCTGCTCGAGTGCAAAGACGCTCCTGCCATCGTCATCGACGAGGTAGCGGGGATGCTTTTGAGCCTCTTTCTGGTCCCGTTGTCCGTTTTTAGCGTCGCTGCGGGGTTTATTCTCTTCCGGATCTTCGACATCTGGAAACCAGTTCCCTCTCTTGAGAAACTCCCCGGGGGATTTGGCGTGATGGCGGATGACGTCCTGGCGGGCCTTATAACCAACGGGATCCTCCATGGCGTGAATCGACTGCCGGGAGGGTTGGCGGGATGGATCTAGAGGAACGGATCGGAAGATTGCTCCGGGAAAAAGGGTTGAGGCTGTCCGTAGCTGAGTCCTGTACCGGGGGCCTGATCTGCCATCGCCTCACCAATGTTTCCGGAAGCTCCGCCTACCTGGAACGTGGAGTCGTCGTGTACAGCAACCAGGCTAAGATCGATCTTCTAGGTGTCCCAGAGAGTGTACTGGCCGAATCCGGGGCGGTCAGTGCCCGGACCGCTGAACTCATGGCGCGAGGGGTAAGAGACCGCGCAGGGGTGGATTTGGGTCTGGCCGTTACTGGAATCGCGGGGCCCACGGGGGGAAGTCCGGCCAAGCCCGTAGGAACGGTTTTTATTGCCCTGGCCTCGGCGGACGGAGTTCACGTGGAGCACGCTCTGTTTCCCGGAGATCGGTTGGCTGTGAAGCTTGCAGCCGCGCAGCGGACCTTAACTCTCCTGGAAGAGCATTTGACAGGGAGGTTACCCCTCAACTAATATGAGCCCCATACTGCGGACGTTTGTCGCGATTAACATCCCTGCGCACATCAGGCAGGAATTGGGCCGCGTTCAGGATCTCTTTCGCCACGCCGATATTGCCGTCCGCTGGATCAGGCCGGAGGGGCTCCACGTTACCCTGAAATTTCTGGGAGAGGTCGAGGAGGAACGCATTCCTGAAATTCGTGGTGTGATGGTGGAAGCTGCCCGTGGCGCTTCTCCGTTCACGCTGGAGATTACGGAGGTTGATGCCTTTCCTAATGCGCGTTATCCGAGGATCATCTGGATAGGCTTGGAGGATGCCAGCGGCGAACTGCAACGGCTTCAGGTAAAGCTAGAGAAAGGATTTCGGAAGTTAGGATTTGAGCCCGAGGAGCGGGACTATACCCCTCATCTGACCATGGGCCGCGTGGCGGTTTCCCGAGGACGGGGTCAACTGATCCGGCTCCTGCATACCGAGAAAAGACGACATGGGGGAATCTTCGAGGTCAGCGCTGTGGATTTGATGCGCAGCACGCTGAAGCCCACGGGCGCCGAGTATTCGTTGCTGGAGTCGGTTCCCCTGGGTGGCCCGGGGAGCTGAGGCATTAACGGCGGGGGAGTCTTAGGAGAACAATGCAATGGACGCCACCAAGGAAAACAAGAAGAAAGCCCTGGACCTGGCCTTCAGTCAGATCGAGCGCCAATTCGGTAAAGGGGCAATCATGCGACTGGGTTCCGAGGATGCCCTGGCCGATGTGGCTGTAATTCCCACCGGCTCCATCTCCCTGGATGCGGCGTTGGGAGTCGGGGGGATTCCGCGCGGCCGGGTGGCGGAGATCTTCGGACCCGAATCCTCCGGGAAAACCACCCTGACCCTGCACATCATTGCCGAAGCTCAGAAGTCCGGCGGCGTGGCGGCGTTCATTGACGCCGAGCATGCCCTGGATCCGTCTTACGCCCGGAACCTGGGCGTAAACACCGACGACCTGCTCATTTCACAGCCCGATACGGGGGAACAAGCTCTGGAAATTGCCGAGGTCCTGGTGCGCAGCGGCGCGGTGGACGTCATCGTCATCGATTCGGTGGCGGCCCTGGTGCCGAAGGCGGAGATTGACGGGGAAATGGGAGACGCCCACATGGGGCTCCAGGCCCGGCTCATGTCACAAGCTTTGCGCAAGCTCACCGCCATCATCAGCAAATCCCGCACCAGCGTCATTTTCGTTAACCAGATCCGGCAAAAGATCGGTGTCATGTTCGGGAACCCGGAGACCACGACGGGGGGCAACGCCCTCAAGTTCTACGCCTCCGTCCGCATGGATATCCGTCGCTTGGAGTCCATCAAGGAAGGGGAAGACGTGATCGGCAGCCGCACCCGGGTGAAGGTCGTCAAGAACAAAGTGGCTCCTCCCTTCAAGCAGGCGAGCTTTGACATCATTTACGGCGAAGGGATTTCCCGGGAGGGGGATCTGGCGGATCTCGGTGTGGATAACGGGATCATCGCCAAGAGCGGGGCCTGGTACTCGTACCGGGACGAGAGGATCGGGCAGGGGAGGGAGAACGCCAAGAAATTCCTGCGGGAGAATCCGGCCGCGGCCGGCGAGATCGAGAAGGAGTTGCGGCAAAAACTTGGAATGACTCGCGCTTCGGTGGGAACAGGGGCAGAATCTTAGCCCTAATCCGAAGAAAACCAACCTGGTTGACTCGCGCCGTTGGCCCGCAGGTCCTGTCGCCGGGGCGCCTCCTCGAGCCGCGCTACGTCACCCTGACGAGGGTCCCACTTTCGCGCGGCTCTGCGGAGGCATCCCCGACGCCACCCGCGGGCCAATTCCGAATGATCCTGATGGGGAATTTCGGATTGGGGTTAGGTGAAATGGTGGAAGAGGAAGAGAGCCGCTGGAAAGCGGCCCTGGAAACTGCGGTGCGCTACCTGGCTCGGCGGGCCCGCAGCCGGTTCGAGGTCGAACAGCGGCTGCACAAGGCCCGCTTCGAACCGTCTCTGATGCGCAGGGTCAGCTCTTACCTGGAGGAAGCCGGATACCTGGACGACGAGGCGTTCGGGCGCCAGTGGGCGCGTGACTGCCTGGAGAGAAAACCCATGGGAGCCCGGCTCCTGCGCCAGGAGCTGATCCGCCGGGGGCTGGGGGAGGCCCTGGCAACAGCGATCGTGAGGGAATCGATGGACGAGAACCGGGAGCACGAGATGGCCCTGGAAGCGGCCCGCAAGAAGTTGAAGAGTAGCCGTGCAGGTTCCCCCGAGAAAGTCCGAGAGAGACTCTTTCGCTTTCTGATCGGGCGGGGTTTCTCCTACGAGCTGGCGCAGCATGTGATCGAGGAGGTTCAGTGACGGAGCTACTCCCTTTGCTGGGAGCCTTTGTCCTGGGAACGACCATCGGCAGCTTTGCCAACGTGTGTATCTTCCGCCTGCCCCGCCGGCAATCGCTCATCGCTCCGGCTTCCCACTGCCCCCGCTGCAATGCCGCGATCTTGCCCCACCAGAACGTCCCCATCCTGAGTTATCTGTTCCTGCGCGGCCGTTGCGCACGCTGCCGGGAACCCATCAGCGTACGTTACCCTCTGGTTGAGCTGCTCACCGGCGTCCTTTTTTTGCTGGTCTACCGGAAATTAGGCCCCACATGGCAGGGGGTGGAGGCCGCGGTCCTTCTGAGCGCTCTGGTGGTCGTCAGCTTCATCGACCTGGAACATAAGCTCGTCCCCGATATGATTACGCTGCCCGGGATTGCCGTTGGCCTCTTGTTCGGTTTCCTGGTGTCGATGAACCATGTTCTGGACCTCCTCCTGGGAGTTCTGTTGGGGGGAGGGCTTTTCTACCTGATTGCGCTGGTGAGCCGCGGCGGAATGGGGGGCGGGGACATCAAGCTGATCGCTATGATCGGAGCCTTTGTGGGCTGGCAGTTGACCCTGGTAACGATTTTTGCTGGAATCCTGCTGGGCTCTCTGGTGGCCATTGCTCTCCTCATTCTAGGGCTCAAAGGACGCAAGGACATGATCCCGTTTGGTCCTTTTCTGGCGCTGGGAGCTGTGGGCGCATTGTTTTACGGCAAGGTGATTATCTTCTGGTATTTGTCCCTCATGGGCTGAAGAGGTGGGGGTATCTCTCAACAGCCGGCCTGGAGTCGGCAAAGGAGGAGTTATGGAGAGGGGAAAGCTGCGGCGCTTTCATATGCCCCTGGTCGGCCTGCTCGTCTGGTTGGCGGTCATCGGGTTTGCCAGTTCACCGGGGCTGGCTGCATCGAAGATCTCCATCGTCTACTCGGCCAAGGTCATTTCTCAATCTCCGGTGTGGATTGCCATCGAGCAGGGGTTTTTCGAGAAACGGGGATTGGACGTGCGACTCACGTACATCGGCGGAGCTCCTCCGGTGGTGGCCACGCTCCTGGCCGGCGGAGCCGACGTGGCCCTCATCGGGGGTGTGGGGATTATTCGAGCCTACCTGGGGGGGGCGAGAAATCTGGTGTTTATCGGGGCTTTGAAAAACGTCCTCACCGGCAGCATCGTGGGCAAACCTGAACTGCGGACGGTGCCCGATCTGAAAGGGAAAAAAATCGGCGTCGTGCGGGTCGGCAGTAATCCCCATTTTCTGGCCGTGGAGATTCTCAAGCGCTTTAACCTGGATGCTGGCCGGGATGTGAGCTTTATCCAGACCGGGGGGCAGTTGGAAAGCGTGGCCGCCATGGCCTCCGGCGCCGTGGACGCGATTGCCGTCATCCCTCCGCAGGATACTCAGGTCATCCAGAAAGGCTTCCGGCTCATCGCCGACGGCACGGCTCTCAGGATCCCCTATGCTGCCACCGCACTGGCCACGACCCGAGACACGATCGCCAAGCGTCAGGACATTCTGCAGGGATTCGTGGATGCCATCCGGGAAGCCGCGCAGTTTCTCTTTACCCGGAAGGAGGTGGCTATGGGGATTATTGCCAAGAACACCCAGATCCGGGACGTGAAGACGCTGGAGCTGGCCTACAACGCGGAGGTTCCGGTCCTCGAGCGGGACTTTCGCGTTGATCTGCAAGGGATCGCGGCGGTTCTGGAGTCGGCCAAGAGCGATTTTCCCCAGGCTCCGGCAGCCAGACCCGAGGATCTGGTGGACACACGCTTCTTGAAATGACTCCGGAGGGGAGTGCTCATGGACAGTCTGGCTGATTTTCTCCGGCATCTGCAGAGAGAGCACCCTGGGGAGATTTTAGAGGTCGACCGGCCCGTCTCCCCCGGGAGCTTCCAAGTTACGGCGCTGCTGGGCCACCTGGAATCCCGGGGGCAATTTCCCCTGGTTCTGTTTCGCTCGGCGCGCAACCTGCGGGGGGAAGTCTCTTCTTTCCCCCTGGTCACGAACGTGTTTGCCACCCGGGAGAAGTGCGCAATTGCCATGGGATTGGAGCCCGAAAGCGCCGGGCTGGCATTGAGCCTCGACTTCGCCGGCCGGCTGCAGCGCCGTCTCCCTCCCGGCAAGCTGGCCGGTGAGGATGCTCCTGTCCATGAGGTCGTTCGGACCGGCGAAGATGCGGACCTCCGTGACCTGCCTCTGGTCCGGCACCACGAGATGGATCCTGCCCCCTATGTGGATATGGTGACCGTCTTCAGGGATCCGGAACACCCCTTTTACAACCTGGCTTTCCAGAGAAACATGTACAAAGGGCCCCGACGGCTGGGGCTCTACATGGCTCCGCGCCATAGCTGGCAGTTGTGCAAGCGCTATCATGAGCGGCGGGAACCCGCTCCGGTGGCCATCGTGGTGAGCCACCATCCGCTCTTTTTTCTGGGCTGCCTGAACGTGCAACCCTTCGGCACCGATGATTACGAGGTGGTCGGGGGAGTGTCGGGATCCGCTCTGCGCATCACACCTTCCGCGACCTGGGGGGAGGACTTCTGGGTGCCCGCGGATGCGGACCTGATCATCGAGGGGGAAGTCCCTCCCGGGCTCCGTGAGATTGAAGCACCCTTCGGAGAGTGGACCGGATACTACGGGCCGCAGAGGCTTTCCGCGGTCGTGGAGGTCAAGGCGATCACGCACCGGCGCCAGGCCTGCTTTCAGGATATTTTCGTCTCCCATCGGGAGAACTGGATTCTGGGGGGGATCCCCAAGGAGGGGGATGTTTTCAATGCGATTCGTGGGGTTGTCCCCTCCGTGCGCGGCGTTCACTTTGCCTTCTCGGGGAATTGCCGCCTCAACTGCTACGTCTCCATTGAGAAGCAAGCCGAGGGTCAGGCCCGTCAGGCGGCCCTCATGGCACTGGCCAGTTGCGACTTCATCAAGAACGTCATTGTCGTAGACGCGGACATCGATCCCTTTAACGAGCAGGAGGTGCTATGGGCGGTGGCCACTCGCTGCCAGCCCCATGAGGCCGTGGATATCATCCGCGACGCGAAGGGCAGCCCGCTGGATCCCTCCGTAACTCGTGAGACGGCCACATCGAAGATGATCATCGACGCCACGATGCCCAAGGGGCGCCCCTTTGCGTCCCGCACCCGGGTACCGGCCGAAGCCCTGAAGGCGGCCCGGATCGAGGATTATGTCAGCGCGGCGGCTCTGCAGGCAATTCCCTGCTGCTGGGACTCCCGCCGCAGCCAGTAGCCCTGCGAATTCCCGCCAGCGGCCGTCCGGCGGAGCCTATGAGTTGCTACCCTCCTCAAGCCCTCGGGGGCGCCCACACCCAGGATGGGTACCCGGCTCCCGAACGGCTTGCGGCAAGATAATGAGATGGGAGACCGGGGTGCCCCTTGGGGCTCCAGTAAACTTTTGCACGAGAGGGCGATTTAGGATCGGTTGTTTTTCGCGTGCGAGGGGTTCAGATCTTCGTGGGTGCGGCGCCTGCAAAACTTTAAGTCGCCCTGCGGGGCACACCCGGTCTCTTCCAGCAGCAGGTTCGGTAACGAGATTTGGATCAAGGAGATTGAAGAAACGCCCGATCCCGAGGCAGAAAGCAGATCCGGGCGGACCGGCCCCAGCAATCATCCTACGGAGAGCAACCCGCAGGCGGTCAAAGTGGCGTCATAAGGAGGCGACTCATGGACATCGTGGAAATTTCACCGGAAGCTGTTCCCTTCGCGAAGACCGGTGGGCTGGCGGACGTCGCGGGCAGCCTGCCCCTGGCGCTGGAAAAACAAGGGGCTCAGGTTCGCCTGGTCCTGCCCGCGTATTCGGTGATTCCGTACGACCGCTTGTCGGTGGAGGACAGCGGCATCCGCTTTTCGGTTCCCATCAGCGATCGACAGGAGCCGGCGGAGGTGCTGCAGGCCCGCGTGGGCCAGGGGGTGCAAGTTTTCTTCATCAAGGCAGACCGCTACTTTCGGCGGGAATACCTATACTCGACCCCGGAGGGGGACTATGGAGACAATGCCGAGCGCTTTGTTTTTTTCTCCCGGGCGGCTCTGGAGCTCCTGCGGCGGATCGGCGCCCCCGAGATTCTGCACTGCCACGACTGGCAAACAGCCCTGGTGCCGGTGTTCCTGAAAGCATCGGCATCTTCCTATCCTGAGCTTGGTTCCGTCCGCACACTGATGACCATCCACAACCTGGGTTATCAGGGGGTCTTTTGGCATCTGGACTGGCACCTCTTGAGCCTGCCTTGGGAGTACTTCAATCCCCGGCAACTGGAGTTTTATGAGAAGATCAACTTCCTGAAGGGGGGCATGGTGTTTGCCGACGCCATTTCCACGGTCAGCAAGAAATACGCGGAGGAGATCCGCACGGCCGAGCAGGGCTTCGGTTTGGAGGGAGTCCTCCAGGAGCATTCCAGTTCCCTGTACGGGATCCTTAATGGAGTAGACTATGCGGACTGGAATCCCGAAACGGATCCCTTCATCGCCCGTCATTATTCTAAGAGTGACATCAGCGGCAAGAAAGAATGCAAGCGGGACCTGCAACAAGTCTGCGGATTTCCTGAAACGGCCGACGTCCCCGTTCTTGGGGTGATCTCCAGACTGGCAGATCAGAAGGGGTTTGACCTTCTGGCCGCCATCATGGAGGATCTCATGGGGCTCGGTGTCCAGTTTGTCCTCCTGGGGACCGGAGAAAAGAAATATCATGAATTGTTTGAGCAGCTCCAGAAACGCCACTCTCGGGGGGTTCGGGTGTTTCTGCGCTTCGACAACGCCCTGGCCCACAAGATTGAGGCGGGCGCCGATCTTTTCCTCATGCCTTCCCGCTATGAACCTTGCGGCTTAAACCAGATGTACAGCCTGAAGTATGGTACGGTCCCCGTAGTCCGGGCGACCGGAGGGCTTGATGATACCGTGCAAGAGCTGGATCCCCCAGGAATCGGCAACGGGTTTCGCTTTTCGGAGTATTCCCCTCAGGCATTCCTGGGGGCCATCCGGCGGGCGCTGGATGCCTACCGCCGTCCCGAGCAATGGGGTCGCCTGGTCGCCAACGGAATGAGTGCGGATCATTCCTGGGAGCGCTCGGCGAGGGAATACCTCGATCTCTTCCGGCGGTTGCGGGAAGGGTCGGGGTGATGCGGAGAACCAAGCATGATTGAGGTCCTGGTGGTATAACGCTTCCCTGATGTCTAAGATCGGGACCGCTTGGATCAGCCAGTGGGGTTGCCGTCCTCAAGGGTGGAGTTGCTTGATGAACCCTTCTTTGGCCAGTTGATCCAACGGGGCGGGATCGAAGAATTGCTTGGGTTCCGCGCCCTTCGCTTTGGGATTTCTAACGGCAATCTCTTCCAGCGCGGATTCGATTTCCGTGGCGGTGATGGTCGGGACGTTGCGGATGTAGCCGAGGACGTAGCTCTGGAAAGCGCTGCCGAGTAACTTGGCGTCCGAAGTCCGGGTATACTTCCCCAGGATCTTGATGGTGAAGTCGCGGTTCGTTTTGGCGTATTTGATTCCTTCGAGAGTTGCCTTGAGGAAAGTCTTCAAGGTCTGCGGCCGGCTCTTGATGAACGAATCGGTCGTGATCAGCGCGGTGGACGGATAGCGGAATTTGATGTCGGCCAGATTCACGAGTTCCCTGTAACCCATCTCTTTGGCCTTCTCCAGGGTCGGCGAGGAAATCAGAGCGCCCTTGATGTGCCCCTGCTGCATGAAGAGAAGATTTTCCGGAACTCCTCCGGTCTGGATGATCTTGATGTCCTTGGCCGGATCAAGCCCCCACTCGCTGATAGCCCTTCTTAATCCCTGGTCGGTCAGCGAACCGAAGCGAGTGACACCGAAGGTTTTGCCCTTCACGTCTTGGGGACCTGTAATGTCCGGCGTGGTCACCAGGCTCATGGGAATCACGTTGATGATCGCTCCGATAAGGGTCACATCGGATCCGCTGAGGCGGGCGAGGATGGCCGCGGCACCCGATCCCTGGCTGATCGGAGTATCCCCGGAGATCACGGCGGAGATCGCCTTGGAGCCGGCGACATAGAGGATGTTGACGTCGAGACCATACTTCTTATAGATGCCTGCTTCCCAGGGCACCCAGGTGGACACGGAAGCCGCAGCAATACTGGAATAGCTGACATTGAGCTTTTCGAGCTCCGCTGCGGTTGCGGAAGCGTTCAGAGGGGTTCCAGCCAGGTGCAGCACCAGAAAAACAAGGCAGACGATGCCGGGTAATGGGGAAAATATTTTGAAATCTTTCATTTAGATCTCCTTCGGGATGTTCAGCGCTGGGATTCCGGTTGGAAGTTCCTCTCAACACATGGGGGGCTAGCAATCCGCGTTGCCATGCCGCCGGAAGCCGAATTGTAGCACGACTCTGCGCAAATCGGAGCGGATTTCTCCTAGCCCCGTTCCAACTATTTTACCGACTTACTCGTCTCATGCGATTGGAATCTTTGCCGCAAGGCACGCTGCTCGAATTCGGCGCATTCAGTTGGAACGGTACTAGCTGTTGATCAGGTGCTGCAGCCCTTTGGGGTTCTGGAGGATGATCCTCTTGCCCTGCCAGGTGATGAGCCCTTGGTTTTTCAGCTTTCCCATGCTGCGGATTACGGTTTCTACAGTGGCTCCAATGATGTCAGCCAAATCCTGGCGGGTCAGAGGGAGGTTGAGAAGGATCCCCCGGGCGTCAGGAATGCCGGCCCGCTCGCCAAGCTTGAGGAGGGCCCGGGCCAGGCGTTTCTCGACGGGCTGGGCGGCGATACTAGAGAGGGAGGAGACGATTTCGCGCAGCCGGGCGCTGAGCCCCAGGATGATCTCCCGGGAGAGAGTGGGGTGGACCGCAAGCATCTCCAGAAAGGCTTTGCGCCCAACGCTCAACACGGTCGTGTCCGTAAGCGCCTGGGCCGCTGCGGGATAGGGATTCCCGTCGATGACCGCGATTTCCGCCAGACACTCACCGGACCCGTGGATTTCCAGGATGATCTCCTTGCTCTGGGAAGATTGCTTGAGAATCTTTACTTTCCCCTTGATCACCAGGTAGAGCCAGTCGGAAGGCTCCCCTTCCGTGAACAGGAACTCCCCCTTCTTGATGGTCTTTCTCCCCATAGAAGCAGCCACCGCGCGCAACTGCTCCGTGGAGAGGTTTCGAAAGAGCTTCACTGTGCGCAGCTCGGCTAGAGAATCCAGAGTCCGTGCTGTGCTCAAGATTCCTCCTTTTCCAGAGAGGGGTTGCTATGCAGAGAATACCAAATTCAGCGGATGCGGTGAACCCCGTTTTGAGGAATTACTACCCTCCTCAGATCCTCGGGAGTGCCCCCTTGAGCTCCCGGAGAGCTTGCGACGAGAGATGTTCGGCCGGATCGGGTGGGTCTTCGCCTCGCAACCTCTCAGGTCGCTTGCGGGGGCTACCCCCTCGGACTGAAGACTACCATGTAGGGGCACCCCTGCGCCTGCCTGTGCGTGCCTGCCTGTGCCGCACGGCAGACAGGTCCGCACGCAGACAGGTGGGTGCCCTCTGTCGCCAGCGCCTCTGCTGGCTGAGTGGTTGTGTTCGGATCGGGGTTGACTTATCCCCTGTCTAGGATTAGAAAGAAGAGATTAGAACCTGATGGATGGTGGGCGGTGTAGGATTTGAACCTACGGCCTCCTGCGTGTGAAGCAGGCGTTCTCCCCCTGAACTAACCGCCCCTGGGTATTCGGCGCCGGATCGCTATCGGATAGGTCAAACTAGCAGAATCCTATAGCATAGCTCCCCGAAATGCAAGTTTGAAAAGGGCCTGGGCGGCCAGAGGAGTGCGTCCGCATGAAAACCTATCGAGAAGAGCTCTGGTTTAACACTCCCACCCGGCGGGCCTTTATCAATATCACCCCCCAGGTGGAAGCGTGCTTGAAGAAGAGCGGGATCAAGGAGGGGTTGTGCCTGGTCAATGCCATGCATATCACGGCCAGCGTTTACATCAATGACGACGAATCGGGACTCTTGCGGGATTATGAGGACTGGCTCGAAGGCCTGGCCCCTCACGAGCCCACTTCCCGATATCGCCATAACTTGACCGGGGAAGACAATGGAGACGCCCATCTCAAGCGTCAGATCATGGGGAGGGAGGTCGTGGTGGCCGTTACCGGCGGCAAGCTGGATTTCGGGCCCTGGGAGCAGATCTTCTACGGCGAGTTTGACGGGCGCCGGCGCAAGCGGGTGCTCGTAAAGATCATCGGCGAGTAGACGAGCGTTTCGCCGCGGCAGGCATTTAACGATCAAAAGGAGGAAGATTGCATGGCGGAGCCAAAAGAGGCGGCAACCGGGACGTTGAGCGAACTGACCTCGTACGAGAAGTGGATCCAGGGGGAAGGGATCCCGATCCACACCGGCTTTTTTGTGGAGGATTTAAGGACTCTGGCCCTTGAGCCCTGGGAGCGCAAGGGGGGGCTGGGGGCCTTTATTAATTTGGAAGGGACCGGCCAGACAAACGACGCCTATGTGTGTGAGATTCCCCCGGGGGGCAGCTTGAAGCCGCAGCGCCACCTCTTTGAAGAGCTCATCTTTGTCCTGAGCGGTCGAGGTGCCACCACGGTGTGGCAAGAAGGGGGGAAGAAGCTGACCTTTGAATGGCAGGCCGGTAGCCTCTTCTCTCCCCCCCTGAACGCATGGCACCAGCATTTCAACGGCCAGGGGGATCAACCCGCCCGGTACGTGGCCGTGACGACGGCTCCCACCATGATCAATCTCCTCCACAATCTTGATTTTATCTTCAACAACCCGTTTCAATTCCGGGATCGGTTCAGCGGCGAGGATGACTACTTCAGCGGCCATGGTGTTTCCTTTCCGGGCCGGGTGTGGGATACGAACTTCGTGGCGGATGTTACAAACTTCAAGCTCTCCACCTGGGAGGCCCGGGGTGCCGGGGGCTCCAACGTGATGTTTGAGCTGGCCAACAACACCATGGCGGCCCACATTTCCGAGTTTCCAGTGGGGACTTACAAGAAAGCGCACCGGCACGGACCCGGCGCCCATGTCTTCATCATTGGTGGAAAGGGTTACTCCCTGCTGTGGCCTGAGGGGCAGGAGATGACCCGGATCGACTGGCGCGTGGGGAGCCTGTTTGTTCCCCCCGAGCGCTGGTTTCATCAGCATTTCAACGCGGGGGCAGATCCCGCTCGCTACCTGGCCCTGCGCTGGGGGAGCCGGAAATACCGGCGCGGAGAGGAAATCGCCCGGGGCCGGGACGTGAACACCGCGGGAAAGAGCGAGATCAGCGTGAAACTCGGCGGGGACCAGATCGAGTATGACGATGAGGATCCCCGCATCCTGCAGATGTTCAACGAAGCATGCGCGAAGGTCGGGGTCGAAGTCAAGATGGTCCGGTTCTTCCAGAAAAAATAGAGACGGGCCCTCGATTGGCCCGCAGGACCTGCACCCGCAAAGCGGGTACCCGGCCAGGGCGGGTGCCCACAAAGTGCACCCACTCTGCGGGTACCCGGGGGCGCCTCCTCGAACCCGACCTAGCCCTGCCTGCGGCCGGCTCGGTGCCCGGCGCGGCTCTGCGGAGGCGTCCCGGGTACCCGCCCGGCGGGTGTCACCCGCGGGCCAACGCCGAATGACCCCGGCGGGGAATTTCGGATCAGGGTTAAAAGTGGAACATCCGGCGGAATATGCTGAGAAATCCACCGCAGGTATTAGAGGGTTCTGTGCCCTGGAGGAAGGCCATCTCCACCGGGCGAGCGCAGGTCCCAGACGCGTTTAGGTCCACGGGGACCGACACCACCCCTTCAGGAACCGGGAAATTCTCAGGAGGGGAGTTCGCCAGGGCCTTGCCGATGTAGCGGACCCAAATCGGTAGCGCCGCACGCGCCCCCGTCTCTTCTTTCCCGAGACTCCTGGGCTGGTCGTAGCCTACCCACACTCCGGTGACCAGGCTCGGGGTGTACCCGATGAACCAGGCGTTCGAGTAGTCATTCGTGGTCCCTGTTTTTCCCGCGATCGGTCGGCCGAGCGCCTTAGCTGTTTTCCCGGTGCCTCGCTCCACAACGCCCATCAGCATGTGAGTGATGACATAAGCCAGTTCCCGCGATATTGCTCGCTGCAGTTGCGGCACGTACATCTCCAATAGCTTTCCTTGGGCGTCCGTAATGTAACGGATGGGGGTGGGTGAGATCCAAACACCCTGATTTGCCAGGGCAGCGTATGCCCCCGTCAGTTCCAGTAGTGAGAGATCAGAGGTTCCCAGTGCCAGCGAGAGATCCTCGTGGAGAGGGCTTCGAATCCCCAGACGATGGGCCAATCCGATGGTCCGCTGAATGCCGATCTTCTCCTGAAGTTTCACAGTTGCCACGTTCACCGACTCCTCCAGGCCTTGCTGGAGTGTAATGGCGCCGTTATATTTCCCGCCGTAGTTGGCGGGCCGCCACGGTTTTCCGTTGCGCCCGATCTTGTAACTCACCGGGCTGTCCTCGATCCAAGTCGCCGGTGTGAGCCCGGCTTCCAGGGCGGCGAGATAGACAAACGGTTTGAAGGCCGATCCCGGCTGCCGCCTGGCCGTCACGGCCCGGTTAAACTCGCTGCGGAAAAAGTCAGCGCCGCCGACCATCGCCTTAATGTATCCGGTCCCGGGCTCGATCGTAAGGATAGCTCCTTCCGGTGCTCCCGACGGTATTCCGCGCTTGCTGGCGGGGACAGGCAGAGTCCGAGACTCCAGATTCTTGAGGCCCTGAAGCAAGGCTTGCTCGGCCAGTCGTTGCAAGCGGGGAGACAGAGTGGTGTGAACCTGAAGGCCGCCCCTGAACACCATGTCCTCTCCGTACTTTTCGATCAACATCTCGCGGACAAACTCAACAAAGTACAGACCCGTAGTTCGCCGATCGGGAGGAACCAGGCGCAGACCGGCTGTCTTGGCCCGTTGAGCAACGGCCGGTTTTAGAACCCCTGTTTCCACCATCCGATTTAGCACATGCGTCCGGCGGCGCAGGGCCAGATCCGGGTAATTAAACGGCGAGTAGAGCCCCGGCGCGCGAGGGATGCCGGCCAGCAGCGCGGCCTCGGAAAGAGAAAGCTCGGTTACAGGCTTGCCGAAATACGTCTTCGCAGCCGCCTCCACACCGTACGCACCGTGACCGAAGTAAACCCGGTTCAGATACATCTCTAGAATCTGGTCTTTCGAGTACCGGTGCTCCAGCTCCAGGGCGAGAACCAGTTCGCTAATCTTCCTATCCAGACGCCTGTCCGAAGTGAGGAACAGAACCCTGGCCAGTTGCTGAGTGATCGTGCTGCCGCCTTCCACGATGCGCCCGTGGCGAAGGTTCTGATAGATCGCGCGGGCCACCCCGGTGGGGTCCACACCGAAATGAGAGTAAAACCGGGCATCCTCTACGGCAATGACTGCATCTCTGAGCGTTTTGGGGATCTTGGCCAGTGGTATGAAGATCCTCTGCCCCCTAAGGGATCCCGGGATTGGTTCATCGTTCTCATCGTACAGTTGAACACTCTGGATCGACCGCAACTCCTCCAATCCGGTCACCGGGGGCAAGGAAAGAAGGACCACCAGAAAGATCAAGAGGCCCGCTGGAACTACAACCGCCACGCCCAGCAGGATCCCCCTGCCGGCCGCGGGCCGGCGGCGCCAGAATTCCAGCAGCCGGTGGGGGAGTGGGGCACCTTCATTCCTGCCGGGCATGATCTTCTTCTAGCCCTAACGGCGGCCTAGGCCAACACCGACACGGCCGCCTCCGCCAAGCCCTCCACCCGGTCCTCTGGAACCGGCGCCATACCCCACGCTGAAAGAGTTGTCCACGTTCCCCTGGACTGATCCTGAGGAGGAGCTACGGGGTTCGGGATTGTTTGGAAGGGTTGACCGTAGACTACCCTCTACATCTCTGTCATCAAGATCACCTCGGCTTTTATCCTTTATCGAGGTCTGATTACTTTCCTCAATCTTGGTGATCTGGGACGCGTTCACCCGTTGCAGGCGGTTATACCTGCTAACCACTTGCCCCAGAGTTTTGTCCTGCAACCGGCCCTGGGCTTTCATGCCCTCAAAGATTTCCGCCCAACCCTTGCCACTTTCCTTCATCGTGGCGATTTGATTCAGGGTGAGAGGCTTAGTGCTTGCGGAAGTCGAACTCGACACCTGAGTGCTGAACAACGCCCGAGCGATCATCTGGTTACCCGGAGAGAGTGAGTTGTACGCTTTCAGGTTTGTGTTCGCCTGAACCGTTGTGGACTGGGTCGCAGTGACCGTCTGTGCCAGCACCGGTGATGCCAGCATCGTGGTCGCCAAAAGTGTGGTGATGAAAATGTACCGCATGATTCGATCCTCCTTCACGAGTTGTTAAACGCTCACTTACTCTTCCAGGGATTCCAAATATCCTTTGCCATGGTCCTATTTTCCTTACCTGATCAGCAGGATTCCGTAGAGCCTCCTGACTCGGAGTCTGGTTGATCTCCCGATTCTTCCGTTCCCGGCATCAGGGCGGACACCTCGGGGCAACGTATTTCTCGATCCGGCCGCTCCCGGGCCATGCTTCCCGGAGCAGGATCCTCTGCCCAGGTCTCCGCATCTTGCCACTCGTCAACACTGACAAGAAGGATCACAACTCGCGGTCGCTCCCACTGATCCACAGCGCTGCGGTCATCCTCGATCAGGAAGTAAACCACTGACACACAACTCTCCCGATCTGGCTTCTCCTGCGCGAGACTTCCCATCCATGGGCCGACTTGATTCTGGGCCTGGGCACCGGCCGCTCCGAGCAAGATTGCCGCTCCTACCAAACTGATCAGACCTTTTCCGGATTTCATAAAAGTCCTCCTCATTGCTCTATGTCAGCGCGCGCCGCTACTGAGTAGTCAGACCTGCGCACCCCGGAGTTACGGACAACATCACGACAATTAGGAACGCGCTTAGGAGAAATTTCATAATTGCTTCCTCCTCTGGCCGTTCCCGGTTATGGATCGAGCCTGCTCACGACTGCCTTCAACCGGGCGAGATCGATCGGTTTTTCGAGAAACTCCGACACCTTCAGAAGCTCGGCTTGCGCTTTCACTTCCGGACCTCCGTCCGCGCTTACCACAATGATGGAAATCCCCGGGTGGAACGCCCGGAAGATTCGCACCAGATCCCAACCACTCATCGTCAGACCGTGAACGGGTGGCAGGCCCAGGTCGATGATCGCCACCTCGAACGGGCTTTCCTTTACCTTCTTGATGGCCTGCCAGGTGTCCGTAGCTGTTTCCACCTTCCATTCCCCATGCATCAGGGACCATCTCAGGCCCTCAAGACTGTGGAGATAAGCGTCCACAATGAGAATCCTTTTTTGTACTGTCACCTTTTCCACTGCCACCGATTGCCCACCCACTCTCGCTAGAAGAGATTTCCGCAAAATTTCATCAAAGGCTTTACCCACCTCGAGGATCTCCCTACCAAACAGATCGCTCCCTCGCTAGAGCAACGGATGTGCCAATCGCAGGGAGTTCACCGCTCCCGGTGGGAAGCCTCGGTTTTTCTGGGTCTTTTGAGATTCAAGTGGGAGAGACGAGAGGGGTATTGAACTTACTTTGGAAGAGAAGCATGTAAACTTTACACTGTGGGACTGTAAGTGTTACACAGCAGGGGAGGGGTGTCTGTGACGTGAATGACAGAGACGACCGGTAACGTGAAGAGAGAGAAAATTTCCAGATCACTTCCGGCCACCCCTTCCGTGGCCTGCTCCGTGGCCGCTGCGGCCGAACCCGCCGGTGTCGAAGCTGTTTCCAAAGCCTTTCCTCCACTGCCCCGGTCCCGAGGAGGCGCGCCATCCGGAACGACCATGGGAAGAGAACGTCGCGCGACTGTTCTCTTCAACTTGCCCCCGGAAATGGTCCCGGCTTCTCCCCGTGGCGCTTCCGGACTCGGGCGTCCGCAATGCCCCGGTCATGGACTTCCCTTCGCGTGCCTCCGTTCGTGTGGCGGAGGAAGCTCCCCGGTGCTCCCGGGCAGACCCGCTGACCACCCGCCCCAGGTTCTTCTCTTGCACCAACCCCTGAGACTTCATCTCTTGGAAGATCTCCCCCCATCCTTTGCCGCTCTGCTTCATCGTCGCAATGTCGTCTCGGGTAAGGGGAGTCGGGGATCCCTCTGTCGAGTTTGTCACCTGCGCGTTGAACAGCGCATCGGCGATTTTCTGCTCGCCCGGAGGGAGCGAGTCAAATGTTCCCTGATCCGTCGTCTGCGCTAGCACCGGCGCTGCCAGCATCGTGATCGTCAAAAGCGTCGTAACCAGGATATACCTCATGGTTGGATCCTCCTTTACGAGTCGTTAAACGCTTGCTACCCTGTCAATGCTCCGGATGCGCCGGAGCGCCCAACAACGTCAGAACGGAAAGGCGACTCTGCCCGAGATGCTGTGATCGGGGGAGCCGTCGCTCAGCCCGACACCCAATGAGCCGGTAAGGCTCACCGCTTTGGCGGGCTCGTACTCGGTGCCAAAGCGGAACTCCAGGGGATTCTTCTGATCTCGAGCGATCGCGGTAGAGCCGTCGAGGAACGCGAACACCGAGATCGGCTGAGCCACCAGGTAAGCCGCGCCGGTGCTCCACGAAAACGAGTTGCGGAAGTCCGTCCCTGGCGGCGAGCCGATGAACGTGTACCCCAAATCCAGGTGCAGGCCCAGGCGCTCAAGGAAGGTCTTGCTGAAGCCCACACCGATCGTCTCGTCGAACTCCCCCGTTCCCAGGCCCCTGTCCTCGTCTGCGGTCGGAAGCTTGATTTTGAGAGAACCGGCGACCTCGGGGGAGGTGAGTTGCTCACCGAGCAGCACATATTCACCCTCCATCAGGATATCGCCCAACCCCTCCTCGGTGCGGGAGAGCTGACGCTCCCTTCCTTGGCGCTTCGCAACGCCACCACCCGTGACAAAGACGGTCTGCGTCGTCTGTCGGATGTAGGGCACCGTGAGGCTTAGCGTTAGCCGGTCGATCGGTGTCACCCCAAGCATGAACGGCACGGAGAGAATCGTTGTGTTTTCGCCGGTACCGTAGTCCCCCTTCGAGTAGTCTACGGAGGTCGAAAGTGACCCGCTTGGGTCTGCAGCGAAGGCCGGTGCGGCGCCGAGCAGGATGAAGATCATGCCCACAACAACGCGAAGGTCGCCCCTTCTTTTCATCTTAGGCCCGTCCTCTCATGCAGGCCCGATACGCTTCCACGTACCGGGCATCGTTTTTCTTGGCTTCGTTGATCCCGTAGAGCGTTCCCGCCGCAGCTCCGGTGAGTCCACCGCTGGCTGCTCCCCTGCCAGTGCGTCTGCCGCCTCCGGCAATTTCCCCGGTAGCAGCTCCCACCCCGGCACCGAGCACACCTCCGATCAGGGCATCCTTTACCGTTTCGGCGGTCTTGTCGCCCGCGACGGACTTCGCGTACTCGTTACAAGCCGCGATGTCCGCTGCCGTGGGCCTTGGTGCCGCGGGGCGGGCCGGTTGACGAGAAACGGTGGGAGGAGGCTTTGCCTCTTCCTTCTTCTGGCTCCTGCTTGCTACCACCAAT
>JACPSX010000226.1 GCA_016193065.1 Candidatus Tectimicrobiota bacterium | reverse complement strand
GACGCGCGAGCGAACGCAGTGGCCGCCGAACGAATAAGACTTCGCAGCGGACCGACAGGTCCGGCTGCAAGTCGGGGTTGAACTGAGCCGCTACGGCTGGGACGTCTGGAATTTGCTTCGGTGGTCTGGTTCGATACTGAGACGGCGAGTCAGGGAGGTGTGGGAGCTGATCCGGGCGTAGGATGAGTGGGCTGTGTGCGGGCTCGGCACAGGTCTCTCCCCCGGCCGGAATCTGCTCTTCGGGAGCCATCCGCGTGCGCCGGGGATCATGCCGCACGACCCTGGAAGGGGTCGGCTCGCACCCGAATCCCGGCCAACCCCCCCCTCCGTACCCGACCGCCTGCTCCCTCCTCCCTCGCCTTCCCGCTTTACAATCCCCATAGGAGCCAGTAGATTATCGCTCAGCGGTTTAGTCCAACACGTTTTATCCCCCGGCCTCTCCAGGGTCTGAGTTGCCCCCATTTCTTCTCGGGCCTCAGGGATAAAACGCTATACGTTGTGCCGGTCAGTGTTTGCCGGCGCGGGGTAGAGCCCAGAGAATCTTGACAAGTGTTGGAAACCCGAGGAGAATCGCCGTAGTAGTGGGAAACGTCGAGACCGGAATATGCCGGTCAGTATACTTAATAGGCAAACAGCGTCGCGAGGATCTCCTACTTCTACGGGATCTCGATCTACATGTACCACCGAGATCACGGCCCCCCGCACTTTCATGCAATCTACGGGTCGCATGAAGCGGAGATTTCAGTGCGTTCGCGACGCGTTCTCAAAGGCCGCCTGCCGCGGCGTGCCCTGGCTCTGGTCAAGCAATGGGGTAAACTGCACGAGGCGGAATTGGTTGAAGCGTGGAGTGATGCGCAGAGCCGCGTACCCCTTCGTCCGATTGCCCCGCTGGATTGAGAGGCGAACATGTCAAAAGCAATCCTTAGAATTGAGGCGGTGGAGCTGGTGGGACCGCATTCGCTCGCGATCCGCTTCAATGATGGCGCCTTGCGGCGCGTAAACCTTTTCCCCGAGCTCGAGGGCCCCGTCTTCGAGCCGCTGCGAGATCCAGAGTACTTCTCGCGTGTCGTACTGGACCCGGTTGCTGGAACCGTTGTGTGGCCAAATGGCGCGGACTTTGCTCCCGAATTCTTGCGCGAGCTACCTAAAGAGAAGGTCGCGCGCCTTCGAGGGAGGTCGCCAACCGTGCGCTCCAGCAGACGGGCCGCCTCGCGTCCCGCCGCAGAGCGCAGTCGCTGACGGACGCGACTATGGTAGAGTATACGGGCGAGGGTACCTGTATGGCGCAAATCTTTGATCGGATCACGGTGAACCCACGGCAGTGCGGTGGGCGTCCATGTGTCAGGGGCATGCGAATTCGAGTGAGCGACGTGCTGGAGCTCTTGGCCGAGGGGATGACCCCCGAGCAGATCTTGGACGAGCACCCTGACCTTGAGCTCGAGGACATTCACGCCTGTCTCCGCTTCGCGAGCCAACGCGTATCACTTTCTCCAGGGACTTAAACCCAGCAGTAAGATTTTGTGGTCCTAGGACTGCAATCCTGCAACCCTCCCGCGTCCCGGACCGGGGACCTTGATCCCCAGCTGCTTGATCTTGCGCCAGAGGGTGGTTTTGTGGATTCCGAGCTCTTTCGCCGTGGCCAGGCGGTTCCAGCCGTTGCGTTTCAGGGCTTCGTAGAGGAAGAGCGCTTCCTGCTCCTGGAGTGTTCTTCCCCCGGACGGTTCCGAAACCCCCTCCTGGGGACGCAGGGCCTCAGGCAGATGCTCGGGCAAAATAAGTCCGCCCGGACACAGAACAAAGGCGTGCTCGACGATGTTTTCCAGCTCGCGCACGTTGCCCGGATAGTCGTGGGTCATGAGGATCTCCATCACTTCCGGAGACACGCCGGTCACGTCTTTCTCCCGCAGGCGATTGAAGCGGGCAATGAAGTGATCCACAAGGAGCGGGACGTCCTCGCGGCGCCGGCGCAAGGGGGGCAGGGTCAGCTTGACGACATGGATCCGGTAGTACAGGTCCTGTCGAAATGTTCCCGCCTTGACCAGGTCTTCCAGCTTCCGGTTCGAGGCCGCGACCACCCGGACGTTCGCCTTCAGGGTGGCCGTGCCCCCCAGGGGTTCATAGGTCTTGTCCTCGAGGATCCGCAGGAGCCGGACCTGAAGGGCTGGGGACACGTCCCCGATCTCGTCCAGGAAGATGGTCCCCCCTTCCGCCAGGGCGAAGCGCCCGGGCTTGTCCTTGCGGGCATCGGTGAAGGCGCCGGCTCTGTATCCGAACAGCTCGGACTCCAGCAGCGTGTCGGGCAGGGCTCCGCAATTCACCGTCACCAGAGGCTTGCGCTTGCGCGGGCTTAAACCGTGGATGGCCCGCGCAAAGAGATCCTTGCCGGTGCCGCTTTCCCCTTCGATCAGCACGGTGCTGTCGCTCTCAGCCACTTCGGGGAGGATGTGGAAGAGGCGCTGCATCTCATGGTTCTTGCTCAGGATGTCGGCGAAGGTGTAGCGGCCTTCGATTTCGGCGCGCAGTTCTTCCACCAGACGCAGGTCACGACACGTCTCCACGCCGCCCATGGCCTTGCCCTGCCGGTCCTTGAGAATGGCCGTGCTGACGCTGATGGGGACGCGCTCGCCCTCGGGTCTGAGGATGTACACGGGACGGTTCACGACCGGGCGGCCGGTCCCAGCAGCGCCGGCCGAAGGCTTCCTCTTTGGGAACGCCGGTAATCTGTTCCGCAGCCCGATTGAAGGAGGTGATCCGGAAATCCCCATCCACGGTAAAAACGCCGTCGGCCACGGAATCCAGAATGAAGGCCAGGTCTTGGATTTTCAGGGAATCACGAACTCCGGGGCTCCCGAGCCGGTCCTGCCCTTGAACCATTTGAATCGCTCCGCTCCGAAACCAGACCCCGAATTCCCCCCGACTTCCAGTGTTTCTGAGTCTCAATCTATGGCGGATGAGCCTCAAAAGCCAGTATGGCCGGGAAGAGGCCGCCCGGTTCGATGGAATGGGGGAACAGGTGTTGAATTTTTCACCCCCTAGACTAGCGACCGCGGCGGCCACCCGAACTGCGGCCTCCCATGCCGGAACCACCCGTACGGCCGGACCCTCCCGTGCCGGGTCCGCCCATCGGCCCCCGGGGCTGCGGTCTTTCAGAGGGGGAGATTCCCTTTTCTCTGGCTCGTTGGGACATGCGCTCGTGAACCTCCTGCCGGTACCGCTCCCGGTCCTCCACGCTCATGGTTTGCATCTTTTGCTGGTGCTCCTGCCACTCCTCCTGGGTCATGAGCTGACGCCCCTGACCTCGTCCCAGGCCGAAGGCTTGCTCCGCCTGCTGATCCCAATTCGCCTGCGCTTGCTGCCGCACCGGCCCCGATCCCGTCGCATCCTGGGCCAAGGCCATCGGGGCGGCCCACACCAGACCAACGAGGAATATCGGAGCGAGAATTCTCTCTCGAGGCGCCATGCCGGACTCCTTTCCCTGCTCTCCTGTTTTCCCCTCTCTGGCGGGACAGACACCCCCAAGCGGCAGCCGTCCCCTCTTCTCTTTCGAGCCAAGAAGTCGGTGAAGGATTCGCTGGTTTTCACGGCGGGCGTTTTGCGGGAAAATGGAAAGAAGAAACGGAGGCTTCATCTGGGAGAACTGCATGTCCGTATTTGATCTCCTTGAAGGGGTATACAGAAAACTCCGGGGCGCCGGACCGCCTTCTCATGGGGCGAAGCTTCTGGCGGAATTCGGCACAGAAAAGTCGGCGGGGCCACTGCTGGATTTGGGAAGCGGGTCAGGAGACCAGTCGGTCCTCCTGGCCGGGGAAGGGCGGAAAAATATACACCTCGTCGACGCAAATGGATCCGTCCTGAGACGTGCCCATCGCCATCCCGCCCTTCACCGCACGATCGCCCGGGCCGAGGCGCTGCCCTTCAAGAGCTTGTCATTTCAAGGAATCTTTCTGATCGACGTCTTCCACCACGTGTCCGATCAGGAGGCCGCCCTGCGGGAGATCTTTCGGACTCTGACCCCGGCCGGAGTCGTGTTGATCGTTGAGTACCATCGCAGCAACCCGATCATCCGGATCTTTTTCATCCTCTCCCTGCTCAGGAGGAAACGCTGTTCCTTCCTGTTTCCCTCCGAGCTGCTGGCGTTGGCGAGGCGCTGCGGGCTGCAAGGAGCCATCATGGATTCCGACGGCCTGCGGTTCACGGCCCGGCTGCAGAAAACCTAGCATCCTGAGTCAGAAATTCGCGCCCTAAGATCCCCTCTCCCCCGCGGGCCAGGGTGATAGGGTAGGGGGAGAGGGTGCAAAGAAATTCCAGACCGCGTGTGGAAACAGTCAAGGATAAAGGACTTGAACAGTCAACCGATACGCGACG
>JACPSX010000250.1 GCA_016193065.1 Candidatus Tectimicrobiota bacterium | reverse complement strand
CTTGCCCCTCATGGGATGAGCCTCCTTGGAAATAGGTTCCGTTGCCGGAGCCCGCATACTGAAAAAGAGCCCCGAAATTGTCCGTGTTTTGTCCGTGAACTGTAGCCGAAAGGCCCCAATTCAGGCCCAAAGCGGAGTGGTGAACCGATAGAAACTTTATGGGGTTAGATGGATGGGGTTGGAGCCCTTGAGGGACGGGAACCGAATCGCACTCTAGAGGTCGCGGGTTCGATCCCCGCCAGCTCCACCAAAAAATCAAGCGGTTAGCAAGCCGGCTTCGGGCCCCCCCTCCTGGTTGCGCGGGAAGTTTTCGGGACTCTTGCACTGAACGGACAGTCCCGAACAGGATGACCCTATCGCCCCTGGCGAGCCTCTCTCCTCTCACTTACCAGCGCACGTTCGTCCTTCGGTTCGGAAAGCCGCGCTGGTCACTTTTCATAGCTCGACCGTAAGACTCCACAATCGAAAGATGATGCGTCCATCGACCACCAGGCGCCTGTGAGTGTTCCGCGCTCCTCCATGCCCGCAAGCACCGGATGCGGTACAATTGCAGGATCAGTTTCAGACGAAGGGCGAGGGGGAACGATGCCGCATCGGGTCTTGATTTCGGATGATGAAGAGGCCTCGCGGAAGGGATTGAAGGCGCTTCTTTCCTCCTGGGGCTATGAAGTCGAAGACGCCGCGGACGGCGAGGAAGCCCTGAAAAAGGCCGCTACGTTCCTGCCGTCCGTTGTTATTTTTGATCTCCTCATGCCGAAGCTCGACGGGCTGGGGCTTTTGAAAGCCCTTCAGGAAGAACTCCCCTTCGCGGCTGTCATCCTCCTTA
This sequence comes from Candidatus Tectimicrobiota bacterium, assembly GCA_016193065.1. Lineage (GTDB taxonomy): Bacteria > JACPSX01 > JACPSX01 > JACPSX01 > JACPSX01 > JACPSX01. The sequence goes on along the minus strand of JACPSX010000250.1, from coordinate 4,676 downwards.
CCGCCCACGGCACCATCGAAACGGCAGTCTCCGCCATGAAGGAGGGGGCTTACGACTACCTGACCAAGCCGGTCGATATCCCCCGGCTCCGAATGCTCGTCCAGAAAGCCTTGGAGAAAGGCGAGACCTTACGCGAGGTGACCCTCCTCCGCCGGCGCCTGAAGGAGGTTTGGGGGCTTGGCAATCTGGTAGGAACGAGCAAGCCCATGCAGGAGGTGTACCGCCTCATCGAGCTGGCCGCTCCCACCCCGGCTCCCGCCTTGATCTGCGGAGAGAGCGGAACCGGCAAGGAGTTGGTCGCTTGCACCCTCCATGATCTCTCCCCCCGCCGGAGCGGTCCGTTCGTTCCGGTGAATTGCTCGGCGATCCCGGAAACGCTCCTGGAGAGCGAGATCTTCGGACACGAAAAGGGAGCATTCACGGGGGCTCTGGAGCGCAGGATCGGCTGCTTTGAGATGGCGAACGGCGGCACCCTTTTCCTGGATGAGATCGCCGAGATGAGCCCATCCACCCAGGCGAAGTTCCTTCGCATCGTTCAGGACGGCACGCTGCGGCGCCTTGGGGGACAGAAGGAAATCCAGATAGACGTGCGGATTGTGGCCGCAACCAACAAAGATCCTGAGAAGGCCATCAAAGCAGGCAGCCTTCGGGAGGACCTTTTCTACCGTTTGAACGTATTCACCTTCTTTCTTCCGCCCCTGCGGGAGCGGACTGATGACATCCCCCTCCTTGTTCAGGCCTTCATCGAGGAGTTCAACCGCAAATATGAGAAGCGGATCAAAGCGATTGACGGCGCGGCTCTCCAGATCCTGCTCAGTAATCCTTGGCCCGGGAACGTCCGAGAGCTCCGGAACACCATCGAACGAGCGATCATTGCTTGCGAGGGTGACCTTATCGTTGCGGACCATATTCCCCCACGCTTTCGAGTCGGGGCGCACGACCAAAACTCGGAAGCCGTCACGATACCCGTGGGAACCACCGTCGAGGAGGCCGAGAAGCAACTGATCCTGAGCACCCTCGCCTTTGTTCACAACAACAAGACCAAAGCCGCCGAGATACTGGGGATCGGCCTGAAGACCCTTCACAACAAGCTCCATCGCTACGGTGACCCGGATGCGCTTCGGCATTAAGGCCAAGGAAGCGGTCGCTATCAGTGCGCTCACATTCCTCGCGGTGGCGACCGCCACGCTCGTGCACCTCTCTCAATTGAGCCGGGTCGTCGTTCGGGAAGCACTGGAGCAGTCCCAACTCATCGCCAGGCAGGTCTACGCGCAAAGCCGGCGCGCCCTTGCCCGTGCCCCGGGCAGGGATCCCCGCCAGGTGTTAAAAGTAGACCGGGATCTTCGCAGCCTTCTCCACGCCAGCGTCGGTTACTCACCCCACCTTTTGTATGTCCTGATTGCCGACCGAACGGGCCGGGTGGTTCTCGGCAGCGAAGGGGAAAGGGAGGGAGCAGACGCTCCCGAGCGGCCAAACCTTCAAAATCTCCTTTCCCTCGATCCGGTTCGGCGCTTCCGGTCTTTGTATGCGGGCGAAACGATCTACGAAGTCGCCATGCCCATAAAGCTCAACGATGAGCCCTTCGGGAATATCAAGCTTGGAGTGTCCACCACCCTTTTGAGGCGGGAGTTGAAGGCCTTCCTGGGACAGAGCGTCGCTCTGGCCGGTGTGGCACTGCCGGTCGCCTGGTTGGTTGCCATGGGGCTGGCCGGCGTGATCCTGAAGCCGATCCGCGCGCTCACCCTGGAAATGGACCGCCTCAGACGCGGAGAGCCCGGGGTGGCTGCGGACTTGGTTGGGAAAGACGAGGTAGGCGAGCTGGCTTCCCAGATCCAACTCCTGGGACGGCAGATCCAGTCTGACCGTTTGACGATGCTGAGCGAGAAAGCCCGTCTTCAACAGGTCGTCGATCACCTGGAGGACGGGATCGTCTTCCTCAACCAGGATGGCGAGATCCTTTTCTACAACAGAGCCACCGAGGCAGTCGTGGGCCGGCCTCTGGAGCAAGCGGTGGGATCCCGGCTCGCCCACATCCTGGATCCCTCTCACCCTTTGCATCCGCTCCTGGAGCGATCCTTCGAGCGCAAGACCGGCTTCCGAAACGCCACCATCGTCGTTCCCGGATATGGCAAGCCCCAGGAGTTGCTGGTTTCTCATTTCTTTGTGTCCGATGCCCAGAAGACGATGGGCTCCATGATCCTCCTGAAGAACCTGGGCTCCATTAAGACGCTTCAGTCGCTCATCAGTTACTCGGCCAAGCTTGCCGCCCTCGGGAGTCTAACCTCCGGAGTCGCCCATGAAGTCAAGAATCCACTCAATGCCATGATGATCCACCTGGAACTGCTCAAGGAGAAACTGGCTGGGTCTCCCGAGGAAGTGCAGGACAGCCTGGAGGTCATCCGCGGCGAGATCCGCCGGCTGGACCGCGTCGTCCAGGGGTTTTTGAAGTTCATGCGGCCCCACGACCTGAGCTTGAGGCTCGTGGACCTGAACAGGCTCCTGCGAGAAGTCACAGCGCTTCTGAAGACAGAATGGGAAAGGTCAGCGATCCACTTTGAGCTCAAGTTGGATTCCTCCCTCCCCCCTGTCACGGCTGATGAGGAACTCCTGCGCCAGGTATTCCTAAACATCGTGTTAAACGCTTGCCAGTCCATGCCGGCCGGAGGGACGGTCAGCCTTGTGACCGAGGGCGAGAAGAGGCAAGAGGAGTGCGTCACAGTGCGTATTATCGATGAAGGGATCGGTATCTCCCCGGAGGATCTGGAAAAGGTCTTCAAGCTCTACTACACGACCAAGCCCGAGGGGAGTGGAATCGGCTTGTCTCTGGCCTATCGCATTGTCCAGATGCACGACGGCGCCATTGATGTCTTCTCGGAGGTGGGCAAGGGTACTACCGTCGTCGTCCGTTTCCCGGCGAAGGCGGACCGTTCATGACTCAATTGCGTCCAACATTCGGACACTTCCTTGCATTCGTACTCATCGCACTGGCCCTGACGAGCTGTACCCGGCTGAAAGAGATCCTTGCACCGCCCACTCCTTCCGCTCCACCCTCGGCACCCGCGAAAAAGGAGCCCTCGCGGCCTCCTGCCGTGCTGTCTCCTCAGCTCAGTCCGGCAGAAGAAGATCGGTTGAGGCAGCAGGCCGATACGCGGATCAAGGGCACGGAGCGCATGGTCACGCGGATCGATCCCAAAAGGCTGGCCAAGGATCAACAGGAGACCCTTTCTTTCATCCACGGATTCCTTGCCAGAGGAAAGGCGGCGCTCGCAAACAAAGAGTTCCAGCAGGCGTTTAACTTGGCTGACAAAGCCTACGTTCTGGCAGAAGAACTGTTGAGCGCTCTTCGCTAGGGAACCTCTCCCCGTTGTTGTCCCGCAACTGGAATCGTGCGCTCCCTTCGCTTCAACGATTTTCTCTGACATCGACGTCACATGCCACCTGCCCCACTGCGTAACACTTACAGGCCCACAGTGTAAAGTTTACATGCTTCTCTTCCAAGCAAGCTCAGTATCTCCTTACCCGGCCAATTGTGAATCTCAAAAGACTCAGAAAACTCGAGCTCTCCGGTCGGCAGAGGTGAATGCCTGTGATTGGCACGCCGGTTGCTTTATCGGGGAAGTGAAAGGTGTTCTGAGAGCGAGATCCATGGATGTCAAGCTGGGTGGACGATCAGTGGCAGCGCAAAGAAGGATTCTCATTGTAGATCCCTATCTTCACAGTCTCGAAGGCTTGAGATGGTCCCTGGCGCATGGGGGATGGAAGGTGGAAACGGCTACGGACGGCTGGCAGGCCATCAAGAAAGTGAAGGAAAACCAGTTCGAGGTCGCGATCATCGACCTCGGCCTGCCGCCCGTTCACGGTCTGACGATGAGCGGTTGGGATCTGGTGCGGATTTTCCGGGCGTTTCACCCAAGGATTTCCATCATTGTGGTGAGCGCGGACGCGGGTCCGGAAGTGAAAGCGCAAGCCGAGCTTTTGAAGGTGTCGGAATTTCTTGAGAAGCCGATTGATCTCGCCCAGTTAAAGGCAGTCGTGAGCAGGCTTGATCCGTAATTCGAAATGGTCAGGGGAGGTATCTGTCATGAGATTGATTAGTGCGTTTCTAATCGTCGTGATGTTGTTCGGAAGCACGGGGTGTGCGGGTCTGACTCCCCAACAGCAGCGGGCTCTGACTGGTGGAGCCATCGGTACTGTTGGCGGCGCCGTAATTGGAGCGCTCACCGGCGGTAGTGCGGTCCTCGGCGCTATTGTCGGAGGCGCTGCGGGCGTCGCCGGAGGGCTTGTCGTTGATGAAGTGAACAGGAAGAGATGAGTTTCTAGAGGAGGATATCGCCATGTCGAAAAATACCTGGAATCCCTGGAAGATGACGGCGATCGGAATGGCTCTGGTGGTCGTTACGGCGCTCGTCACGGGATTGGTGGTAGCAAGCAGGAGCCAGAAGAAGGAGGCACCTGTTCCCACCGTTTCGAGGCAACCAGCCCGCCAAGCGGCACCAAGGCCCACGGCAACGGATATCGCGGCTTGTAACGAGTACGCGAAGTCCGTTGCGGGCGACAAGACCGCCCAAACGGTAACTGATGCCCTGATCGGAGGCGCGCTCGGTGCAGGAGTGGGAGCCGCTACCGGAGAAATTGCCGGAGGCGGCAGGCGCACTGGCAGGGGAGCGGCCATCGGT
>JACPSX010000249.1 GCA_016193065.1 Candidatus Tectimicrobiota bacterium | reverse complement strand
GCCTTGTGAATGGGTGATTCGGATCCCGCCCGACGGGATCATGCGGCCTCACTGTAGGGGAATCCAGGGAGGTTGTCAAGGATCAGGTCATTTTCCTTGACACCATCTTAGGCGAACGTTAGTGTTAGGGTATTCTCTTGCCATTCATTTGTTGGAAGACGGATACGACCTCCGCAGCGTTTTTGCGAGATGAGGACCAAGGGTCTTATGCTGCAGGGAGGCAACACCAGGGTTCTTATACGGAACCATAGGATCCATAGTTTGGCGACATATTGCTTGGTGGCTTGAAGGGAGGTGATCTTATTCTTGATGCAAGTTGACCAATTGAAGTCGGAGCGACGAGTCAAACTCAGAATCTGAGAGGGGGTAAAAGAAATGCCAGAGAAACCCGCACGACCACTTCACTTGGACGAGCTTGTGGCGCGACTGAAGCCGCGAGAGCCATTAAAGAGCGCGGAGGAACTGCCCCTCGAAATGTCGGTAATGCTCGCCGCCACCGCGACGCCCCAGGTTTATTTGTCGGTGGCAGCGAGCAAGGGCAGAAACATGGGCCAGGCCTACGAGGTGAAGCTTTCAGTCCGGGGCGCCACGCTCGGAGTGCACGCCCTTCCGCCGGCAATCGAGACCCGCAAGTTCGGGCCGGAGAAGGACATCCGGCAGAGACAGAAGGAGTGGCCCGATTTCGAGGGTTACCTACCCGATCACTTGCCGCTTCGGCCACTTCCGAGGCGCCTTCCGTCCGATCTCGTGGTGCCCCCTCGCGTCCAGAGTGCGGCGCTGCCGGATCGGCCAAGGGACGTACACCAGGCGACGACTATCTTCGCGCCGGACAACCGCTACACCTTCAATGACACGGCGTTTCCCTGGTGCACCGTTGGCCGCGTGGACACCCCGGGTGGCCAGGCAAGCGGCGTGATGGTTGGGCCCCGCCACATGCTCACCTGCAGCCATGCGATCCAGTGGAACTCCGACGGCACGGCCGGTTGGGTCAAATTCACGCCTGCGTACTTCGACGGAAGCGCACCCTTCGGCGTTGCCTGGGGCACGTGGATATACTGGGAGGAGTTGAAGGTGTTCGGCCCCTCGCTGAACCGCACGGAGGGCCAACACGACTACGTAGCGGTGGTGCTCAATAATCGAATCGGCGATCTCACCGGCTGGATGGGTTCCCGGAGTTGGTCGGACGACTGGGACGGCGAGCCCTACTGGAGCCACATCGGCTATCCCGGCGACTTGGCAGGTGGCCAGCGTCCCTCGTACCAGGGAAGCATCGCGCTCGACGGGTCCTTCTGGGACCGCGAAGTCCACACGCGGATCTTCCACCAGGGTGACGTTTGGCCCGGGCAGTCGGGCGGCCCGTTCTTCGCCTGGTGGGATGGAGAATCGTGGCCGCGGGTCGTCGCCGACCAGAGCGGGCAGACATCCGACGAGAACTCGGCGAGCGGCGGTGCCCACATGGTCGACTGTATCATCAGGGCTCGCAACGACTTCCCGTAGGACGCCACCTCTCGAGCGCAGAGTCGATCGCACACCGGTCGCGACCAGCCCCGTATGAGGCCTCCGCTTCATCCCAGGGACGGCGGGCACAGCTTTAAGGTGCCCACCGTTTCCGGAGGCCTGAAGCCTAACTTGCGGCGCAACGAAGGGCGCAAAAAGCAGAGCCGCCACTCCGGCTTCTCTCGGACTCCATAGCCGATCCAGCCTTGAATCGCCGATAGCCCATTTTTTCCAGGAGAGCCGGATCTGGTCATTTTGCTTGACACCCATCTCAGCCCAAGCTTATGCTTTGGCTACCTTGAGAGTTCACCTTATTCGCTGGTTGCTCCGAAATACTCCCTGTCTGATCGGATGGGAGGGCAGGGCTATGGCGGCGTTCGGGAATCCTCATTCAATGTGTTCAACGGGCGCCCCGTTCCCCTGAGCTCTTTGACTCCGCCGCTCGTCCTGAGCTTGTCGAAGGAAAGCGGCGGGCTCAGAACAGACATGTCGAAGCCTGTGGTGAGTTGATCGAACCGGGTGCGGGAAAGGTGGTTCATCTTTGCGAAATGAGATGCGACGTCTTATATTTTAAGAAGGCACCGCCACACCTTAGTCTGTCCCTCTCCCCTCAAGGGGAGAGGGGAGGGTGAGGGGGAATTCGAACCGAGAGGAGAAACTCAATGCCGTACCAGGAATCGAGCAACGAGCTTTCGGACGAAGTGCGCGATATGCACCGCGCGATTGAATCATTGAAGGAGGAATTAGAGGCCATTAATTGGTACAACCAGAGGGTCGATGTATGCAAGGACAAAGAACTAAGGGCGACCCTTGCTCACAACCGGGATGAAGAGAAAGAACACGCCGCAATGATCCTGGAGTGGATCCGCCGGAAAGATCCCACTTTTTCCAAGGAACTGAAAGATTACCTCTTCACGGATAAATCTCTTGCCCACGAGTAAGCGTGAGCACGGAATAGGTTGTTTTGAGTTCTAAGACCTCGCCGGAACAGGGCCGGTTCCGCGTCGATCGTTTGCCCGCAGGAACCCTGTTGTGCGGATGGAGTCAGTGGTTGTGATGAAGGGGCATTCATTATTTGCCCTCTACATAATCAGCCTTGAGATCATCCAGCAAGCGGGGCATCGCCAGCGCCTGTATGTTTCTCTCAAGCATAAATGTCTCTTCCCCTGTATGGATTACATGCAAGCGCTGAAGTTTCAGGTCTGAAAGGGCGCTTCGCATCGATGGGGTCACCCGCGGTGAGCTTGTAAGTTTCACCTCAAATCCCAGCCTGTCTCTTCCCTTGACGACAAGAAGGTCCAGTTCCGCGCCCGCATGCGTCGCCCAGAAAAAACAATCCTCTTTCCTGGATCCCGTCCAACGGATAACCTGCTCGATGACGAATCCTTCCCATGAGGCCCCAATCTTGGGATGTCTTTCCAGATCGTTACGGGTTTCAATGCCGAGCAGCGTATGGAGCAGCCCGCTGTCTGCAATGTAGACCTTGGGTGATTTGACCTGGCGTTTTGAGATGTTTTCATGCCACGGCAGTAACTGCCTCACCACCAGCGCCGATGACAACAAATCAAGATAGCTGCGTACAGTAGTATCGGCCACGCCAAAAGACCGCCCGAATTCCGAGGCATTCCATATCTGACCGTGATAATGCGCCAACATGCTCCAGAACCTGTGCATCGTAGTTGAACGGATGGTAATCCCTAACTGCGGGAGGTCTCTTTCGAGAAAAGTGCGTATGAAGCCGCGACGCCATTCTTCGCTGACCGCGTCGGAGGGAGCAAGGTATGACCGCGGGAACCCCCCGCGCAGCCACAATCGCCGATAGTTCTTGATTCCCACCTCTTCCAGAGAAAAGCCTGCCAGTTCATGATAAATAATACGGCCGGCGAGGGTTTCAGAACCTTGACGAAGGAGAGCAGGGGAAGCGCTCCCGAGAACCAGAAACCGCGTTGACGTCTTCGGTCGATCCACAAGCACTCTCAGGATGGGGAAAAGGTCGGGAAATCGTTGTATCTCATCGATAATAACAATCCCCTTTAACCCCTTGAGCGTATACATGGGGTCGGCAAGCCGCGCCAAATCCTCGGGATTTTCCAGATCGTAGTATGTGGAGTTGCCGCGTATCTGTTTGAGGAGAGAGCGTGCCAGCGTTGTTTTTCCCACCTGGCGAGCGCCGATGATTCCGACAACCCGGTGGCGTTTCAGAAGAGCGCTAAGAGTATTCACTTCTCGGTGCCGGTCTATCATGACGAAATCTTACCTTGAAAACTCTGTCCTATCAACAGAAATTTCAAGGTACGAAAAACTCCCCCAGCGCAAATCTACTTTTCCCCAATTGAGGTATCGTTCCCATGTCTTAACGCACTCATCCGTGGCAAGCGGGCTGTGACCCCCGATACTGCGCTGCGGCTGGCCCGTGTTCTGGGCATGCCGGCGGATTTCTGGCTCGGGCTGCAGCTCGACTGGGATCTGTGGCACGCCATGAGAGGCGAGAAGGCGGCTGAGATTGCCCACCTCGAACCGGTCGGTCGCACGGCCTGATCTGGCGCCCAGTGAAGTGCTTGCGCCTGGCAGTCGCCCTCGGCACCCGCAAGTGAGGCACAGTGCCTGTGCGGTCTCACCGTCTCGAACCGCAGCTTCCGCAGTAGATCGGGATCTGATCATTTATCTTGACACCCATCTGCATCGAAGCTTAACCTTGAGGCATACCTAAGCGATTTATTGACCCATGCGCCCGTGTTTACCCGTGGAGGAAACGGAATATATCAGTTATAGCTAGCCAGGGCAAGATGGGATACATTGAGGAGTAGATGCCTACAGTACTCAGAAGTGGGCCATATCGATTCTTCTTTTATGCAGGTGATCGGAACGAGCCGTTGCATATTCACGTTGAGCGTGACGACAAGATCGCAAAAGTTTGGCTTGATCCGATTCGACTGCAAAGCAGTGGCGGATTTCACCGGGCGGAAATTGGTGAAATCCTGAAAATTATCAACGAACACCATTCACGATTCGTGGAGGCATGGAATGGGTATTTCGGCAAATGAAATAGAGATTCCGAATGCTGAGAAAGTGAAAGTGACCGAAGATACCTTAAGTGTTGACCTAAGCGATGGGCGAACTATTTCTGTTCCGCTGGCATGGTTTCCTCGGCTCCTACATTCGACTCCAGAGGAGAGGAATCACTGGAGGTTGATCGGAAAGGGCCATGGTATTCACTGGGAAGATATCGACGAAGATATTAGCGTCGAAGGTTTATTGGCGGGTAAGCCGTCAGGTGAAAGTCAAACCTCATTCAAGAAGTGGCTAAGTGGGCGTTCCTCTTCTCCAACGCGACGCTCTATTCGGCGTACCAAAGCACGCAGCTGAACTTTGTCTGCCTTGTGGCGGAAGCTTGGGCTGCACCGGTTTATCAGCTCGCGGCATGTCAAAGTGCACCAGCAGGATACTGAGACACTCTCCGTTCAGCCTTCGACCGGGTACCCGGCTTCCGGGTGAGGCCGAACGGGGCAGGTATTGAAAACATTGGCACTTGACCGTTCGTGGTGAGCCTGTCGAACCACGAAAAAGACTTTTTCAGCAGCCTCCTGGCTCGCCGACCTGACCCAAGGCTGAGGTTCTTCGGAGTGAGGTTCAAACGTCGTTCGGGATCGCCGCTCAAGAAGAAGGCACGGCACGGCTTCCGGGGATACCCCGTGGCGACCGTGGCCTTCTATGGTCCGGACGACACTTGCGCCACGAAGGTTGCAGTCGGCATCGTCGCCACGGAGGGTGCAGAACCCGGGGCACTGGAAACCTGGTCTGGCCAGAATCTGGATGTGCGCAACGATCCTGCAATCGGCAGAGAGATCATCAACTTCATCCAGAGGCATGGAGTCAAATCGGTTGTAATGACGGACCGCATCATCGGTTGCACCCATGAAGAGGGCATAGACTATCCGGAGGGACACGCTTGCCCCCGCTGCCCGTTCTGGGCGCATCGGGATCGCTGGACCAGCGAGATCATTCATTAACCCGCTCGGACTTCTCGAAGCGACATCGACATGCTACGCCGGCTCAGCCTTGACAGCAACGCGCCTTTACCCATCTGTTGAATTGACCCCAGAACAAGAGTTGATGGTATTATTGTTACCCATTATAATGTGACCCGTGATACGTTCATTTCGGGATCGGGGGACGGAGGATATATTCGACGGGTCTGACACCCGGGTTGCCCGGCGGACGTGTCCAAGAGCGTTGTGGGCTACTGTCCGTAGAAAGCTCGATCAGATCAATCGGGTGCGCGATTTGCGGGATCTGGCGACTCCACCGGGTAACCGGTTAGAACGCCTGAGGGGCAACCGGAGCGGACAGCACAGCATCCGGGTCAACGAGCAGTATCGGGTGTGTTTTCGACCCCTAACCCATCCGGGCGAGATGCTCGCCAATACCGCGCTGCGGCTGGCCCGTGTGCTGGGCATATCGGCGGATTTCTGGCTCGGGCTGCAGGTTGACTGGGACCTGTGACACGCCATGAAAAGTGACAAGGCGGCCGAAATTGCCCGGC
>JACPSX010000248.1 GCA_016193065.1 Candidatus Tectimicrobiota bacterium | reverse complement strand
CAGGGCCCGGGCGATGGCCACCCGCTGCTTTTGCCCGCCGGAGATCTGCTCGGGAAACTTGTCCCTCTGGTCGCTCATCCCCACGGCCTCCAGAAGCCCCAGCACCCTCTCCCGGCGCTCCCGGACATTCCGGTTCTGGACCATCACCAGCGGGTACTCGACGTTTTCATAAACCGTGAGCACGGGAACGAGGTTGAAGTTCTGAAACACGAATCCGATGTGCTCACCCCGAAAAGCGGCCCCGCGGCGCCGGTCCAGCGTGGAAACATCGGTGCCCTCCACTTCCAGCCGGCCTGCGGTGGGATGGTCCAGACAACCAAGCAGGTTCAGGAGAGCGGCGATCCAGCGTGGAGACGTCGGTCCCTTCCACTTCCCCCATCTGGTACGTCTTGGCCAACCCCTCCGCCACCACCAGGCTCACGGCGTGCCTTCCTTTCTCCCAAGTCCCTCGCTCTGAGTTTTCCCTGCTTCTCCCGGTTCCGAACGAAAACCTTCTGCGTCACTCCCGGATCAGGCGGGAGCCTTCTCCGTGAGCCCATCTCCAAGAAAGAGGGGCATCCCCGGCTGCCGGGTTGCCGCGGCTAATCGGGTGTCCCGCCCGCTTCCAACCGAAGAGACCGCCCTGGAGGGCGTAAGCGGAGGAGTAGCCCAGCACCCTGAGGGTCAGAACCGCTTTCCGGGAAAGGGAGCCGTCGTCGCAAACTATGATCAACATGGCCTCCCGCTCGGAAATCACTTCCTCGATGAGAAACTCCAGGACGCCCCGCGGAACGGACAGAGAGCCGGGAATCCGCTCGCGCAGAAAGGCGTCCTCCGTGCGCACATCGACAAGAAAGAGGTTCCCTCCGCCGGTCAGCAACCTCTCCATCTCGGGCAGACCGATCTCCACGGGGCCGCTCTCCCTTCCCGCTTCGACTTCCGGGCTTGTCTTGTCCATGATGCCCTCCTTCAACGGTAGATGCTCCAGGCGAGGAACGCCGGAGTCTTATTCCTGTACCCCCATCTTCCTCAGGATGTCCTCCATGAGACACCAGCGGGTAAACGAGGATTGAATCAGGTTAAGACCCACGAAGGCCGTGAACAGGAACCAGTAGGGGCTCGCGAAGTAACCCAAGGCCAGGGAAATCAACACAAAACTCCCGGCAATCAAGCGGATGGCACGCTCCCGATTCATCGCTCCCAACCTCCTCCGTTTGGTTCACCATGGGCCGGGTCAAGGCGACCCCCGACCTTTGCCCATAAGGAGCCAGGCCGGCTCCTAAGGATTCACCTCAGAAAATCCCCCTGCTCCCCCCTTTTAAAAAGGGGGGGAAGGGGGGATTTCGCAAGGGAAATAACAATGCTTCGATGTTGCGATCAGTTGAAGATGGAACGCACGGCAACTCCCCCCTTCCATACCCTCCCCCTCGAGGGGTGGGAGGGGTAGGAAGGGGGTGAACAGGGCATTTTCTGATCAGCGTTTTGCCTGTTTGTCCGTGGGAAAAGTCCGTCCGGGCCTATTTCTGCTCGCCGTACCGGCTCTTGTAGAACTCCTGGATCTTCTGGAGCTGCTCCTTGGTCATCCCTTCCTTAAGCCACTTGTGGCCCGGCTGGGAGAAGACGTACTTGTCCAGGAGTTGGGTGGCCAGCGGCTCGCCGGCAACTTCCTTCACCTCGGGAACGAAGTGCAGGTAGAAGGCTTTGGCCACCTCGTACATGCCGTGCCACCAGGCATAGTCCGGTCCCGACATGGAGGCTCCGTGGCGGGCCCGCCGGCGGGCCCCCGACCACCTCGCCCAGGAAGTTGTCCAGGGAAGCCAGGATCTGCCCGGCCTTGGCGTGATGACTCCCCTTCTGCTCGTCCACTTCTTTCCGGTGGCAGCGGGCGCAGTCCTTGGGGGATACGATCACGGCGATCAGAGCCCCATTGTGCTCGAAAGCGTCCGCTTCCCCCCTCTCCGCCCGGTGGCAATCAAAGCAATTCACCCCTTTCTGGCCGTGCTCCCCCAGACGCCATTCCTCCACGAGGGCTGCGTTCTGCGAGCTACGGCATTGGAGGCAAGCCTGCCCTTCCCGGCTTCTCCAGGCGGGCCCCTGGGCCGAGGCTTGGGGGAATCCCCGCAGGAGAACGGTCAGGAACGTCAGGAGAGAAAAAACAAACAGGGAAATCCAGATGCGTCTTCCCATCTGCGTCGCCTCCTGCCCCCTGGTTTCGATTGTTGAAAATTGCAGGCGGATTGGAAAAGCACCCAGCGGCTTTGGGTGCCGGCGGAAAAATGACCGCACGGAAACCGCGCGTCACGACCTGGAAGGTGCCCCTCGGCTAAAGCCCCAGTTTTTATTTCTAAGACACTTTAGGACTTCGGGTCAAGCAAGTTTTCAGGGAAAGATTTGGCGTAGAAGATACTTGACGGAGGGATCGTTGGTGGTATACCTTTTGCTGAATTGCGGTATACCCCTTTCGCCCATTGAGAAGGAAATCCCTATGAGCAAGTTCACCACTGTAAAAATTTCCAAGGAGGAGGCGGAAGAGGCCCTCGCTTTAACCGGGGCAGAGAACAAGACCCAGGCCATCCGCTTGCTCCTGAGCGAAAAGAGACGCCTTGAGAAGCAGCGCAGACTTCTTGCCAAGGCTGGACGGATTGCCATTGAGTACGTTCGACCTCAAGATCGCGGCCGGCGCTAAAGGCTATCTTGTCGACACATCGATCTGGGTGGAGTTCCTTCGTAAGCGCGACGGGCAATCACCCCATCCAGTTCTACCCATCGTGGCGCAGCTTAGCGAAGCCGACTTTATCTATACCTCCCACCTTATCGTCGCTGAGCTGATTGCTGGAGCCAGGAATCGAAGAGAAGCGTCGAGAAAACTCTCCTATATCGCGTAATCTCACCCGTTCTCTTTGTCGCCGATCAGCCGCCCGAAGTCGTCCTGCAGGCGCACGATATCATCTTCACCAAGGTAGCTGCCGCGCTGAATCTCGATGAAAACGAGCGTCTCCTTTCCGGGGTTCTCCATCCGGTGGGCGGCGCCTGTCGGCACGTCCGCCGTATCTCCCACCTGCAGGAGGATTTCCCGACCCTCGAGAGTCACTTTACCGGCCCCCTGGACAACCATCCAGTGCTCGCAGCGCCGGGAGTGTCTCTGGTAACTGAGACGCTTACCCGGCAGCACCTCGATCCTCTTGACTTTATAGCCCTCCCCCTCGTCCAGCACGGTGAAGCTCCCCCACGGACGTCGGTCCATGTTCCCGGCCGGTTCGGATCTTGGTGTGCCGTCCACGGAACACGCCTCCCTTTAGGATTTCCTGGCAGCGGACCCGCCGTCCTGCAACAACTGGCGCAGGACGTAAGGCAGGATGCCGCCGTGCCGGTAGTAGGTGGCTTCTTCCGGAGTGTCGACGCGAGCCACCACGGAAAACGCTGTCTCACGGCCGTTGTCGGAAACCGCCCGGACCGTGCATTTGCAGCCAGGCACGATCCCGGCCGCAATGCCCTCGACCGAGTACCTCTCCAACCCGGTGAGCCCCAGGGTCTTCGGGTTTTCACCCGGCGGGAACTCAAGGGGCAGCACGCCCATTCCCACCAGATTGCTGCGGTGGATGCGCTCGAAGCTCTCGGCAATCACGGCCTTCACGCCCAGCAGGAGCGTCCCTTTGGCGGCCCAGTCTCGGGAGGATCCGGAGCCGTATTCTTTCCCCGCCATCACAATCAAGGGGATTCCCTCCTGCTGATAATGCATGGAGGCTTCATAAATGGTGGTCACCCGGCCGTCAGGGAGATGCTTCGTCCATCCGCCCTCGGTTTCCGGCGCCAGCAGATTCCGGAGCCGGATGTTCGCGAAGGTGCCGCGGATCATCACCTCGTGATTCCCCCGGCGCGCGCCGTAGGAGTTGAAGTCCTTCGGCT
>JACPSX010000022.1 GCA_016193065.1 Candidatus Tectimicrobiota bacterium | reverse complement strand
GAGGGAGAGCAGGATGAGCCTTTCGGCGCGTTCCATGAGACCGACGGTGCAGTCGGGGATCAGGGACTCGGCTCGAGCTCTGGTATAGCTCACCATGACGAAGCCGGCCAGCGTTGCGCAGGTAAGCAGGACGAGACCCGCCTCATTTTGCCGCATGAAGAAGATCAAAATTCCGGTCAGAAGGGTCATGTCCGAATAGCGATCAATCGTGGAGTCCAGGAAGGCACCGAAGGGGGACGTTCGTCTCGAATAGCGGGCCAAGGCCCCGTCGAGATAATCGAAGATCCCCGCCCCCAGGATCAACAACCCGCCCCAGCGCACCCGTCCGTTGGCGAACTGGACGGCTGCCACCCCGTTAATCAATAATCCGATGACCGTGAGCGCATTGGGATGGATTCGCAGGCGGCTTAGGGCCTTCAGGAGGGGGCTCAGGAGACGCTCATAATAGGAGCGATTGATCCGCGCGAAGACCACGATTCACCTCCCTGCCAGGGGTCTGCAAGGGCCTTTAGAACAGGAGATCTCTGGGCCCTTTGGGGAGCTTGTTGAGAAGGTCGAAGCTCACGCTGTAAACCGAGGTGAACGGCTCCTTGGCAAGGTAGTATTCGTCGCTGTTGGGAATTCTTGAGCCCACGGCCAAGGCCGGGAACTGCTTACCCTTTTCGTCCCAGAGACGGATCTGGATCTGAGCGTTCTTCAGGCCAAAAGAGTCCAATTCCTTGGCCTGGTTGCTCACCTCCTTCTTGAATTTGAGATCTTTCACTCCCCACAGCAGATCGATCATCTTGGGGCTCGCGATGTCCGCTTTCTCGGGGGCCAGCATCTGCCAGCGTTTCCCTTTTTTTTCCAGGAGTACCGTGATCGTCTGGTAACGCAGTTCCACTTTTGAGATTCTTTCCGTGTCGAAGTCCAGGAGTTTGCGATCTCTCAGGTCTTCCGGGTTGCGCCAGAGCCGCTTGAAACCGGCGTTCGACAACAGGAACACCGAGGGCGAGTAGCTGACCATAGCAAAGAAGCCCTGGGAGCCCGGACTTGCCTTTCCGATCTTTAGAACCTGGGGCTTTTCCTCCCCTTTCTGCCAGAGGGTCACGGTCCATTGCGGGGCAGTTAACCCGTAAGGAGCGAGATCTTTCGGCGCGTCGCCGACAAACCGTTCCAGCTTGGTATCATGCAGGTCCCAGAGTAGCCCGTAGGCCTCCGATCGTTCGGCCGGCGCGGTCACGGGCTTTTCGATTGTCCATTCCTCGGAGCCGTTTTTCATCGTCTTGACCAGGAGGAGTTCGGAGCCGTCTGCTTTCTTCCAATCCACTTTTAGGACGTGATCCTGATCGGCTTTAAACACGGCGCGGTCCCGGATGGCCGTGAGGGTCTCCGGGATGTCCTTGAGCACCACGTCTTCAACGCGCAGGATGGATTGCTCTCCGCCCCGCCGGGCGTAGACCTCTTTCTCCTTTGCGAGCCGGCGGCCAAAAGAGAGGGTGAGATCCGGCTTCTTATCTCTTTTGAAAACCAGAGTGACGGCGGGTTTATCCGTACCGAACTCGGATAGGTTCTTTTTCTGGGCAGTGATAAACTCTTTTACTTGAGTCTGTCCAAAGCGGAAAAGTATATCTTCGATTTTTTGAGAGTCCGCCGGCGTTTTGAAGGGCTCTACCAAAGACCAGGATCCATCCTTGTTTTTTCCCGACGTCAATTTCAGATTCCCGCGATTCCAGAGAATCTGGGTGACCTCGCTGGTCTTGAAAGGGAGGAGACGTTTATCCCGAAACTCGTAGAGCCCTTTATCCAAGGCTGCTTTGATCGCCATGTCCAGAAGAAAAACCGCTGGCTTTCCCTCCACTTGGGCATAAACTTCGGTGCCGCTGGGGTTCGAGTCTCCTAGGAGAAGAAGGGGAGGCGTTTTCGATTTGTCTTTTCCCGGGAAGGAAACCTCCATCTTGGGAGGTTTGAGTCCGAACGGAGTGAGGTCTTTGGGGTTTTCTTCGATGATCCGGCCCCTCTGGGCCTCGGCGACCATGCGGATAAGATCCGAGACGGCCTGCGTATCGCCCGGGGTAGGAACCGGTTCCCGGAGTGTCCATTCCTCTCCGTTCTTGGTCAGGACGAAGTGACCTTTTGGATTTTTCAGTTTGACTTCCGAGATGGCGTCGGTCTTGATCTCAAAAAGTTTTTGCGCCGCCTTGCTCCTGGCCAGTCGGATGCTGCCTCCCCGGATTTCGTAGAGGTAGTAAAAAGCAGCGATCACTGCCAGGATCAGAGCAAAGAGGAGAGTTTTCCGGAAACTCATCGGCTCCACCTCCGCCGCCATATCACAAAGACACCGGCTCCCAGGACTGTGGCGGGGAGGATGACGAGGGGAAACCAGAAGGCCAGGCGGCCTTCCGTGGCCGAGAGCAGCAGGGGAGCGTTGGACTGGTCCTTGGGCCGGATGGCGATTAATTCCTCTTCTTCGGCAAGCCAGCTCAACGAGTTCAGGAAAAGATCCCGGTTTCCGGAGATGCCCAGCGCCGTGTTCCCGGCGAAATCGGAGTCGCCGAAAACGACGATCCGGGCCTTGCCGGACTTGGGGGGCCCTTTCTTCCCGGAAAACAGCAGGCCTTTAGGATCCTCTCGTTCTTTGGGCGCCACGGAGGATACAGCGGCAATGGAGACGGGCCCGGCAATGTCCGAGCCCTCGTTGAATTCGGCGCTACCCTGGCGGAGTCTCTTCAGGTCGGTTTCAGCCCAGCTGTTGGGACCGGTAAGAGCCAGGGGTTGGACCTCCACTCCGGTCTTCGGCTTTTTCACCGGAGTCACGGAGCGGGTCGAGGGGAAGAAGGAAGCCACCCCAAAGTTCGCGGTGATCGGGTGCCGGGCGTACTGGGTGACCACGGGCATGGTGTAGTCGGCGCCGAAAACTCGGCTCAAACGGTCGATGATCTCATTGTTCCCCACCTCGATGCCGTAGTCCTCCAAGAGCTTGCTGAGGCGGGGCGTCTCCACCTGGGGTTCCAGCATGACCAGGAGTTTCCCCCCGCGGTCAATATAGTCGGTAAGCGTGGAGAGTTCTTCCGGGAAAAAGTCTCGGCTCGGACCCGGGATCACCACAACAGCCGCGTCCTGGGGGACTGCCTTTTCTCGCAAGAGAACAAGTTCTTTGACCTTGTAGTTTTGTTCTTCGACGGCTTGCTTGGCCGCGCTAAATCCGGTTTTGTCCTGGCTCGTGATCTGTTTCTCTCCATGGCCGGTGATCATATAGATGGTTTTCTCCCGGTCGCGCGTTACCTTGAGAAGACCATTGGTAATGGCCTGTTCCGTATCGCTTTCAACCTTCTCCCTCTTGCCGCCGCTTTCCAGGACCAGAGTTCCGTACGCAGCTACCTTGTATTCTTTGGCCAGGTTCGGGGAGCGATCGGGATCTACGAAGCGGTACTTAAACCGTGAGGAGGAGTTGGTGTATTCTTCCAGAAGGTCCTTCAGGCTCTGTTTACCTGCTTCCGTGTCCCGGTAAAAGGCGAGAATCTCCGTGTTCTTCTTCAGGTTCTTGAGGATGTTACGGGTCTGTGGGGAGAGGCTGAAGCGCTTGTTTTCGGTTAGGTCCCAGCGCAGGTTGTGGCGGGTGGCCAGGCCCTGCACAAGCACCGCGATGGCCAAAACGATGAGGGCCAGAACGGCCAGGTTGCCGCCGTAGCGGGTGGACCGCTTCCCCAGAAAGCGGCGCACGTCTGCAAAGTTCAAGTACAGGTTCACCAGGAGCATCAAGAGCCCCAGGCCCAAGGCCACCGATGTCACAGGAGTCAAGAGGGGCTTGATTACGTAGGCAATCGCGCCCCCGACGGTAAGGAGAAACCCCAATATCCAGAGTACAGTCCTGAGCCGTGCTGACATCAGCTCATCCCCTCCAACGCTTCGATTCGAGCGATCTCAAGGTTAAAAAGAGACAAAACACCGAAAGGTTCAGGTAGTAGATAACGTCCTGGGTGTCAACGACCCCCTTGGCGAAGTTCTGAAAATGTTCCGTGGCCGAAAGGTGGAGCAAGAGGGTTCCCCAGGTGGGGCCGGCGAACGAGGCCGACCAACTGATGACCCAGAGCAGCAGGAGAATGCCGAAGGTGACCGCCGCGGCGATGATCTGATTCTCGGTAAGGGAAGAGACCAAGGTGCCGATGGCGATAAAAGAGGCGCCGAGCAGCAAGAGCCCCAAATAGGAGCTGAGAATCGGCCCCGCTTCGGGACTGCCCACCAAGGTGGTAAATGCGGGGAAGAGCGCCGTGAGTAGAAGCATGACGAGGTAGACCGCCATGCAGGCCGCGTATTTTCCGAGCAGGACTTCCACGTCGCGGATCGGGTTCGTGAGCAGGAGTTCGATGGTGCCCGACTTCTTCTCTTCGGCAAACAGCCGCATCGTGAGCAGGGGCATCATGAGAAGCAGGATCACCCCCATGTTGAGATACAGCGGTCGAAATACCCCCTCCGTAACATTGAGCCCTTGCGCCAGGTTGGGGTTGTTCAGGGACTGAAAGCTCAGGATGCTGAAAAAGGAGATGCCGCTGTAGAACAGATAACCCACGATGATTAGAAACATGCAGTAGACGATGTAGGCAATGGGGGAAGTGAAGTAAGAAGCGAGTTCTTTCTTGAAGATTGGCAAAAAGTTTCGCATGGTGAGAATCCTATCCGCCGTTCTCGGTGGTGACGAGTTTCACGAACACGTCCTCCAGGCTCAGGTCGATGGTGCGCATTTCCAGAAGCCCCCAACCCCGGTTGACGATCATGCGGGCCAATGCCTTGCGGGCCTCATCGGACTTGTCCACCTCGAGGTCGTAGGAATGAGGCCCGGAGGACGGGGGGGAACTCTGTTTAACCCGCAGGACGCCAGGGACTTCTTCCAGGCTCGCTGCGACCTCGGCAGCAGGACCTTCCACCTGGAGATGGATACGGTGGGAGCGCTGGAGCCCGGTGGTGAGATTCTCGGGGGTATCCTCGGCCACAACCGTGCCCTCATTGATGATGAGGACCCGGCCGCACAGCATCTCCACTTCGGGGAGAATGTGGGTGCAAAGGATGACCGTCTTTTCCCCGGAGAGTCTACGGATCAGCTCGCGGATCTCGATGATCTGCCTGGGGTCGAGTCCCGTGGTGGGTTCATCCAGGATCAGGACCGGGGGATTGTTGAGCAGGGCCTGGGCCAACCCCACCCTCTGCCGATACCCTTTGGAGAGCTTGGAGATCAGTTTATCCCCCACGTCTTCCACACCGCAGTTGGCCATGACTTCATCGATCCGCGCCTTCCGCGTGCCCTTTTCGACTCCTTTGATTTCCGCGAAAAAGTTCAGAAAACCCCTCACGGTCATGTCCGTGTACAGGGGGACATTTTCGGGAAGATAGCCGATGTTTTTCTTGACCTCCAGAGGATTGCGGAAGACATCGTGTCCAGCCACCCGCACGCTGCCTCGGGTGGCCGGCATAAAGCAGGTCAGGATCCGCATGGTCGTCGTTTTGCCGGACCCGTTGGGTCCCAGGAAACCGAGAACTTCTCCCCGGTTCACGCTGAATGTGACGTTCTCGATGGCCCGGGAGGGGCCGTAATACTTGGTTAGTCCCTCAACTTCGATCACGGCTTCTCCTCGCTCTCCGGTTTCTTCACCTCTTCGCGCTGGGACTTCAGTTCCTCGGGGGTTGCGGTATGGAATTGCAGCTTCCCCGCGATGATCTCGCGCAGTGCGATCTCAAAAAAGCTCGAGCCATTCGCCTCGACCATCGGCGGGGCTCCTTTGTTCAACTGGTGCACTCTTTTGGCGAGCACGGTGTTTAGCAAGAAACGGTTCGGGACCCGGGCAAAGGCGCTTTCATACAGGTCGTTATCCATTGTCATCCCTTCTTTCCTCACCAAGTAAATTAGAAGGAGTTGCCGGCTTACTTTGAGGGGGGAGTCCCACTGGTCTCACATTCTCCCCAGCATGGCGCGCAGGCGTGCCACCCGCTCTTCCACCGCCGGATGGGTGCTGAAGAGGGTCATTAAGGTCCGGCCGCTGAGCGGATTGACGATGAACAGGTGGGCTGTGGCCGGACCGGCCTCCAGAGGCTGGCGCTCCGCGACCCTGTGCAGCTTCTCCAAAGCCGCCGCGAGCCCCAGCGGGGTCCCCGCCAGGCGAGCCCCGCTGGCGTCCGCCTGGTATTCCCGGGCCCGGGAGACCGCCATCTGGATCAGCATGGCCGCAATGGGAGCCAGGAAGGCCAGAAAGATAAAGCCCAACAGATCGCCCCCTCCGCGCTCTTCCCCATCCCGGCGCCCCATTCCCCCGAACAGGGCCGCCCAGCGGGCCATGTTGGCCAGCATCATAATCGCCCCCGCGATCGTGGCCGCAATGGAGCCGATCAGAATGTCGCGGTTCTTCACATGGGCCAGTTCGTGGGCCAACACCCCCTCCAGCTCCTCGGAACTCAACAGCTCCAGAATCCCCGCTGTGACGGCTACCGCCGCGTGCTGGGGATCCCGGCCGGTGGCAAACGCATTGGCCCCCTCGGAAGGAATCAGGAAGACCCGGGGCATGGGCAGACCCGCTTTGCGGGTAAGACGTTCCACCGCCGAGAAGAGGGTTGGATTGTCCTTGGGCTCCAGTTGCCTGGCCCGGTACATCATCAGCACGATCTTGTCGGAGAACCAGTAGCTGGCAAAATTCATCAGGCCAGCCAGCACAAAGGCGATCACCATCCCCTGTTGCCCACCCAAATAGCCTCCGATGAGGACCAGCAAACCCGTCAGCAACCCCAGGAGCATTGCCGTTCTCAGAGTGTTGTTCATACAACTCGCCTCCTTACAGAGCAAAACAGGTATAAACCAAATTGGATACCTTTTTCACTGTTAGACCCTGGGCCCGGACTAGAGTTCCTCGCCTATTCACGGCCGCTCGATCTCGGTGAAGATTTTCCCCCCCTTGAATACGGTCACCGTCCCCGTGGATTCTGAAATGGCAATGGCAGCGGCATCGGTGACATCGGTGATGGCCGCGGCTGCCATGTGGCGCGAGCCCAATCCGTGGGGCAGGTCCTCCCCCTCGTAGGCGGCGTTCAGATGTCGCCCGGCGCACAGGACCACGCCGTCGGCACGGACAATGAAGGCGCCGTCGATGGTTGAGAACTCTTTGACGGTCTTCTGCATCTGGGGGTTAAAAATGCTGCGCTCCTCGTCCGAATAGCCTTGAAAGGGGTTGATCACGAGTTGGCGCGAGTACTGCAAAACCTTCTCATGATCACCGATAACCAAAATGGAGCCTACCGGTTTGCCTTCCCGTCCTTCGCAAGAAAGCTCCAGAGCCAAGTGGAGGACGGTCTCGAACACTTCTGGCGAGACGGCCTTCGCCATGGCGACCGATTCGACCGAGTTGAGGATTTCGAATTCCTCGCCAATCTCCAAAACCATGAGGGTATCGGCGACTCCCGTCCTGGGGATGCCGGCAATGCATACGATCGTATCCCCGACCTTGACGAGCCCCTGGGAAATGGCGATCATGACCCCCATTTTGATCTGACCGATCCGGCTGAGCAGAATCGGGGGGACGAGGATCGTTCCCAGGCCCAGCGCCGCGCATTCTCCCTTCTCTAGTGTGTTATCCCCCCGGCAGACCAGAATGATCCGGGATTCCCCCACGACTTTTTTAAGGGTCTCGGGATCGGGTACCAGATCGGCATGGACAAAGATCGCACTGGCTTCGACCTTATGGGCCACCGAGGCAGCAGACTCCAGGATGATCCGTGTTAGCTTCTTCATTGCACCTGGACCCTATTCTTTCCTTGGATCGTAAGGGCAGACACGCGCGAATTCTTCGAGGATCTGGCGGCCCTTCTCGTCAAGGTGCTTGGGTAGAGTAATCTTGACCGTCACGTAGTGGTCCCCTCTCCCCCCGCCTTTCAGATGGGGCATCCCTCTTTCGCGCAGGCGGAATATCTGACCGCTATGGGTACCCGGAGGAATCACCATTGTGGTAATCCCGTCGATCGTTTGAACCGGGACCTTGGCTCCCAAGGCCGCCTCGCTGACGGTAATGGGGAGCTCGGTATGAATATTGTCCCCTTTCCGCACAAATCTGGGGTCGGGCCGAACCTTGGTCACTATATAAAGGTCTCCCGGGGAGCTGCCGTTTCCCAGATGTTCCCCCTTGCCCGCAAAGCGGATCTTGGACCCCGTATCGACCCCGGGCGGGATTTTAACGGAGATCTGCTCCGTTTTGGGCTGGGTCCCCTTGCTGTGGCAGGCTGGGCAGGGGTTGGTCACCAGATTGCCGCGCCCCTGGCAGCGGGGGCAGGTGCGGCCGAACCCCAGCCCGCTGATGACTCCAATCTGGCCACTACCCTTGCACTCCGGGCAAATCGTGGGAGACCCCAGTGCTCCGGTGCCGCGGCAGCGGGGGCAGGCTTCTTCCCGAGTGATGGAAATCGTGGGGGTCACCCCTTTCACGGCGTCCTCGAAGCCAATTTCCACCGTGTAATGGAGGTCCTTTCCCGCTCGGGGTGCCTGTGCCTGCGCCCCTCGGGCCCGCCCAAAAAGATCCCCGAAAAGATCTCCCAAGTTGCTGAAATTGAAACCTTCGGGACCTTGAGTGTACTGGGAAAAGGGGCTTGAGTCAAATCCCGGTTGGGCCTGAAACCCCTCATGTCCGAACTGATTGTAGCGCTTGCGTTTTTCCGGATCGCTGAGGACTTGGTAGGCCTCCGAGATTTCCTTAAACTTCCGTTCCGCCTCGGCATTTGCCGGGTTTAAGTCCGGGTGATATTTCCGCGCCAGTTTCCGGTATGCCTTCTTGATCTCGGCCAGGGAAGCATTTCGTTTAACGCCCAAGGTTTCATAATAATCCCGTTTTGCCATCGGTCATCCCTGCCTGCGGTTTCAATCCAGGCGGGTTCAAGGAGCCCTTGCTTACTTCTTGCTGGCCGGATCCTCGTATTCCGCGTCCACGACTTCCCCCTCTTCAGGAGAACTGCTGGCAGAGGTGCCGCTCGGTGAGGAAGCGGTTTGATCCTTGCCGGACTTGACCTTCTGATACATGACCTCGGCCAGTTTGTGAGAGGCCTGGGTCAGGCGCTCATTGGCCTTCTGGATCCGGGGGGCGTCCTGGCTTTGCAGGGCGTCTTTGGCTTCTCGGATCGCCTCCTCCAGGGGCTTGATCTCTCCCTCGGAGAGCTTGTCCTTGTTCTCCTGGAGGGTTTTTTCGACCGTGTAGATGAGACCATCGAGCTGGTTGCGCTGCTCGATCTCCTGCCGCTTCCGTTTGTCCTCTTCAGCGTGGGATTCGGCCTCCTTAACCATTCGTTTGATCTCGTCTTCCGAGACTCCGCTCGAGGCCGTGATCGTGATCGCCTGCTCCTTGCCGGTTCCCAGGTCTTTGGCGGAGACGTTGACGATCACGTTAGCGTCGATGTCGAAGGTCACCTCGATTTGAGGGACTCCTCGAGGAGCCGGTGGAATCCCCACTAGGTGAAAGCGCCCGAGGGTCCGGTTGTCCCGAGCCAGCTCCCGCTCGCCCTGGAGGACGTGGATCTCCACGCTCGTCTGGCTGTCCGCGGCGGTTGAGAAGATCTCGCTCTTCCGGGTGGGGATCGTCGTATTGCGCTCGATGAGCTTCGTCATGACCCCCCCCAGGGTCTCGATCCCAAGGGACAAGGGAGTAACATCCAGGAGCAAAATATCTTTCACTTCTCCCGACAGGACTCCCGCCTGGACCGCAGCTCCCAGGGCGACTACCTCATCCGGATTCACGCCCTTGTGGGGCTCCCGACCGAAGAAGTTTTTCACCAGTTCCTGAACTTTTGGAATCCGCGTAGATCCCCCGACCAGGACCACTTCGTGGATATCGCTCGTCTTTAAACCAGCGTCATCCATCGCCCGACGGCAAGGTCCCAGAGTCTTATCGAGCAGGTCCGCCACCATTTGTTCAAACTTGGCCCGCGTGAGCTTCATGTTGAGGTGCTTGGGCCCGGAGGCATCGGCGGTAACAAAGGGGAGGTTAATATCCGTCTCCAGGGTGCTGGAGAGCTCGATCTTGGCTTTCTCGGCTCCTTCCTTGAGCCGCTGCATGGCCATGGGATCCCGGCTCAAGTCAATCCCCTGATCCTTCTTAAACTCCGCCACCAGCCAGTCGATGATTCGTTGGTCCAGGTTGTCTCCGCCCAAATGGGTGTCACCGTTGGTCGATTTCACCTCGACGACGTTATCGCCGACCTCGAGGATTGAAATATCGAAGGTTCCGCCTCCGAAGTCATAAACGGCCACGATCTCGTCTTTCTTCTTATCCAGCCCGTAGGCCAGGGCGGAAGCAGTCGGCTCGTTGATGATTCTCTGCACGTTGAGCCCCGCGATCCGACCGGCATCCTTGGTGGCCTGGCGCTGAGAGTCGTTGAAGTAGGCAGGCACGGTAATCACCGCGTCCGTGACCGTCTCTCCCAGGTAGGCTTCGGCCGATTTCTTTAATTTCTGCAAAACCATCGCCGAGATCTCGGGGGGAGAATATTCTTTCCCCCGGACGCTGACCCTGGCGTCCCCG
This sequence comes from Candidatus Tectimicrobiota bacterium, assembly GCA_016193065.1. Classification (GTDB taxonomy): domain Bacteria; phylum JACPSX01; class JACPSX01; order JACPSX01; family JACPSX01; genus JACPSX01. Next base: position 7,301 of record JACPSX010000022.1, on the reverse strand, counting down.
TTGGGCGCCTTGACGACCTTGTAGGGGACCATCTTCATCTCTTCGGTCACCTCATCGTACCGGCGGCCCATGAACCGTTTGATGGAATAGACGGTATTCTCAGGGTTCGTGACAGCCTGACGTTTGGCGATCTGCCCAACCAGGATTTCCCCTTCTTTGTTAAAGGCCACAACCGAAGGGGTGAGACGGCTCCCCTCCTCATTTATAATAACCTTGGGTTCTCCTCCCTCCATGATTGCCACCACGGAGAGCGTGGTTCCCAGGTCAATTCCCACCATCTTTCCCATAGGATGCCTCCTTAAACATTCGCCTTAGCGGTTCTGCAAGGGTGTTTATACCCATTGAGTGTATTCTTGTCAAGTTTTATAACATTCCGAGTTATCCCATCCCTACTCCGCGAGGATTTTTGCCTCTACAGGGGATTCCAGCCGATTGAAGATCATCTCTCCCCGCGTCGGATCCCCTGAAACCTCGATGGCACTCCCCGGCGGGAATTCTCCCGTCAGGATTTTTAGTGCCAGGGGGTCCTGCAGAGCTCGTTGAATGGCTCTGCGCAGGGGACGGGCCCCATAGGTGGGATCGTACCCTTTCTGGAACAAGAGGTCCTTGGCTGATGGGGACACGATGAGTTCCAGGTCGCGCTCGGCAAGGCGCTTTTGGAAACGTCGCAGTTGGATGTCGATGATTGCCCCGATCTCCTCCCGGCCCAACTGGTTAAAGATCACCGTCTCATCGATCCGGTTCAAGAATTCGGGCCGGAATTTGGCCCGGAGCGTCTCCATGACCCGATTGTGGACCTCTTCCCGGTTCGTCTGGTTCAGGTCCTGGAGCCACTGGCTACCCAGATTCGAGGTCATGATGAAAATCGAGTTTTTGAAGTCGACGGTTCTCCCATGGCCGTCTGTAAGACGTCCGTCATCCAAGATTTGCAGGAGGAGGTTAAAGACATCACTGTGGGCCTTTTCAATCTCGTCGAAGAGGACCACGCTGTACGGTCTCCGGCGGACCGCCTCGGTCAAATATCCCCCCTCCTCATAGCCCACATAGCCCGGCGGGGCGCCGATCAGGCGGGCCACGGAGTGCTTTTCCATGAACTCCGACATGTCCAGGCGGATCATGGCCTGTTCGTCGTCAAACATGAACTCGGCCAGGGCTCGGGCCAGCTCGGTCTTGCCGACCCCGGTAGGCCCCATGAAAATGAAGGACCCAATGGGGCGGTTGGGATCCTGCAATCCGGCACGGGCTCGCCTGAGCGTGTTGGAGACCAGTCGGACCGCCTCGTCCTGTCCCACGACCCGCTCCGTGAGCCGCTCTTCCATTTTGATGAGTTTCTCCACTTCGCCTTCCAGCATCTTAGCCACCGGGATTCCGGTCCATTTGGCCACGATGCGGGCCACGTCTTCCTCGTCGACTTCCTGCTTGAGCATGGGACCATTGGCCTGGAGCGCGACAAGACGGGATTGCTCCTCCTGGAGTTCCTTTTGCAGGGTAAGGAGGGTGCCGTAGCGCAGCTCGGCGGCCTTACCAAGATCCCCCTGGCGCTGGGCCTGCTGCTCCTCGAGTTTAGCTGATTCCAGGCGTTCTTTGAGCATCGAGATCTTCTGGATCACTTCCTTCTCCCGCTGCCACTGAGCCTTCATCCGGGTACTTTGCGCGCAGAGCGCCTCAATCTCAGATTCGATCTGGCGGAAGCGATCCAGCGAGGGAGGGTCGGATTCCTTTCGCAAGGCTTCCCGCTCAATCTCGAGCTGAATCCGTTTGCGCTCCACCTCATCAATTTCGGCCGGCATGCTATCGATCTCCATGCGCAGCCGCGAGGCGGCTTCGTCCATCAGGTCCACCGCCTTGTCTGGAAGAAAGCGGTCCGTGATGTAGCGGTTCGAAAGAGTGGCGGCGGCCACCAGGGCCGAGTCCTTGATCCTCACTCCGTGATGAACTTCGTAGCGCTCCTTGAGCCCGCGCAAGATGGCAATTGTGTCCTCCACGGTGGGCTCGCGGACAAACACAGGCTGGAAGCGGCGCTCCAGGGCGGCGTCTTTTTCGATGCGTTTTCTGTACTCGTTGTGGCTCCCTCGGCGGCTCCAGCCCCCACGAGGGTGTGGATCTCGTCAATGAATAAAATGATTTGTCCCTGGGCTTCCTCGATTTCCTTCAACACCGCTTTGAGCCGGTCTTCAAATTCCCCTCGGTACTTGGATCCAGCAATGAGGGCTCCCATATCCAAAGCCACGAGGCGCTTTTCTTTGAGTCCCTCGGGGACGTCTCCAGCCACGATCCGTTGAGCCAGCCCTTCCACGATGGCGGTCTTTCCCACCCCGGGCTCTCCAATGAGGACCGGGTTATTCTTCGTCCTTCGGGAGAGGACCTGGATGATCCGGCGAATTTCCTCATCCCGCCCGATCACAGGGTCCACCTTCCCCTTGCGGGCCAGGTCCGTGAGATCCCGGCTGTAGCGGGCCAGGGCCTGATATTTCTCCTCGGGATTCGGATCGGTGACCCGCTGGCTGCCCCGGATGGCCTGCAGAGCGCGAAGAATCCCTTCCCGGGTGACTCCTTGCCGGGCGAGGAGGGCAGCGGTTTCTCCTCCTCGTTCATTCACCATAGCCAGGAGCAAGTGTTCGCCACTGACATACTCGTCTCTCAACTGCTCAGCTTCTTTGAGTGCCTGATCCAAGACCGCTTTTAGGCGCGGCGAGATGTAAAAGTTCTCCGTTCCAATGCCTTGGACTTGGGCCTCCCGCTCCTCAACCATCTCCAGGGCCAAGTGCTCGACATCCAGGGCCTGATGATCCAGTGCCTGGGCTCGACGCTGGGCCCTTTCGAGGACTTCTTGGGACTTGATGGTGAAGCGGTCATAGCGCATAATCGATCTCCTAAAAAGACTTTGGGGTCTCCCTTATTCTTCCTGCTCCAAGACCCCGGTCTGGAGAGAATGTAATGCTTTAGTCTGACATTGTCAAGTTTTATTATATATTAAATTCATGTATATATAAGCAATTGTTGTATAAAGAGTTTACGTCATTTCTCAGGATGAAAAGAGGGCAATCCAAGCAAGAACTGAAAGAGTCAAAGGTATCTATGCGCCTCAAGGATCTGGGAGAATTTGGACTGATTGGCCGGATTGAGAAACTCTTTCCGCCCGGAGCCTCGGATGTTCTGCAAGGAATCGGAGATGATTGCGCGGTCCTAGACCAAGGGGACTACTGTCTGCTCCTCACAACAGACGCCCTGGTGGAAGGCGTCCATTTCCGTTTGTCCTGGACCTCCCCCCGCGCCCTGGGGCGTAAATCCATTGCGGTGAACGTCAGTGACATCATGGCCATGGGGGGGATACCGAGCTATGCCCTTCTGTCCCTGGGGATCCCGCCCAGCACTGCAGTCCCCTTTTTGGAGGAGTTCCTGGTTGGAGTACGTGAGATGGCCGACTTTTGTGGCGTGACTCTGGTGGGGGGAGATACAACATCCTCTCCCTCCGGTCTACTGATCAGCGCTACCCTGGTGGGTAGAGCTCCCAAGGAGGATCTCCTTTTTCGCTCGGGTGCCGGCCCTGGAAATCGGCTTCTGGTATCGGGCCCCCTGGGAGAGTCACGGGCGGGGATGGAACTGCTCAAGCGAGGGGTTGGGACAGATGATCCTGCTCTGCAGGGTCTGCTGGATTGGCATCGGAATCCGACTCCAGCTTTTCCCCTGGGCTGCCGGATCGGGGAGGCCCGCCTGGCATCGGCCATGATCGACATAAGCGACGGGCTTTCCCAGGATCTTGGCCATATTTGTACCCGCAGCGGGGTCGGTGCGATTGTGGAGGAGAGTTCCCTACCGGTTTCTGCGGCGGCCCGCCGGGCCGCGGCCCTCCTGGGAGAAGATCCCATTGCTTGGGCTTTAGGAGGCGGAGAAGATTATCGCCTCCTCGTCGCAGTTCCCGCCCCGAACGTCGAACGACTCCAGAAGCAGATCCTTCAGGAGGGGTGCGGTCCCCTGCTCGTCATCGGGGAAATCACCCGGGAGCCGGAACTCCGGTTGCGGTCCAAAGATGGCGCCCTAAGAGAGTTGCCCGTCACCGGGTACGATCACTTTTCCCGGGGTGCTGGTTTCCCCTCGGAAGAGCCTAAGGACTAACCCCTTTTTCCACCTCCGCTAAAACCTCTGAGAAGATCCCCAGGGCGATATCTGCATCTTCCTGGTCAATGATCAGGGGTGGAGAGAAACGTACAGTGGACTGACCACAGCCGAGCACCAGGAGTCCCCGCTCGAAACAGCCCTGAACGACCCGATTGCGCTCGTCAATGGCGGGGGCTCGACTTGACCGATCCTTGACCAGCTCTATGCCAATCATGAGCCCTTTGCCCCGGATGTCGCCGATCAGAGGATGCTGGGGCTGCAACTTCATCAGGCCCTTTATGAGGTAGTCCCCCATGGTGGCGGCGTTCGCCAGAAGGCCGTTTTCGAGGAGTTCAATTGTGGCGAGGGCCGCCTCACAGGACACCGGATTCCCCCCGAACGTACTGGCATGAGAGCCATGGGTCCAGTCCATGATGTCAGCCGTGGCGATCATCGCTCCAAGGGGTAGACCGGAGGCAATTCCCTTGGCCACCGCAATAATGTCGGGCTCCACACCGAAGTGTTCGATGGCAAACATCTTCCCCGTGCGCCCCATGCCGCTTTGCACTTCATCGACCACGTAGAGGATCCCATGGTCCCGGGCAATTTGGTGGAGTTTGGCATGGAATTCAGGGGGAGGAACAATGTAGCCCCCTTCGCCCTGAATAGGCTCTACGAATATGGCTGCTACCTCCTCAGGTGGCACCGAGGAGCGGAAGAGCGAGTCCTTTATCCAGTCGACGCAGGAAACCCGGCAACTTGGATAGGTGAGGTTATAGTCACAGCGGTAGCAGTAAGCGTACGGGACGTGGACGACACCGGGCACCAGGGGAATATAGCTCTTTCTTTGAATCGTCTTGCTGGCCGTCAGCGACAAGGCCCCCATGGTGCGCCCGTGGAAGGCTCCGTAAAAGGCAATCGCCATGGTCCGTTTGGTGTGATAGCGAGCCAGCTTGAAGGCGGCCTCAATGGCTTCCGCGCCGGAATTCCCGAAGAAAACCTTCTTCGGTTTCCTCCCGGGCGCAATTTCGGAGAGCTTCCGGGCCAGGGCGATCTGGGAAGAATAGTAGAAATCCGTCCCCGACATGTGGATCAGACGTTTGGCTTGGCGGGTAATGGCCTCTACCACCTTGGGATGGGAGTGACCTGTAGCGCACACCGCAATTCCCGCTGTAAAATCCAAATAGCAATTGCCGTCCACGTCAACCACCATGGCCCCTTCGCCCCGGTCAGCCACTAGAGGGTAATTCCGGGTGTAGGACTGGGAGACGAACTGGGAATCCAGATTCACGAGCGTCCGCGCTTTCGGGCCCGGAGGCTTGATCTTCATGAAAGGATACGGCTTTGCGCTCCCCGCAGGCATGGACCTCTCTCCTTATCCGGTAATCAGGTTAGCAATAAGCGCGTTAGGAACCCCATTGTAGTGTCCTCTGCAGAAACACGCAACCACGCAAAAGGGCTTGCCCACCAGTTTTTCACGGAGGCTAGTCTTCCCAGGTCCTCGGGGTGCCCCCTTGGGCTCACGAAGCGCTTGCGACGTGAGTTGTGTCGGCCGGATTGAGAGTTCTCTTCCTCGCAACCGCTTAGATCGCCTACGGGGGCAACCCCTCGGAGGGAGAGCACCGCGAGGGCCGACCTTCTCGCCCTGAGCGCAGCTGCCGGAGCAACGGCACCCGCAAAGCGGGTACCCGACCGGGAGCGGGCGGGGAAGGGAAACCGCGTAGCCTGCAGGAATCAGGGAAAAGCCAAGGAGATTCCCGGGGCGTTAGCGGAGGGGTCCCAACCCGCCCGCCCCGGAAGGGTCGTTGCGAGAGGCCGTGGAGCGAAGGGCGGGAAGGCGGCCCGTTTCCGTTGGACCAGCAAAAACTGATGGGGGTGGGCAAGCGCAAAATGAGGGGGACTGGAGTCCGCCCTTGCCAGGTTTTGCGGTTTTGCTCTATCATGCGGAAAGTGATTCCGACCACTTCACTACGATGGAGCAGGGACGTGCCACAGGTCAGTGTTGTCATACCGACCTATAATCGTCGCCATTTTTTGCCCGAAGCCGTTGCTTCTGTCCGGAGGCAAACCTACCGGGATTGGGAACTCATCATCGTCGATGACGGATCGGAAGACGGGACTCGGGAGATGTTAGAGAAGCTCGGAGGGCCTGTTCGCTTACTTTTCACGGAACACCGGGGAGTGAGCGCAGCCCGCAATCGGGGGTTGGCGGAAGCCCGGGGGAAATATATCGCGTACCTGGACTCCGATGACCTCTGGCACCCGCACAAGCTGCAAATACAGGTCGAGTATATGGAGGCCCACCCTGCCGCTGTGGTCACGTACACGGATGAGATCTGGATTCGGCGCGGAGTTCGAGTCAACCAAAAGAAGAAGCATCGCAAATACTCGGGGGACATCTTTGCCTTTTGCCTTCCTCTGTGTATTGTCAGCCTTTCCTCGGCGCTCCTGCGGCGGGATGTGCTGGTGGAACTGGGCGGGTTCGATGAGACACTGCCCGCCTGCGAGGACTATGACCTCTGGCTGCGCTTGGCCAGGATGTACCCGTTTCACTTTGAGCCAAGGCCGCTCATTACGAAGCGAGGAGGGCATCCGGATCAACTTTCTCGAAGCCTGTGGGGACTTGACCGGTTCAGAGTCCAGTCATTGGACAAGTTTCTGACAGCGCGCTTGCTGACCGCAGAGCAGAGGGAACAGACCATCCGGGAGCTGCAGAGGAAATGTCGCATCCTGATCCAGGGGAGCCTCAAGCGGGGACAGTGGGAGAAAGCGGAAATTTACGAGGCCCTCTCCCGCAAGTGGCAGCTATCCCGGGAGGGGTGTGTAGCTTGACGGCCTACGAGTTCCTGGAAGCTCATATCGACCAGGTTGACGACTCCCAGCAGCGTTTTTGTCTGACCTTCCCCCTGGATCTGCAGCGGATCCAGGAGTCGATCGCGCAGGTGGGTGTGCTCGAACCCTTGATCCTCCGCCGGGCAGGGGCCTGCTACCAGATCATCTGCGGATTTCGTCGTTTCTTTGCCTGCCGGGCGCTCAATCGCACCGTTTTCCCCGCTCTGGTGTGCCGGGATCTCCTCCCGGACCGGCAGGCCTTTGACTTGGCCCTCTGGCACAATGTGTCGACCCGGCGCCTCAACGATGTGGAGATCGCCCGCATCTTGCGCACGCTCCAGAGGGATCTGGGAGTCCCGCAGGAAGAAATC
>JACPSX010000196.1 GCA_016193065.1 Candidatus Tectimicrobiota bacterium | reverse complement strand
AGGGCTCCTGCGCGTGTTTAGCGACTTATTGCGGAAAGCGTTTGATGCTCGAGATGTGTCGAGTTTCGAAGCGTTCCGAAGCGCACTCTTGAAGTGCTTCGAATTTCGAGATATGAGATCGTATGGGGAAGAAATCGCCGTACTGAAGTGGCAGCGGGAGCGGGGAAATTTGTCGCCCGAGGAGAGTCGGCGAGTTGAGACGGAGATGGCGCTTCTGCAACGCATCTTGAGCTTTTCGAGGAGGCTCAGTGATGGGCGAAAGCAGCTCCTAGTTGGCCTCAATGCATGGATGCTGCGTGAGTGGGAGGGCGGCAAGCTAACCGCGGATGTGTTTTCGTCGTGGCACAAGGCGATTGGCGGACTTGGCGGCCCCGTTGTGCTGTGGGAAACCTTGCTTCAGTGTGTTCAGCACGAAACAGAGGAGCGTTTCGGGTGGGATTGGTGGCTTCTCGATCAGCACGAGGGCGAAGTTGTCAAAATAGACCTGGACATCTCCTTGATGCAGCTCTTCTGCTTGCGAGCGGCTGAGGAACTGAAAGGCCGGCCAGCCGAGGCGTGGACTCACTTGAAGCTGCCGGTGACCCGGGACACGCGCTACGTAGCGGACCGTGTAGCGGAAGTGGTCCGGGGAATGATCGAGGCTGAAGCGAAATGGCGCGCCGTCCTCAGTGATGGCGGGATTGAGGGGTTACGAAGAGTCCTCGACATGGCCAGTGAGGCAAGAGCCCTTGGGCGAGAAGAGGAGATCGATCAGCTCATTGCTGCTCCCCTTGATCAAGATCGGGTCCGACAGTTCAAGGAAGAATTTCTGGAGTCGTGGCAGGAACATGCAGGTTTACGCGCCGTTGTCAAAGAACACGGCAACTTTGAAGTTGGGCGGTTCGCGCCAAAGGGGCACGACTGGTTCGGGCTGAACCGCCTTGAGTTGAAAGAGGTGTTCGCGCAGGCTGAATTCATGTCGATGGGGGATCTGGGACGGGAATTCGGTCGCTGGTTCGGAGAAAGCGAAAACCAGCTGGTTCTCAAACAATTCGTCGACGCCCTTCCGCGGAAGGAACGATTGGGTGTAAAACCTGAGGAAGTTCTCGGCTCGATCGATGCTGCTCTAGGATCGTGCCAGCGGGACGGCCTGTCGCCAGCAGTCTTGATACTTGGCGAATGGCGTGCGGCCCTTATGATCGAGGAAAGTCAGGACTTCATCGCCGCAGGCGGAGCAGTCACCGGACCGCTCTGTGGAAAGTACAGGCAGGTCCCAGTGTTCAAGCTCTCTTCGCGTTTACGACATATAGTGCTCGTCGTTGACCTTAAAGCGATCGGGCGTTGGAGGCAGTACGAGGTGCGGAGCGAAAGCTCGGCAGAAGAGATCGTGGGCGAGCATGTCCTGTTCGCTGTGGAGCCGGTTTCCGAAGAGCACGCCAGGAAGCTAATTGCCGAGCAGCCCGAGTTCAAGAAGGACCAGGATACCGGGAAGGAGCTCGAAGATACGGAGGCTGTCCGGAGGCTGCGTCAACGCGTGCATCTGCGAATTCTTCAGCAGTTCGATTTCGTAGTTGAGAAGCGTGAGGCGGGTTTCAAGATCTTGCTTGGGAGAGAGTAGTGAAGAGGGCCGAGGGGGTGAGATCGATCGCGAGCAGGTGATTCTTCGACTTCATGTAATGCGGGACGTAGCACGGTTATCACTGTTATTCTCATGGATGGCTCAGCAAAGGGCGCCCAGCCCTTTCTTCGCTGTCAAGAGTGGGGGATGTTGTTGACTCCGTTGACTTCCGAACAGAGCCGAGAGCCGCGAGCCGCGAGCCGAGAGCCGGGATGCAGAGGGGCAGAGGAGCGGAGGAGCAGAGGGGCGGGGAAGCAGTCTCCTCGGGTGGATGTTGTAACCCCGTCAGGGCAAGGATGGTGAAATAGAATCGCCAGCCTCCATTCACCCTGGCCTGCCAAATTCCACGCGTCTCGTCATATTTCTTGGCGCGGAGGGAAGGGTGCCGGAGGTCGCGAACCAAGAAGGTGGCTCGTCGGTCGAAGGCGCGTTGAATGTGCGGCGGGGCGCTCTCATAGCCTCGGCGGAAGCGCTCCGTATAGAACAGCTTCATGAGGCGGTTCTGGTTTTCTTTACGCCACGGAGGGAGCGGAGCATTTCTTTCGCTGATCGGAACGGGCCATAGACGCGACCTTTCTTCACGTCCTCGAGAGCCAAAGCGAGTTCGCGGTCAATGACGGACTTTGGGGTGAGCGTAATTTTCTTCCCCTCGACATTCGCCTCCAGCAAGTCCCCCACGGCCAATCCCGTCTTCTGGCGGACCGAAGCGGGCAGGGTTACTTGGAACTTCTCCTTGACCCTGACCAAAGGCATGGCTGCCCTCCTTGTAAGAAAGTTGGAAAGTGTTACCAGCGGCTACTATACGTGGAGTTCAGCCGTCGGTCAAGGCGTAACCGGTTTCGACTGAAAGGCGGGGCGTAGCACGGTTATCAGGGGTATTGCGGCACAGCGGCAAGCCCTGCGGGGGAACGGGGCAGACGCCGGGACGCGGAACCCGGTGTCTCCTGGCCGGCGATCGGGAGGGGGCCGGATCGCCGGAGGGGCAGGACATGACCCTGAAGAAGACTGAGCTCTACCGCGGGTTCAACATCTTCACGGAGGAAATCCGGGCCGGGGGCTGGCGCGTCGCGCTGGTGGAGGTGCCCGCGTCGGAGGGCGCGGAGCACAGCCGCACCCCGCAGCAAGGCCGGGTGTCGGGAGAGCATCCGTCAAAGGCCTCCGCCCTGACGGCGGCCAAGGCCCACATCGACCGGATCCACCAGAACCGCAGGAACCGCAGCCGGTAGTGCCTCAAGGCAGGTAAGGGGGGACCCGGCCAAGTAGGTCACATGGGCTTCGCCTGCTCGTCTTGCCGGTCAAGAATCCGCCTGAAGGACCTGACGTTCAGAGACGGATAGCATCGCGTCAGCCAGGGACAGACCGAATGAAGGGGACCGGGCCGTTCCGGCGTTGCCCAGGGGTTGCTTGTCCGGGGATTCGGCCCTTGACAGCCAAGAGGAGTCTGCCGTATGGTGCCATGAGAAGGAGGTGGCCATGG
>JACPSX010000195.1 GCA_016193065.1 Candidatus Tectimicrobiota bacterium | reverse complement strand
AGGACAGAGGGAATCCTGAGCATCCGCCATACTCTGGTTGGGATAGCGATTGTCTCCGGAGGTGGAGTCGCAGATCGAAATTAAAACGGCAGGAGAGTTCCCAGCCCTATCTTTCGGGCTTGCTCGTAGACCAGAGCACCCACAGCCATGTCTTCCAGAGCCAGGCCCCCCTCACGGTTCCAGGATCAACCTGGGCTCCCCTTCAATCACGCGGCCGATGACGGCGGCCGTGGAAACTCCGGATTTTCGCAACCGCTCCAGCAGCATCTCCACCTTCTCGGGAGCCACCGCAATCAGCAATCCCCCGGAAGTCTGGGCGTCAAAAAAGATCATGGCCAGAGCCTCGGGGATGCTCGGATCGACCTGCGCCTTCTCTCCGACAAACTCCCGGTTTCGAAAGCTTCCTCCTGGGATCAGGTTTTGCACCGAGAGTTCCAGAGCCCCCTTGAGATAGGGAATGGCACTGGCCTGAAAGGCTATGCCGACACCGCTCCCCCGAGCCATGATGAGAGCGTGACCCAGAAGGCCGAACCCCGTCACATCCGTAGCCGCATGGGCGCCCACTTCCACCATGACCTCGCTGGCCGCGCGGTTCAACGCGGCCATCACCTCTACGGCTCTCCGGACAAGTTCCGCCGGCGCTTTGCGGCGCTTGTTGGCCGTGGTGATAATCCCCATTCCCAGAGGCTTGGTGAGAACCATGCGGTCTCCCGGCCGGGCTCCGACATTTCGCACCACGTGGTGGGGATCGATGACCCCGGTGACCGAGAGGCCGTACTTGAACTCCACATCGTCCACCGTGTGCCCGCCCACCAGCGTGGCTCCCGATTCCTCGATCTTCTCCAGCCCCCCGCGCAGGAGATCCCTCAGCACCTCTGCGGGGAGACTGTCCTGGGGGAATCCGACAATGTTCATGGCGGTGACCGGCTTTCCCCCCATGGCGTAGACGTCGCTCAACGAATTGGCGGCGGCAATCCGGCCGTAATCGTAGGGATCATCGACAATCGGAGTGATAAAGTCGAGAGTCTGCACCAGGGCCAGGCTATCGGCCACCTGGTAGACTCCGGCATCGTCCCCGGTCTCCATTCCAACCAGGAGCTTCGCATCTCTCTTAGGGTGCAACGAAGAAACGGCGGCTTCCAGGTCCCCCGGACCCAGTTTGCCTGCTCAACCCGCGCAGCGCACCGTTTCCGTAAGACGGTAATTGCTCTCGGCCATGACCGGTCACCCCCTTCCTGAGGAACAAGACGTTTGCGCTGGACTGCTGAATCCCCGCCCTGATTTTACTCGTTCCGCACGGGAAAGAAAGCACCTTCCTTTGCAGGTCCCTGATGTTCAGGACGGGATCAGGCGCAAGCGCAAAAAAGTGCTAAGAAAATCGACGGCAATGACAATGGCGAGCGTGGCGATGAGAAAAGTCGCCAGGTCTTGATAGTGCAGGAGCCCCATGGCCACCAGAATGTCCTGGCCCAATCCCCCCGCGCCGACGACGCCCAAAACCGCGGCGGTCCGGATATTCACCTCCCAGCGATAGAGCGTATAGGACAAGAGCTGGGGAAGCGCCAGGGGAACCATGCCGAAAAGAAAAACTTTCAACGTGCTCGCCCCAGTCGCCTGGAGGGCTTCCAGAGGTCGAGAATCCAGGGCCTCCAGGCTCTCTGAATAAAGCTTTCCCAGAACTCCCCCGGTGTGAAATCCCAGGGCCAGGACCCCTGGAAAAGGTCCCAGCCCCACGGCAACGATAAAGATCAGGGCCCAGAAGAGCTCCGGCACCGAGCGCAGGAAGTTCAGCAGGAGAGTGGAGCCATCGTAAATCAAGCGGCGCCACAGACGCGCGACCGCAGAGGAGCCTTCCGCCTCGGAAAAGCGCCGATTTCCCATCACCGTGTAGGCTGACAGCGCCCCCAAAGGAAACCCAATAAGGACCGCCAGGAGAGTCCCCATGATGGAGACGGCCAGCGTTTCCAAGCTCCCCCGGAGCGCACGCGTCAAGAGGGAGGCCGAGAGGTTCGGAGGGAAGAGCTGGCTGAAAAACAGGGCGACTTGATGGCGCCCGTCCGCCTGGAACGGGAGCAAGAGGTTCGATCCGGTTCCCAGGTAGCTCCACAGAATCGCGGCGCCTACCAGGAGGACCACCGTCTTGCCGGCCCCCCACAGGGGCCTCGATTGAACGGGAGAAGCATTTGGGGCGGTCAACGGCAAACCTCCTTAGAGCAAAGTGCGCCGGATCCAGGAACTGACCCGATCCACGAGGGTCACCAAAATGAAGGAGACCAGGATGATCGTCAGAGCTTGGGGATAGTTCAGCATCTTCATGGACACTTCAATTTCCTGTCCCAACCCGCCGGCACCCACGAGACCCAGGATCGCCGCGGAGCGGATCGCGCACTCCCAGCGGTACAAACTGTAGGCCACAAAGTTCGGGAAGGCTTGTGGAAAGAGCCCGTACACCACCAGTGGGAATCTGCGGGCCCCCACTGCCCGCACCGCCTCCACGGGGCTCTGCTTCACCCCCTCCAGAATTTCCGCGTACACCTTTCCCAGCATCCCCCCGTAGGCAAGTCCAATGGCAAGAACGCCGGCAAAGGGCCCCAGCCCCACAATCCGCACGAACAGCAAGCCCCAGACAATCTCGGGAATCGAACGCAGCAAGCTGAGCCCTCCCCGGGCCAAGAGGTAGGGAAGCATCCACAGCCTGCGGCGGGAAGAGCGACTCAGGCTTCCACCTTCAAAGAGGATCCCGGCAAACGTGAGAGTGCTGGTGGCGAGAATTCCCAGGGGCAAGCCGATCAAGATGGCGAGAGCGGTCCCCATGATAGAAATCTGGATCGTCTTTACCGTCGGAACAATTAAGTACAAAAGAAACTCCGCGGAAAGATCCGGCGGGAAAAATTCGGCGAGAAGGCCCCAGAGGCTGCTCCCGCCCTGGGTGTGAAGAAGCTTGCCGGGGGAGATCTCAGCCAGGTGGTAGCTTCCCACCAGGGCCGCGACAAGAACAAACCACCCGGTGAAAGAGAGAGGGGAGCTCTTAGGCTTTGTCGTAGGGAGAATCCAGGGGGAAGACTGGGGAAACGGCGCCACGGAGAACCCTTTCAGGAACTCCGCGTTCAGCCTCGCAGCGGGTGAAGAGGCCGCTTAGGAGTTCGGCTGTGATCTGATCCGGAGGAAGATCGAAATAGAGCTTCCCGCCCCGCAGCCCCACAATGCGGGGAAAATGGGCCAGGGCCAGCTCAACGCTGTGCAGGCTCACGACCAGAGTTTTTCCGCCCTCCTGGGCCAGGTCCGCCAAAAGGGAGACAATTTCCTGGGCGAGGGCGGGATCGACGGAGGAGACCGGCTCATCGGCCAGGAGAATGTCCGGGTTTTGCACCAGGGCCCGGGCCACGGCGACCCGCTGCTGCTGCCCCCCGCTCAGAGCCGCGGTGCGCTCCCAGTATTTTCCGGCAATTCCCACCTGCGTGAGGGCCCGCACCACATCGCCGTCGGGGCGCGGGTCCCAGAAATTCCACAGAGCCCGGGCCGTCGACAGCCGCCCTAGTTTGCCGGCCAAGACGTTGTGAGCGACCCGGAGCTGAGGGACCAGGTTGTGCTGCTGGTAGATGGTCCCGATGCGGGCGCGCAGCTCCCGCAGGGACTTTTCCGAGAGCCGCGTAACATCGCAGCCCTGCAGGCGCAGGGTTCCTCTCGTCGGCGTCAGGATGCAGTTCAGGAGGCGGAACAGGGTGGTTTTTCCGGCTCCGCTGGGCCCGATTAAGGCGACCTTCTCTCCTTCCTCCACCTGGAGGGACAGAGAGTCCAGGGCCGCCACCCGCCCGTCAAACACTTTGACCAGGTTTTCAATCTCGATCGATGGCGCCATGAAAGTCTGCGGGCTCCTATTTGATAAGACCTGAAGATCTGCCCGCCTTCTCGATCCCCTCGAAAATCGACTCGGAAGTCACGGGGATGTAGCGCTTGGTGCGATGCAGATCCAGGAGCTTGCGGTCGTTGGGATTCTTATAATCGAGGCGCACAAGAGCCGCGCGCAGCTTCTCGACCAAGTTCTTGTCCAGGTCCCCCCGTACGGTCCAGTTGTAGTCCACGTAGGCCGGAGTCGTCCAGATCACTCGGACCTTGCTCGTATCCACTTTCTTGGTCTCCACGAGTTTGGCCCAAATAAGCTCGTTTAAGGCCCCGGCCTCCACGGAGCCCGACTCCACCACCTTGGCCGTGGCGACGTAGATACCACCCCGCCGAAGCTGAAGTTTCTCCCCTTCAAGTCGGCCAGGGAATTAATCCCCGAGTTGACGTTGGCGATGAACTTGCTGTGGAACTCCGCATCCTCCTGACGCATGGCAATGGCGTACGAGGTGCCGCCGCTCTTGATCCGGGCCAGAACGTGGGTGAACCCTCCGTACCAGACCAGATCCAGCTTGCCGGCGACAAGGCCCTCCACAGTGGCCGCGTAGTCCGTGACCGGCACGAAATTCACCGGAATTCCGACGCGCTCCTCCAGATACTTGGCGACGGGCTGATAGATGCGCTGCAGCTCGCTGGGAACTTCATCAGGGATGGCGGAGACCCGCAGGACCTTGGGAGTATCAGCAGAACTCGGCGACGCAAACAGGAAACTCAACAAGAAAACGATCAGACAGAAGCCAATTTTCCCCCTCATCAGACCCCCCCCTTCAGGATCGGGTTATATGAGTGCGCTAATTTACCATACGGATTCCCGATCGATAAGGGCTTTTTATAGGTTGATTCAAAATTTTTATAACTCAAGCCTGCGCCGCTCGTTGACGCGCCGGTGGGCCTCCCGGATGGGCTCCGGCAGGCGGTAGCGGCGGCAGGTGGAGAGCACCAGATCGATAGCTCGATCCAGAGTGATTTTGTGCCCCACGGACACAAAAACAGGGGCAACGCCGTCCTGGGTGCGCAGCACGGCCCCGATTTCCTCGCCGCGGTCCCACAGAGGGCTGCGGCTGCCCCGCGAAAATCCGGGTTCCTCATACGTACCGAGCAGCCGGCTCTTGGCACAGCCCACGGAAGGCAGGTCCAAGACCAGCCCCAGATGGCAGGCCAGGCCGAAGCGTCTCGGATGGGCCAGGCCCTGGCCGTCGCACAGGATGCAATCGGGGCGGACTTTGAGCTTGCGCCAGGCTTTCAGGACCACGGGGATTTCTCGGAAAGAGAGAAGACCTGGAACGTAAGGGAAGGTCACAGTGCCGGAAGCGCAGGACACCTCCAGCACTTCCAGATCCTCGCAGCTCAAGACGACGACCCCGGCGTGCAGGAGCGGGTCCTTCCGGTTATAGGAGACGTCGATCCCCGCGATGGTATGGAGGGTCTTCTTCCGTCCGGAAGTTTTGACCAAAGGAGCGAGACGGCGCTGGATCTGAACTGCCTCTTTGGGGCTCACGTTCCAGGAATGAAGCCTGAGATAATTCACGGGTTCGACTCCGCAACGGGATTCGAAGACATTTGGGTCTCGGAAATACAAAGGGTATCAGGGAGCGAACAGCACAATTGAACCGTAAGCCGAACCTCGAAAAGGTGGAGATGTCGCTCCGCTTTGCCCAACGGGCTATTCTCCTAGACAAGAGCCCTTGACTCAAGATATTTCAGTTTTATATTGTTATATGTGGTATATAACAATTGTACGCAAGGATAAGGGCGGAGGACAGTCAGAGAAGGGAGGCTCCCATGGCGGCGAAGAGGTTTGGAGAGTTTCTGAGGGAATCCCGTCTCAAGGCAGGATTCGGGCTTCGGGCCTTCGCCGAAGCCATCGAAATGCAACCGTCGAACCTGAGCAACATTGAACACGGACGAATTCACCCTCCTCAGGATCCCAAAACCTTGACTCGAATCGCTGACACCCTCGGCTTCCCCAAAAGCTCCCAGGAGCGCCAGCGGTTGTTCGACCTGGCGGTCTCCCATAAGAAGAGTGCTCTCCCCCCTGATGTGGCTTCTTTCGCCGCCAAGACTCCAGGAATCCCGGTGCTGCTCAGGACACTACAGAATAAATCCTTGAGCAGGGAAGAAATTGAGAAGCTAACCGACTTCATCAACGAGCGGTATAAAGCGCGGTGAAGCCACCACCGTTTCCGGAATACTCGATCAGGAACCTGGAAAAACTACATAACAACCACGCGACTTGTCATTTCTCTGGCCGAAATGAAATGGAAGAACTGCCTAATTCTAAGCAACATAGGACTTTACATAAACATTGGCCTATGATTTAATTTTTCTATTGCAAGCCCTAAAGTCTCTTGATATCCCGACCGATTCTATGGCAAGATGATATCAGATACGATATCATGGACCTTAAAAAGATCGGCGAACTCACGCAGCAGCTACAGGAATTACGCAATCGTCTAGCGAACATTAGGAATAGGGAACTGGTAAGTCTGGCAGAGTCGCTAGGAAGAAGTAGGCTGCCCAAGAGCACAAAACATCCTATGTACGTCAGTTCGCTTCCAGGAACTCGTTCACTTAGCATCCCGAACCATCCAGGTTCGATGCCTAAATCAACTGCTCGAAATATTTTGAACCAACTGGAGCAGGACCTCGATACCTGGGAAAAAATTCTGGGTAAGGAGGAAGAAAATGGTGGATAAGACACCTGAAGAATATCTAAGAGAACCTTATGCGCGAATTCTCATCCCTGAAAGCGAAGGGGGATTTTCTGCAGAGATATTGGAATTCCCCGGCTGCTACGCAGTTGGAAAGACGCCCGATGAAACCTTTGAAAATCTAGAAGAGGTGGCAAAGGCTTGGATAGAGGCCGAACTAGAGCAAGGACATGAGATCCCCCCTCCTTCAACAAGCCAAGCTAGCGGCAAGATCGCTCTGAGGTTGCCTCGCAGCCTTCATCAACAGGCCATTAGAATGGCCGAGAGAGATGGCACGAGCTTAAATCAATTTATTGTTACCGCAGTAGCCGCAAGAGTGGGAGCAGAAGACTTATACATTCGAATGGCTCAACAATTTAGTCAACGCTTCGTTTACGTAATGTCAATATCGACTAAAGCAGAGATAGTCGAATATCAAAAGTTGGTGCAACCCATGAAGATAAGTCAAACGGCAGGGACGGGGGTGTCTTCAAAGAATCCGCCCCATTTGAGAATAGTCCGCAACTAAGCTAAATTGGAGGCGCCTAATGGCTGAAGTTAAACAATACGTGTTCAGTCATAAAGAAGTCGTGGAAGCCTTAGTCAAAAAGCAGGGAATTCATGAGGGGATTTGGGGACTCTACGTCGAATTCGGAATAGCGGCAGCTAACGTCGGTCCGAGTGAAGATCAGATTTCACCCGCCGCTATTGTCCCAATAGTAAAATTAGGTATCCAGAGGTTTGATCAGGAAAACAACCTCTCGGTCGATGCCTCCAAGGTAAACCCGTCTCCGAGAAAATCCACACCACCTAAATCAAAGAAGTGAAGTCTTCCCCAATACAGCCTTTTTCGTCTACGCTGACTTTCCCTTACCGAGCAGGACCCGGCTGTCCCCAACCCGCATGGTGATGCGCCGGTTGTCGAAGTATTCGAGCAAGGGGATGGCATGCTTGCGGGAAATGTTCAGGAGGTCGCGGAACTGGGCTGCGGTGATTTCCCGGTGCTCTTTCAGATACGCGAGCAGAGCCTCTTCGGCTCTCTGCAGCGCTTCGCTGTGAAAGATGATTTGCTCCTTGACCCGGACCAGCCGCTTCTCGTTGACCAGGACGTTCACGAGTTCCCGCTCCCGAGGATGCTTGAGCCCCAGGGTCTGATACACCTCTTCCAGATTCGGAGGCTGCACTCCCCCTTTCCGGAAAGCCTCTTCGATCCGCTCTTTCACCTGCTGCAGGTCATCGGCCAGGGTCACCCGGTGCGAGGGGAGCCGGACAATTTCCCTTTCCACCACCAGCTTCCCCTCTCTGCCCAGGGAATCGAGAAACCAGAGAAAGATTCGGTCCTCCAGTTGGGGGAACCGGGTGCGAAGCTCACCTTTCGGGATTCCCGGTTTCAGCGGGGCCAGCCGGTGATAGTCTTCGACCCGGGTCAGGATCTGCGCGGAAATTGTCCCGCACACGCCGCTCTCCAGGACGCGCCTCCCCGCGTCCTCCAGGATCCGAATTTCCCCTGCACCTTGAAGCTCTCCGAGGAGCGCCTGCAGTGCGGGACCATGAAACGGGGTCCGGGCTCCGATTTCCGTAAGAGCAAGACCGTTGGGACCTGCCTGCCGCAGGTAGATCCGCAGCCGCTCCCGATTGCTTCCGGCGCGCAGGACCTCCATTTCGCTGAGAAGCTCCGGAGAGGAACGGCGCCTGCGGCCGGCGCCCAGGGCCAGGATTTCCCCGCCCCCGATGGTCTCCACGGGAGAGAAGCTGCGAATCACATAGCGGTCCCCGGGTCGGGCCACGGCCTGACCCTCCAGATGAATCCGCACGAAGCCCTCGGAGCCAGGGGCCAGTTCACCCGTGTCGAGCAGGACCACGCGGGCAATCAGCTCGCTCGCCCCCAGGTGAAAGCGGACCCTGCTGCGGTTTTTCAGGGGGTGCGGGCTGCTGCCGAGAAGTGAGAACCGGGATTCCAGGATGGAAGCGGGGATCATGGAGCCGGGGCTCACCAGAACGTCTCCCCTCTCCAACTCCTCCTTCTCAATCCCTTGCAGGTTCACGGCCACGCGCTGCCCGGCGGAAGCCACCTCCACGGAGCGGTTGTGAACCTGCAGTCCCCGGACCTTGGCCTGAATCCCCTTCGGCAGGATCTCCACGACTTCTCCGAGATTCACGGAGCCTGCCGTCATTGTCCCCGTAACGACGGTTCCGAACCCCCGCATGGTGAAGACCCGGTCAATGGGGAGACGGCAAGGCCCCGCGGCTTCCCTCTCCTGGACCTTGGCTGCAATCCGGGCCATCTCGACCTTCAGATCCTCGAGCCCCTGCCCCGTCCTGGACGACACCGGGACAATGGGCTTTCCCGCCAGGAAGGTCTTCTCCAGAAACAAGCTCACGTCCTCCCGGACCAAATCGAGCCAGCTCTCCTCCACCATGTCGGTTTTCGTGAGCGCCACCAGTCCGTCCTTGATCCGCAGGAGCTCGCAGATGGCCAGATGCTCCCGGGTCTGGGGCATCACCCCTTCATCGGCCGCAATGACCAGGAGGACGAAGTCGATTCCCCCGACACCTGCCAGCATGTTCTTCACGAAGCGCTCGTGGCCGGGGACATCGACGATCCCCAGTTGAACTCCCCCGGGCAGGTCCATAAAGGCAAAGCCCAGATCAATCGTGATTCCTCGCTCTTTCTCTTCCTTGAGGCGATCCGTATCGATTCCCGTCAGGGCCTTGATCAGCGAGGTTTTGCCGTGATCAATGTGGCCTGCGGTGCCCAGGATGACCTGCTTCACAGTTCTTCCTTTCGTCAGTGAACCCGACCGGATTATGGGGGGATCCCGGCCGGGGAGTCAACCCCGATCCAAAATTTCCATGCTATGATCTCATTGGCAGTATCCGCCCCCAGGCCAAGGATGGATGCCAAGTTTCCGGTCTGCTCTTGGGTCCTTTGGATCGGGGTCAACCCCGGGGAAAAATATTTGCCAGGGGGCCGGACTTTTCCTATAATGCCGCTTCCGGCCCCCAGACCGGTTTTTCAAATCCCCGTGAAGG
>JACPSX010000194.1:1594-5283 GCA_016193065.1 Candidatus Tectimicrobiota bacterium | reverse complement strand
CGGAGGTTATTATGCCACAAGCGGCTGATGATTTGGCTTTCCTTACGGGTTGGAAACTAGGATCTGTCCTTGGAGCAGGGAAGTAGGGGTTATGAGACGGTGGCCGCGGCGCCGTTGCCGCCGTTTTCCTGGGCCCGGTACTGAAGCTCGTAGAGGCGGGAGTAGAGCCCCTGGCGGGCCAGCAGTTCCTGGTGACTGCCCTCCTCCCGGATTTTCCCCTTGTGGATCACCAGAATGCGGTTCACGTTCTTGATGGTGGACAGGCGGTGGGCGATGATGATCGCGGTGCGGTCTTTGAGGAGCTCCTGGAGAGCTTCCTGGATGAGGATCTCGGTCTGGGTGTCCACGGAGCTCGTGGCCTCATCCAAAATGAGGATTTTCGGATCGAAGGCCAGAACTCGGGCAAAAGAGAGAAGTTGGCGCTGTCCCTGGGAGAGGGTCGCCCCGCGCTCCTGAACCTCTTCCTGGTAGCGGGCTGGCAGCCGCTCGATGAAAGGGGCGATGTGGACCCGCCGGGAGGCTTCCATCATCCTGGGCTCGCTGATGCGCGGGTCCCCCAGGGTAATGTTGGTGGCGATGTCGCCGGAGAACAGGAACACGTCCTGCAAGACGAGGCCCAGGTGCTGCCGCAGCGCCTGCTTGTTCCATTCCCGCACGTCTACGCCGTCCACCAGGATAGCGCCGCGCTCGACATCGTAGAAGCGGCACAGGGCGGAGATCATCGAGGTCTTCCCGCCTCCTGTGGCTCCCACCAGGGCGATCTTCTCGCCGGGGTCCACCCGGAAGGAGATCCCCTTGAGGACGGGCTCGCCGGGGTGATAGGAAAGCCACACGTTTTTGAACTCCACGGCTCCCTGGAGCTGCTTCGGGTGCCTGGGGACCGGCGGGTTCTTGACGGTTTCCTGGGTGTCCAGCAAGGTGAAGATCCGCTCGGAAGAGGCCATGGCCGCCTGCATGATGTTGTACTTTTCCGCAATGTCCCGGATCGGATGGTACATGCGCTGGATGTACTGGACGAAGGCAACGACGACTCCGGGCAGGAGGGCGTGGTTCAGGATGAGGCTTCCGCCGTACCAGAGGGTGATGCCGATGGTCAGAGCGCTGAAGATTTCCACGATGGGAAAGAACATGGCGTTGTAGTGGATGCTGCGGACCAGCACGTCCCGGTAATCCGTGTTGATTTTCTGGAACCGTTCGTAGGTCTTCTGCTCCTGTCCGAAGGACTGGATTGTACCCATCCCGGCAATGTTCTCCTGCAGGTTCGCATTGAGCCGGGCCAGGACCAGACGACTTTCCCGGTACACGTCCCGGGCCCGGCGCCGGTAAAAGCGGCTGATGTAGAGGATGAGCGGGAATGCGGTGAGGGTCACCAGGGCCAGCTTCCAGTTCAGGAACAGCATGGCCCCGGCAATGCCGAATACGATGAAGGCGTCCCCCAGCAGTCCCACGACTCCGGTGCTGAACAGCTCCTGGAGTGTTTCCACGTCGTTGATCGTTCGGGTCATGAGGCGCCCGACCGGGTTGCGGTCGAAGTAGGCCAGATCCTGCTTCTGCAGGTGGGCGAAGATCTGGGTCCTCAGGTCGTGCATGGCCCGCTGGCCCGTGTATTCCGTCATGTAGGTCTGGGCAAAGAGAAACACGAAACCGAGAAAGACGCTGCCCAGGTAGGCCAGGGCCATCAGATCGAGGCCGTGCAAGTTTTTCGTGGCGATGTAGCGGTCGATGGCGATCTTCGTGATGTAGGGGCCCAGGAGCTGGCTTCCCGTGTAGAGGATCAGGAATACCAGGGAGAGGGTCATGGACTTCCAGTACGGCTTCAGGTACTGGAGAATCCGCCCCATGAGGCGGGCGTCGTACGCCTTTCCCAGGATCTCGTCTTCGGAGTGCAAGGGCTCGCTCATCCCGATTCTTCCTCGCGAGCCATCTCCTCGACCTCGCGCGCGAGTTGCTGCTTCTGGTAGAGCCGGTAATAAGCTCCTTGCCGGGCCAGGAGTTCCTCGTGGGTTCCTCTCTCGATGATCTCCCCGTCCCGCAAGTAGACGATCAGGTCCGCTCCCTGGACGGTGGAGATGCGATGGGAGATCAAGAGGGTCGTCCTCTTCTCCATGAACTGGCGCAGGTGATTGAGAATCTCCTCCTCGGTTTCCGTGTCGACGCTGGAGAAGGCATCGTCCAGGATCAGGATGGGCGGGCTCTTGATGATGGCCCTGGCCAGTGCCGTGCGCTGCTTTTGCCCTCCGGACAGGCGCACCCCCCTCTCTCCCAGAACCGTGTCGAACTGGTGGGTGAACTCCCGGATGCTGGGCAGGATCTGGGCAATGCCGGCAGCCTCCTCCAGGGCTTCGATGTCCGCGTCCCGATGGCCAAAGAGGATGTTCTCCCGGATCGTATCGGAGAACAGGAAGATGTCCTGGGATACGAACCCGACGCCCTCCTTGAGAGTGGCCAGAGGGATCTCGGTGATGTCGATCCTGTCGATGAAGATGGTGCCGGGAGGGGGTTCAAAAAGTCTGAGCAGCAGGTGGACCAGCGTGGTTTTCCCGGAGCCGGTCTCGCCGATGATTCCGCAGGTGCTGCCCGCCGGAATCGCCAGGGAGATTTCTTTCAAGGCCGGGAAATGCTGGTCCCCGTAGCTGAAGCTAAGACTGCGGAGCTCGATGTGGCCCTGAATGGGGCGGGCCGGGGCCGGCAAGTCCTCTTGCCGGTATCCGGGAGCCACGGGGGTATCCAGGACTTCAATAATCCGGCTCAGTGCGGCAGTGCCTCTCTGGTACTGGTTCACCACGTGGCCAACCGCCATGACGGGCCAGGTCAGCATGGCCAGATACCCGTTGAAGGCCGTGAACTCCCCCAACGTCATGGTGCCCTGCAGCACCTTGCGTCCGCCGACCCACAGGACGATTGCTGCGGCGATTCCGGAGAAGACCCGCATGAGGGGCCATAGGATGCCCCAGAGGGTTGCCAGCCAGAGGTTCTTGCGCAGGTATTCGGAGCTCAGGCGGTGGAATCCCTGGAATTGGTTTTCTTCCTGGGCATAGGCCTGGACGACCCGAATTCCGGCCAGGTCTTCCTGGACGTAAGTACTCAGTTTGCTTAAGTGCTGCTGGACATCCCGTGACCAGTGGAAGATGCGGCTCCCGAAGAAGCGCACGGAGAGGCTGATCAGGGGCATTGCCAGCAGGGACCAGAGTGTGAGCCATGGGTCGATGGCGATCATGAAGCTCAAGCTCGCCGTGATGACCACGGCGGCGTCAATCACGGCCAGGGAGCCGAAGCCGAGAAGCTCCCGGATGGCTTGCATGTCATTGGTCAGGCGCGACATCAGGTCGCCCGTCTTGGTGTGCTGGAAATAGGACAGGGGGACTTTCAAGAGGTGGGAGAATACCGTGCTTCTCAAATCCCATTCCACGCGCCTGGAGAAGCCGAAAATGTTCATGCGCCAGAAGTAGCGGAACATGCCCTGCAGGAGGGCTGCTCCCAGAATCAGCAGAGGGTATTTGAGCAGGTCCCAAGTGCTCTTCCCTTTGCTCAAAGCGGTGTCGATCCCCCCCTTGATGAGCCAGGGGATGGCCGCTCCCATCAGGTCGGTGGCAATGAGGGCTGCGACCCCGATCACCAGGAGGTGCCAGTAGCGGACGATGAGAAACTTGACCCGGCTGAAATAGCGAAAAATGTTCGTTCTCCTGCGG
>JACPSX010000194.1:0-1566 GCA_016193065.1 Candidatus Tectimicrobiota bacterium | reverse complement strand
GGCGGAAAGGCTACTCCCGCGAAGCTTTGGCCATGGCGATGAAAGGAATTTGCTCTGAAAATGGCTTGTTCACCCCCTCCCTTCCCCTCCCCCGAGGGGGAGGGATGGGTGGGGGGGAGTTCATTATGCGCGGGTGGGCAACAGGCCCATGATCGTTTCGGATCAGGGTATAATCTTCTTCAACAGGTTTCCAGACCCGTTCCGGAGCACCGCGCACAGAGGGAGGCAAAGTGAGTCCGGCTTCAATGAACAACAAGCAGGTGGCTCAGATCCTGGAAGATATTGCCCTTCTGCTGGAAATTCAGGGGGAGAATCCCTTCAAGACCCGCGCCTATTCCAACGGCGCCCGGCTCATCTCAGGTCTGGATCGGGACGTGGCCGAGCTGGTGGCCAGTGGAGAGATCCGCGCCTTGAAAGGAATCGGTCCCGCCCTCTCCGAGAAGATCACGGAGCTTGTAACCACGGGACGGCTCGACTATTACGAGCGCCTCAAGGCCGCGGTTCCCGTGGGTCTCCTGGAACTCCTCCAGGTTCCGCAGTTGGGTCCCAAAAAGATCAAGGCGGTTCACGAACAGCTCGGTGTCACCAGCCTCGGTGAGCTGGAATACGCCTGCCTGGAGAACCGCCTCATCGATCTGCCCGGCTTCGGCAAGAAGACTCAGGAGACGATTCTCAAGGGGATCGCCCAGCTCAAGAAAAACCGCGGCCAGTTCCTGCTGGGAGATGTTCTCACCTCAGCGGAGGAGTTGGTGGAAAAACTGCGCCGCGTGCCCGGAGTAGAAGAAGCCTCCCTGGCGGGGAGCGTGCGCAGGAGGAGAGAGATCGTCCGGGACATTGATTGTGTGGTAAGCAGTGCCTGCTCGGAAGAGGTCCGTGAGGCAATTCGCCGGTGGCCGGACTTGGGAAATCCGGAACTGCCGGGAGGCGGCAAGGCCTGCGGCCAGTGGGAAGTGGGAATTCCGGTGGAAATCCAGGTAGTCCCTGGCGCTTCCTATCCCTTCGCTCTCCTGTACGGGACGGGAAGTTCCGAACACCGGGAGGCCCTTGCCCGCCATGCTTCTCTCAAAGGGTTCTCCTTAGCTGACCGGGGATTGAGCCAGTCGGGAAAAGAGGTCACCTGCCGTAGCGAAGAGGAAATTTACGGAGCCCTGGGGCTTTCCTGGATCGTGCCGGAACTTCGTGAAGGGCTGGGAGAGATCGAAGCCGCCGCCCGGGGCGAGTTGCCCGACCTTCTCGAGGAGAAGGATATTCGCGGGGTTCTCCACGTCCACACCGATTACAGCGACGGCGCGGTTCCCATTGCCGAGATGGCGGAGGCGGCCCAAAAGCTCGGCTACTCCTACCTGGGGATTGCGGACCACAGCGAGACGGCCCGCTATGCCCACGGCCTGGACCGGGAGCGCCTCCGGCGCCAGCAGGAAGAAATCGACCGCCTCAACGAAGCCTTCGAGAACTTCGTGCTCCTCAAGGGGATCGAGCTGGAAATTCTGGCCGACGGCAGCCTCGATTACGACGAGGCCGTGTGGAAAACGTGCGACTTCATGGTGGCCTCGGTGCACGCCCGCT
>JACPSX010000198.1 GCA_016193065.1 Candidatus Tectimicrobiota bacterium | reverse complement strand
CTGGGCCACATGCGGGAAACAGTGGAGATTCCGCTGCCTGGGGAATACGAGATTGTAGACCGCACACAGCCTACTTGTTCGCCCGATGAGTACGTCCCCTATGGGCCGACAGATGACGACATTCCCGTCCTGGCTAATTTTGGGGAAGGCTATCGCTATCATATCACCGGGCTCATGCACGACGAGCATGGACTGCCCACTGAAAAACCAGCCATTGTGCAGGCCCTCCAGGAGCGCCTGAAGCGCAAGATCGATCGGCACCTGGACGACATTCTCTCGACGGAAAGTTTTCTCACGGACGATGCCGAGGTCGCCGTATTTGCCATCGGCAGCACCGCCCGCTCGGCCCGCGGGGCTGTTCGAGAGGCCCGGGATCTCGGCATTCGGGCGGGCCTATTAAGGCCCCGGACGTTGTGGCCCTTCCCGGAGAAAGATGTGGCCGCTCTCGGCGAGCGGGTGCGGACCATTGTGGTGGCGGAGATGAACATGGGACAGCTGATTTACGAGGTGGAGAGGGCCGTTCACGGCAAGACCCGTGTTCTCCCCTGTCTGAAGGCGGACGGGGAGCCCATTCCACCTTCTCAGATCCTTTCTGCGATTAAGGAGGGTTAAATGTTTGTCTACGAAGAGTACATGCGGGAGGAGATGTTCCCGCTGATCTGGTGCAAGGGGTGTGGCAACGGGATCATCACCAAATCCATCCTGCGCGCCATCGACCGGTTGAAGATTCAAAAAGACGACGTGGCCATGGTTTCCGGCATCGGTTGTGCGGGCCGCCTACCGGGCTACGTGGATTTTAATACGCTTCACACCACGCACGGTCGCCCTCTGGCCTTTGCCACCGGTGTCAAGCTGGCTCGGCCGGAACTCAAGGTGATCGTGATCACGGGAGACGGCGACGGGTTGGCCATCGGAGGCAATCACTTTATTCATGCCTGCCGCCGCAACATCGACGTCACCTGCATTTTGTTCAACAACGCGACTTACGGCATGACCGGCGGGCAAGTTGCTCCCACAACCCCGATGGGCATGTGGGCCAGCACGATGCCTTACGGTCAGATGGAACCCTCTTTCGACGCCTGCAAGCTGGCGGAAGCGGCGGGTGCGAGCTTTGTGGCCCGGGGAACCACGTACCATGCCGTGGCCCTGGAAAAGCTCATCGTGGAGGCGATTCAGCATCCCGGCTTTTCTTTCCTGGAGGTGATCACGGACTGCCCCGAAATTTACGGCAGGAAAAACAAGCTTGGAGATCCGGCGGACATGCTCCTGGCCCAGAAGGACAAGGTCGTTCCCATTGACCAGCAGGGAAGGTACACCCCGGAGCAACTGGCGGGGAAAGTCTTCACAAAGATTCTTCACAAGCACGAGGCGACCGAGTACACGGCCCGCTATCAGCAACTCATCGATCGTGTGAAAGTTGAGGGGAATGGCCATGCGTTATGAGGCGCGTCTCAGCGGAGAAGGAGGACAGGGGCTGATTCTTGCGGGAGTGATCCTGGCCGAGGCGGTGGGAATTTACGACGGCAAAAACGTGACTCAAAGCCAATCCTATGGTCCGGAATCGCGGGGAGGGAAGAGCAAGTCGGAGGTAATTATTAGCGACGAGGAGATTGATTACCCGAAAGCGACGCGTGTGGATCTGCTCTTGTCCTTGACCCAGGAAAGTTGTAATGAGTACGTGAAAGATCTGAAAGAAGGGGGGCACTTGGTCGTCGATGCCACCTATGTGCCCTCCATCCCCCCCGGAAGCTTCCAGGTCTATCAGGTTCCCATGATCCAGATTGCCCGAGAGGAGATTGGGAAGGAAATCGTGGCGAACATCGTGGCCCTCGGGGTCATCACGGAGATTTCCGGAATCGTGACCCGGGAGGCTATCAAGAAGGCGGTTCTGGCCCGGGTTCCCAAAGGAACCGAGGCTCTCAATACCCGAGCTCTTGAGGCGGGGTTTGCCGCTGGCCGGACCGCCATGGTGCCAAAGGTATAAATCCTTTTCTCCGTTTTCCTCGGGGGGCAGTCGGTAAGGAGAGAAATCACCCATGATCCGGCGAGAGGAAGCACTCGAGTACCATCGCTCTGGACGTAAGGGCAAAATTGAAGTTATTCCCACGAAACCTTGCTTGACCCAGAAGGATCTCTCCATGGCCTATACTCCCGGCGTCGCAGAGCCCTGCCGGGAGATTGAAAGGGATCCCGATTTAGCCTTTTCCTACACGACCAAGGGGAACCTGGTGGCTGTCGTTACCAACGGCACGGCGGTGCTGGGCTTGGGCGACATCGGGCCTCTGGCCGGCAAGCCGGTTATGGAGGGAAAGGGGGTCCTCTTTAAGCGATTCGCCGATATTGACGTCTTCGACCTGGAGGTGGCATCCAAGGACCCGGAAGACGTGATCCGTGTGTGCAAGCTTCTGGAGCCGACCTTCGGGGGGATCAACCTGGAGGACATCAAGGCCCCCGACTGCTTCTATATCGAGGAGACGCTGCGCGAAGTTCTGCAGATCCCCGTCTTTCACGACGATCAGCATGGCACCGCCATCATCACCGGGGCCGCGCTCCTGAACGCTCTGGAGCTGGTCGGAAAGCCCCCGGACAAGATCAAGGTGGTCTTTAACGGGGCCGGAGCCGCGGGGATTGCCTGCGCCGAATACTATGTGGCCTTGGGGGTGAAGCGAGAGAATCTCATCCTGTGTGACACC
Source organism: Candidatus Tectimicrobiota bacterium (assembly GCA_016193065.1). GTDB lineage: Bacteria > JACPSX01 > JACPSX01 > JACPSX01 > JACPSX01 > JACPSX01. Next base: position 15,372 of record JACPSX010000198.1, on the reverse strand, counting down.
CAGGGGGTGATCTACAAAGGGCGCACAAAAGGGATGAACCCCTACAAAGATCGTTTTGCTGGCGACACCCCCCTGCGCACGCTGCGGGAGGTGATGGCCGGAGCGGATGTTTTTGTCGGCCTCTCCGTGAAGGGGGCCGTGGACAAGGACATGGTGGCCTCCATGGCCAAGAACCCCATCGTCTTTGCCCTGGCCAACCCGGATCCGGAGATCAGCTACGAGGAGGCCAAGGCAGCCCGCACCGACGTGATCATGGCCACCGGGCGCTCGGACTATCCCAACCAGGTCAACAATGTTCTGGGATTTCCCTTCATCTTCCGCGGGGCTCTTGACGTCAGGGCTCGGGCCATCAATCAGGAGATGAAGAAGGCCGCCACCGTGGCCCTGGCCTCTCTGGCCAAGGAGGATGTTCCCGACACCGTGTGCCGGGCGTACGGTGTTGACGTGATCAAGTTCGGCCGCGACTACATCATCCCCAAACCCTTTGACCCTAGGGTTCTTCTGTGGGTGGCTCCGGCGGTAGCCCAGGCAGCTATAGAAACCGGGGTGGCTCGCCAGAGGATCGAGAACCTTGGAGAATATCGCGAACGTCTGGAAGTCTTCCTGGGCCGGTCCCGGGAGATCATGCGGACCGTGATCCACAAAGCCCGGCGCGATCCGAAAAGAATTGTCTTCCCCGAAGGAGAAGCTGAGAAGATTTTGCGGGCCTGCCAGGTGATCCTGGAGGAGAGAATTGCCAAGCCCATCCTGCTGGGGAACCCCGAGGTCATCCGCCAGAAAGAGGAAACTCTGGGGCTGGATCTGGACGGGGTCACGATTGTGCAGCCCGGCTCATTCGAGCGCCTGGAAGACTACATTCAAGAGCTCTGGGAGATCCGCCAGCGCCGGGGAGTCACGCGGGTGGAGGCCAGGGATCTCATCTGCACCCCGAATATCTTCGGCTCCATGATGGTTCACCTGGGGGATGCGGATGGGCTGATCTCCGGGCTCACAATGCACTACCCGGATACGATCCGCCCGGCCTTGATGGTCATCAAGAAGCGCCAGGATGTCTCCAAGGTCCATGGCCTCTATATGCTGGTCTTCAAGCACGGGGTGTATTTCCTGGCCGACACCACGGTCGTCATCGATCCCACCGCGGAAGAGCTGGCGGAGATTGCCATCATGAGCGCCGAGACGGTCCGGCGCTTCGACATCGAGCCGCGGGTGGCCATGCTGAGCTTTTCCAATTTCGGGAGTACCCAACACCCCTATTCCGGGAAGGTCCAGAGAGCCACCGAGATCGTCAAGCAGCGGGCCCCGACTCTCATGGTCGATGGTGAGATGCAGGCCGACACCGCCGTGGTCCCTGAGATCATCGAGGGGACCTACCCCTTCTCGAGCTTGAAGGGGGGTTCCAACGTGCTGATCTTTCCTGATCTGCAGTCCGCAAACGCCTGCTACAAGCTCCTGAACCGGCTGGGAGGCGCCGAGGCCATCGGCCCGATTCTCATGGGGATGGAAAAGACGGTCCACGTGCTCCAGCGCGGCGCCGAGATTAACGACATCGTCAACATGACCGCCATTGCCGTCGTGGATGCCCAGGAGAATCCGCGCTTACGGAAAGCGTAAGCGGGAGAAGTAAGGGGGGCCCTCCAGGGACCCCGGCGATTACCGGTCGCGTTTCACCAAGGTGAGGAGCTTGAGGGATTCCTCATGCTGCTCCTCTTCCCGGATGAGATCCTGCAAGAGTTGCCGTACCTCCGCGGTTTCCCCGCCCGGCGGGATCTGGTCGATGATGTTTCGGTAGAAGTCCCTGGACTCCCGCTCACTGCGAATGGCGGCTCCCAGCACCTCTTCTTCTTGCCCCAGAAGCTCCGTGTAAGAGGGGGTTATAGGGATCGTCAGATCGATAACCTCCAGCGGGTCCCCGGAAAGCCCTTCGGACATCTCCATGAGCCTTAGAATGTGGCGAAGCTCTTCGAGGGCAAGCTGGTTCAAGGTGCGCCTGAGCTTGAGCCCCGAGCATACCTGAGCTGCCTTGGCAAACGCCGAGAACGAGTCCTTTTCTTTATTAACAGCTAGATTAATGATCCCCAGGGGGGTCAGGTCGAGATCCTGAACCATAGTCGAGTCTCCCTTTTTCCACCTTCTCCCGCATTCCGATTGGGCCGATTATACTGCAGATTCGTGATGAATCCCAAACATTTCCGGAGTCCAGGGAGCCCCGCTGGCGGGATCGGACCCCGCCGCTTTTCCGTCTGACCTGCCCATTCCGGGCAGGCAGCTCCCGCAGGCCCGTCGGCGGAGGGCCTGGGAGAGCCGCCTCCCGGGTCGTTTGTCGGATTAGCCGAACTGCCGGTCGATGGCCTTTTGAATCTCCTGGGGCGTTGCCCCTTTCTTGTGCATTTGAGACGCCAACTGCGCCTCATCCAAGCAGACGTGTCAGGTCGATGCGTGGCGATCGACATAGCAAGTCAGAAGGCTCTTGTGCCCGAAGTTCTCCCGGCACTTGCAGTAGCAGTAGAGTTGGTCCAGGACTTCGGGGATCTCCTGGGCCACCTGATAAGTCGCCGCGACTTCCCCGGTGAACATGGCCGGAGAGAGAGTCGGTCTGGTCTCTCTCCTCGGATACTCCGCCGGGGATGCTTGAGATGTGCGGGCCGGGCCGGCACTCGGGCGGCTGATGTAATAAATCCCGACAGCCGCGACGAGGATGACAGCCAGAGCCAGCACCAGAATCGCCGCTTTCCCCTGTTTTTTGGGTGGAGAAAGCGGCTCTTCACTCTTTGGAGCCTTTCTTTTTTTGTTGCCCATAGTTCACCTCCTTCCTTTTTGAGAAATCGGGTCGGATTGTTCTCCCTGGTGAGGGCCGCTCCCTCCTTCTGCTGTCCCGTGAGCCTGGCGGCTGCTGTCCAGAGGGGAAGATTGGGAAAATTGCCGCAGGACCTTGACCAGATCCCAAACTTCTTCCGTATTTAGGGTTTTGCCCCAGGGGGGCATTAGAGAGGAAAGACCCACCGACTTGCCGCCTCCTGCAATCACCCGGTAGAGATAATCGTCTGTCTTGGCTGCCATGAATTCGGCTGCAGTGAAATCCCGAGGGGGGCGCTCCAGGCGGTCTGTGTTTGGTCCATCCCCGCGTCCCTGGAGACCATGGCAGGCGGCGCAGTGAGAAACGTAAATTTCTTTTCCGCGCCAGACCCGCTCGGAAACCCGCTTCTTGACCAGGAGAGGTTGTGTTTCAAGTGCAGTCTGATCCCCGCCCGAGCAGCCACCCGCCGCGGTCACCATGACGAACAGAACCACCCAGGGGAAGAAGCGGATCCTGGCTTTGATTCTTTGAAACTTCATGGAACTCCCCTGAGCAAATAGGCAGTCAGAGCCCGGATCTGCTCGTCGTCGAAGCCATAGTTAGGGGTCATGGCCGCCCCCCGAAACATCCTCTGGGGATCTTTTAGATAAGCCCGGATCCAGTCTTCGTTCAGGCGCTCAGCGATCCGGTCGAGGCGGGGGCCTACCTTTCCTCCCTTACCCTCAAGTTCATGACAACCGATGCAGCCGGATTCTCTAAGAAGGAGCCTGCCCTTTTCCGCGGTTTCCCGGGACAAATCCAGGGACCCCCGAGAATTCCTTCCGACGTCTTGCGACCAGAGGCTGGTTGAAATAAAGTCGGCCAGGATCCTGACCTCGGAGTCCTGGAGATGGAAGTCGGGCATCCGGGCTTGGAGAAGGGGGCGAAGGGGTTTTGGCCTTTTCAGGTATTGTTCCAGCCAGGCCCGGCGCACGCGGCTCCCCTCTCCGCTGAGATCGGGGCCGATGCTTCCCCCCGAGTTTCCAATCCGGTGGCAGCTTGTGCACTGGAGTTTTCTCCACAGGGTGCCGGCCGGTCCGCCGGAGGGTACGGCAGGCTCCAGAGTATGCGGAGCCGCCACCCGGGTACCCTCTGGGTGCAGTTCGGGGAAGGGTCTTGCCACCAAGCTCAACAGGAACGTGACGACGGCTTTTTCTTCCCCTCTTCTTAGGTTCACTTCGGGCATCTTGAGCCCCTCCCGATAGGTTCTCGGGGTCGTCAGCTTTGCTTCGAGCCAGGAGTAAAGGCTGCGGTCTTTCCCTTTGGGATTGGAGCCGAAATCAAGGCGCTCCACGTTGCGGCCGCCGATTCCATCCAGAGGAGGGCCCGCTTCTCCCTGGCGGATCCCCTCGATTTCATGGCAACCGACACAGTTGTACTTGATCGCGAGCCCTTTCCCTTCCCGGGCCCTGGCCGGATCGGGCTGGAAAGCGGGTTCTCCATCCTGGTCCTTGCTATTCTCCGCGTTTTGGCTCAACAGGAATGCAGCCAGATCCTGGGCTTGGTCCCGGGTCAGACGGTAGAGGGGCATTCGGGTCCCGGGTTGTACCCTAGAGGGATCCATCAAGTAATTCACCAGCCAGACCGGGTTGATCTTTTCCCGGATCCGGCTCAGCTCGGGGCCTGGTTTGGGGGCCTGGAAAAATCCCGCCGGTTTCGCGGCGGCCAGTGCGTGGCAGGACAGGCAACCGAGATCTTCAAACAATTTCTTGCCGCGGGCCGCTTGCTTTTCTCCGGGATCCCATCGGACTGCCTCTGCCGGGTCCGGGTCTGTGCGCAGGGTCATGAGAAAATCCCGCAGGGCGAGTGTCTCCGCTTCCGGGAGCTTGTAGTTCGGCATACGGGTCTCGGCGGAGTACTTTCTGGGATCCTTGAGATAGTTCAGCAGCCAGCCGGGCTTCACCTTTCGGCTCTCGTTGTTCAGGGGAGGCCCGATTTTTTCCGCAGACTTCAGGCCTCCAATCGCATGGCAGCCCCGGCAACCCAGGAAATCAACAAGCTCTCGACCCCGGAACCAGATGGGAGCCACACGCTTCGTCAGATTGCGGTGACATGTCGCGCAGGAGGCTTCCAGGAATTCAGCGGGCAGCATGGGTTCTTTCCAATTCCTGGCTCCTCCGTGAGCATCGCGGGTTGTTGCCAAGCCCTGCCCGCGGTGACAAGGGGTGCAGCCGAATTGTTCCGGGGGGTGCCAGGAGAGAAAGGGCTCCGGGTGAGTCCTGAAGGGTTGGGGTGCGTTGCTGAATTGGGGATCCTCGATCCCCAGATGACAGGTCGTGCAACGGTCGGCCCAATTGAGATGGCTCAGAGCAATCTGCTGCACCTGCGGGGATGTTGCCCGGATCTTCTCGATCTCGCGATCAAGGCGCTCCGTTTCCCTTACATCCCGGGCCTTGTTTTTCGCCTCGATCAGGAGCTTCTCCTTCTGGGCATAAAACTCCCTCTGATATCGAACCCAGGGCCGCTGGTTATGTTGCCAGATGACCGCTCCGAGTCCAAGGAGGACTGCCAAACCGAAGAGTCCAAAAAAGAAGTCCCTCATTTCCTCACCCGACTCCTAGAGGTTGAACCAGCGGGTCTGGAGGACATACTTCACGTTGAAGAGCAGGCGCAGCCCGATCTTGAGGAACACTCCGCCCATCATCGAGAGAATCCCCGCGAACAAGAGATATCGGACAATTCCCAGCCGCCGCAGAAGTCCTTTCAAGAAGATTGCCGGGAGTGTAAAGCCCGCTGCCAGGTAACCAATCAGTATGGAGATGCCAATGGCGGCCGGCAGAGTCGTGGTTTGTTTCGGAAGGGGCTTCTCGATGTTCCATGACTCCCAGGGCCAGTAAAACTGCCAGTTTGGGCCTCGAAACCAAGATCCCAACGCGATCAAGACAAACCAGAGGGTCAGCCCCGCCGTAAAGATTGTGACTGCCAGCGGGCGGTCCCGGAACCGGTAGCCTTCGCCTTCTTTTCGTGTCGGGTCCAGGTAAGGGAAGAGAATGAGTCCGACAATGATCATCAGGGGAATGAGAAATCCTCCGATCCAGGGGTCAAAGTAAACGAGAAGCTCCTGGAACCCTACGAAATACCACGGGGCTTTGGAGGGGTTCGGAGTTAGGTTCGGATCGGCCATTTCCTGAAGCGGGGCGTCAAACCCGAGGGAAAGAAAAATGAGCAGGGCGGTCACTGCCAGAGCGGCGATTAATTCAATGTAGACCAGGTTCGGGAAAGTGGGGACTCTCTGCGGTTCGAGGCTGCTTTCTTTTTCCTCCGAAGGTCTTCCCGGAAAGGATGGAAGGGGCGCCCGCACAGCCAGAGCGGCTTCCTTGCTTTGCCCCTCTGCTCCTGATCTTTCCCCAGTTTCCATGGTTATCTTTCCTCCCCGGTTCACAGGGGCTTCCGGATCATCCGGTCTTTGCGGACCCGCCAGAAATGGAAGGCGATTAATGCCGCCATGGCCAAGGGGAGCAGAAAAACATGCAGCACATAGAAGCGCAGCAGGCTCGGCGCGCTCACTGTCCTTGCCCCAAGCAGGAGGGCGCTTAAGTCTCCTCCAGAGCGGACCAGAGTCAAGGGCCCGTCTGCTCCAATGAGAGGGGCAGCCCGCACCATGTGGGTTGCGACTGTGACGGCCCAGTAGGCAAGCTGATCCCAGGGCAAGAGGTATCCCGTAAAGCTCAGCAAGAGGGTAAACACCAGTAGGGAGATCCCCACCACCCAGTTCAGTTCCCTGGGGGGACGATAAGAACCGGCATAGAAGACCCTGGCCATGTGGGCAATGACCGTAATCACCATCGCGTGGGCTGCCCAGCGATGGAGGTTGCGCAAAAACGGGCCGAAGCTCACCACATATTCCAGATCCTTCATGTCATGGTAGGCGTGTTCTACGGATGGGCGGTAGTAAAACATCAACAGTCCACCGCTGAACGCGAGGATCAGGAACAAGAGGAAGGAAATCCCCCCCAGGCCCCAGGTTTGGGAGATCTTGAGCCGCTCCCTTTCAATGACGGGGGGGTGGAGGTGCAGGAAGAAGTTGGTCCGGGATCGACGGCGCTCCTCCCGGGGGGAGCGCGGGTAAGGATGGCGAAAAACCGACCGCCAGAGTTGCGAACGGAACAGTTTTTCTTTGAAGTGTTCCCCCTCGGTCATAGTTTGCCCCCGAAGTATTTAGGTGAACCAGGGTATCCCAACAGGGGACCCCTACACACGGATCAAGAAACCTTCTCCGGAACGTTGGGGTTCACGGTTTGACTGCTCGGGGAGGCGGATCCCCAAGTTGCCGGTGCCGACGATCAGGTCTCCTTTCTCGTTCAAGACAATGGGAGTTCGAAATAAAGGCTCGGGAGCCGGTCCCGAGACCACGTCTCCTTTCAGGTTAAAAACGCTGCCGTGGCATGGGCACTTAAACTTCTCCTCTTCCGGAAACCAGTTTGGAGTACACCCCAGATGGGTGCAGACCGCCACGAGAGCATGGAGTCCGCTAGCCGACCGTACCAGCCAGATCTTCTGGCTTTCCTTCCAGATTTCCGTGACCTTGCTGTTCAGGAAATCATCGGGCTTGCCGGCCCGAAACCGGTTTGGAGGATCGTACAAGGCTTTGGGAGAAAAGAAGTTCAAAGAAACATAGCTGCTGCCGAGAATCAGGCCGGCCGTCCCGGCGGCCCCAAACCCTTGAAGAATCTTGCGTCTTGAACAGCTTGGTTTCCTTTTTTCCATATCCCCTGGCAACCTGCAAACCTTTAAGAAAAGGCAACCACTGTGCCACTTCCTGCCGAGTTAGTGTGGCAGAAAGACCGTTCTAGGTGAATAAGAAAAATTAATCATTGACCTGAGGCAAATGATTGGGTATATATACACGCGAAAGGTGGTGCCCAGACATGCTATGCATTTTCATACATGTCTTGAAATTCCCTCAGTCTGGCCTCTACCGGATTTTGGGCCGCAGTTAAATGGGTAGAGGCCAAAGAGGTGCGGCGAATTGAGGCGGATAACCGCTTTAGCTCTCTAAAAGAGAGAAAAAATGGATCAAGGGGTGCTTTCCGGAAGCACCCCTTGTCATTTTTGGACAAGCTGCCTGGTACGGGCGTCATCTGGATCTAAGTCCTTTCCCTTCACTTCCATCACCGGCTGCATAAATCGGAAAATCCCGTCGATCCCATGGTTTTCTTCCCTTCTGGAAAAGCGATTTCAATAGGGGTATGCCGCTGCCCGCGAATCTCGGCGTCATTTCCGGAGCGCTGAGTGATTTCACACAGATGTTGGGTCAAAGCACCCATTGATTCCCGGGTTTGATTTGGGTCGGGTCTGGAACCTACTGGAAATGCTTCTTTTCGGGGGATCCTGAAAAGGTATCGAAATTGCACTTTCCGACAAGTGGAGTATAAATGGAGCGCAGGGAGTTCAGGCTGTTCAGCATGCCCGTGAAGCTCCCGAAGAGTGGGCGGTACAGATCATAGGAAGGCAAACTCAACCCAATGGGACAGCAACTTCTCAGTTTTGATCTTGTAATGGCCTACACGTTCTTGTCCGGGACGGCGGGTGGGTTTGCTTATTTGCTTTTCCGGGTGCTCCGGGGAGACTGGGCTCGTTCCTCAGAGGAGCCTTGAGATCTCTCCTTGCCCCCGTCTTTTGCCTTGGGGAGTGGTGGAACGTCGCGGGAGACGTTTCCTGTGGGGCAACAGATTTCCCCCCTCCATCTGTTGCCCCCCATTTCCCCATTTTTTAGTCTTGCCTGGGTCCATTTCCGCACAAAAAACCATTTGAGTAATGTAAAATCTTTAGTAAAATATGCTTACGTACACGCGCCGGAGGATAGTCTATTTTCCATAGGCCAGTGGGGGAAGGGAACAGTGGGCAAGGAAAAGGACGTGCTGGATATCATATCGACAACTGCGGATGGAGCCTTTGCGATTGATGCGCGCGGCCGTATCGTCATGTGGAACAAGGCCGCCGAGAAGCTGCTCGGGTTTAAATCGGAAGAGGTGGTGGGGAAGCATTGCTTCGAAGTCGTCTCGGGTCGGGATCAGTACGAGAACCTGTTCTGTTTCCAGGATTGCCAGGTGATGCGGTTGGCCAAGAAAGGCGAGCCGATCCGCAATTACGACCTTCTCATGAAGGGGAAAAACGGAAAGTCCCTTTGGGCCAACGTCAGCGTCCTGATTATCCCCGGAGTCAAGAGAAATCTGTTCACGATGCTCCATCTCTTCCGTGAAGTCGAGCAACGAGAGCAGTTGCAAAAGCTCGTCCGTCAGCTCCTGGATTTGAGGGAGGAGCTCCCCTGGCCTGAAAAGGAGGCCAACCAGGATCAGGAAGAAACTACCAGCGCCGCCCCTCCCAGGCTCACCTCGCGGGAGCTCGAGGTCTTAAAGCTCACAGCCAAGGGGCTCGATCCTCAGGCGATTGCCGAACAGCTCTACATCAGCCCCGCCACGGTGCGAAATCACACCCAGAACATACTCATGAAGCTGGGAGTGCACAGCAAGCTGGAAGCGGTCGTCTACGCATATCAAAATCACTTGATCTGATCTGCCTGCCTCGTTTCACTGCTTTCCCCAGCGGCGTCCTCTCCGCGGTGGAAACTACAGAAAAGGCCGGGGAACGTTTTGCGATTTTCCGGTAGACCGGACGGTTTGGGCCATCCGGTATAGGAAATTAGCGTGTTTGCACTATTCCCCGACCCCGGCAGGGGCGCTAGGATGGGCCATAGGAAATGTTAGAAACATGTGAAAGTCCAGGGGAGGAAAATTGGAAGTCCCTGAGGTCTTAAAGTTGTGGCTGGAGGGGCTGGCCGGGGCCGGCGATGGGGTGTTTGTCGTGGACGGGAACGGCTTCATCACCCTTTGGAATTCGGAATTGGAGCGGATCCTGGAAGTCGAATCCTCCCGCGCCCTGGGACGGCCATGTTACGAGGTCTTCCAGGGAAAAGATATGTTTCGGAACCTGTTTTGCTACAACTGCTGTCCGGTAAAAGTGATGGTCGAACGAGAACTTCCCATCCAGAGGTTTGATCTCCTGGTGCCCCGCGCCGGCGGTGCAGAGGTACGCCTGAACATCACCATTCTCTCCCTGCCTGCGGGCGAGGAAAAGCCCCCCCTGATCGTCCACATCCTGAGGGAAATTACCCCGGACCGGGAGATGCACCGGGCACTCTCCCTGATCTCCTCCCACAAATTTCCCCAGAGTTCTTGATCTTTCGAGGAAAACACTGCAGAGAACCGAGGCTCCCTGGTTCAATAGAGGGCTTCGCCCAGGCGGAAGATTCTCTGCTCGGAAATCCCCTGCAGAATTTCCTCGAGGCCGGGAATCTTGTCCCTCCCGGTGAGAGAAAGTCCCTGGGCAAACACCCGCAGGATGCGCAGGCTCAGTTTGTTGACGTCGCCGTCTTTTTCGGGCTGGTACCAGGTATGAATCCAGTTCAGTGCTCCAAAAAGGCAGAGGACCTGAGCCCTGGTGTCATCCGAGGAAAGGTCATGCTTCTCCTGAATTTCCGTGTAGATGGAGGAAACCATCTGGAAATAGAGCCGGCGCTTTTCAGCCACCCGGTGTTGGAATTCTCCCGAAAGTCTGTCGATCTCGGTGGCGCAGACTCGATGTTCGTTTGGATAATTGAGGGCAAAGGTGAGATGATTATGGATGAAGGCATAAAGTCTTGCCAGGGGATCCTGGGATTGGGAGAGCCGCTCGCGGAGGCTTAACAACAGATTGTCCAGGGCACTATCCTGGATGAGGAAGAGGATTTCCTCCTTCCCCTTGAAGTAGTAGTAGATGCTCGCCAGGCTCACGTCGAGGGCTTGGGCGAGAGTACGAATCGAGGCCTTGTCGAACCCTTTCTCAGCAATGAGCTTGGCGGCAGTCTTCAGGATCGGTTCTAGCTTGTCGCTGTAGGGATCCGGTGTTCCATTGTCGGGTTCCATTCTCATAATCTACCTCATCTACCTCTGGGTTACCTCGGTCCTGATCAGTTTGGGGGAATTGCCTAAATACGCCTTGCGAACCGTGTCTTCCAGGATCAACTGCTCCGGGGTTCCCGCCAGCACGACCCGCCCGGTTTCCATGACGTAGGCTCGTGTTGCCACCGAAAAGGCCAAGCGGGCATTTTGCTCTACAAGCAAGATGGAAATTCCCTGGCGCCGCAGTCGCAAAATCACATTCAGAATCTCTCTCACGATAAGGGGAGCCAGACCGGTGGTTGGCTCATCCAGCAAAAGGAGCTTCGTAGTCCCCATCAGGGCGCGCCCGATGGCCAGCATCTGTTGCTCTCCGCCGCTTAAGGTATTGGCTCTCTGGGCATTCCGCTGCCGGAGAATGGGAAAGATCTCATAGACCTGCTCCACCCGAGCCATAACTGCCTTTCGGTTGGCTAAGGTCGAATCCCCGTAGGCACCCAACAGGAGGTTATCCAGGACCGAGAGGGGACCGAAGAGCTGTCGTCCTTCCGGAACGTGTCGCACCCCGGACCGCACGATCTTCTCGGGAGCCCAGTGGGTGATCTCCTGATCTTCGACGCGGATCATTCCGCGCCGGGCCCGGACCAGCCCCGAAATGGTTTTTAAGAGAGTCGACTTACCGGCGCCGTTTGCCCCCACGATGGCCACGATTTCTCCAGGTCCAACCCGGAGAGTGATTTCTTTCAAAACGCCGATGCGGCCGTATCCGGCTGATACCCCGCTCACGTCAAGCATGGAAACCATCTTCGTCTCCCAGGTAGGCGGCAACGACCTCCCGATCCTTCTGAACTTCCTCGGGGGTTCCCTCGGCAATCTTCTGGCCGTAATTGAGAACCACGAGCCGGTCGCAGATGGACATGACGACATCCATATCGTGTTCCACCAAGATGATCGTAATCCCCTGGCATCGGAGTCTGGCGATCTCCAGGGTTAGACGCTCCTTTTCCTCGCGGTTGAGTCCCGCGGCGGGCTCATCCAGCAGCAGGAGCCGGGGTTTGGTGGCCACTCCTCTGGCGATCTCCAACAAGCGCTGGAGCCCGAACGGAAGACTGTCGGCGGGTTCCTGAGCCCAGGCCTGCAGACCCATGGAGGCAAGAATTTCCACTGATACCTGGCGAATTTCTCCCTCCTGCCGACGGCTCCAACCTGTCTGCAGGGCGGCGTTGAGGAATTCCCCGCCGAAGCGGATATGACACCCCACCATGACATTTTCCAGAGCAGTCATGTTGCCGAAGATCTGGCCGTTTTGAAACGTGCGGCTGATTCCCCGGCTGGCCAGTATGTGAGGGTGGCATCCAGTGATGGATTTTCCCTGCAGGATGATGTTTCCGGAGGTGGCCTTGAGAAAACCGGAAATGATATTGAGAAGCGTGGTTTTGCCGGCTCCGTTGGGGCCGATGAGGCCGAAGACCTTCCCCTCCTCGACGGAGAAGCTTAAGTCCGAGAGAGCCGTAAGCCCGCCAAAGTGCTTCGTGATCCGCTTTACTTGCAGTAAGCTCACTGTTACCTCTGGGCCATCACCCGGGGCCGCCGCCGCAGGAAATCCAGACCCTGGACCAACCCCCCGGGCAGGAAGATCATGAACACGATAAGCAGAATCCCGAAGAAGACGATTTCGTATTCTCCGGCTCCGTAAGAAAAGAGATGGGGCATAAGGTCTCTGAGTATCTCGCTAAGCAAGGTGATTACCGCGGCACCCAAGATGGCTCCCGATAAATCCCCGATCCCTCCGACCACGACCATGACAAGAAGCTCGATGGAGAATTGAAAGCCAAAGGGGGCAGGGCTAATAAACGTCAGGTAGTGAGCATAAAGCCCCCCGGCCAAGGCCGCGTAGGCGGCGCTTAGAGCAAAGACCTTAACTTTGTAGCGGCCCGTGTTGATGCCCATGGCCTGAGCCGCGATCTCGCTGCTGTGTATGGAACGCAGGGCCCTGCCGACCCGGGACTTCACGATGTTGTGCCCGCAGGCCAGCGCGAGAAAAACCACGGCCCAAACCAGGTAGTAAACCTTGAGATCCCGGTTAAAGCTGAGCGGCCCCAGTGCCAGATAAGGAATCGCCGACAGGCCCGAGGGTCCTCCTGTCAAAGAAGTCCAGTTCATAAAAACCAGGTACACGATGATGCCCAGCCCTAGAGTGGCTACAGCCAGATAGTAGCCCTGCAATCGCAGGATTGGGACACCCAGAACGAAGGCCAGCAATGCGGTGGCGGTAACGGCAGCGATCACGGACAGCCAGGGGGGGAAACCATAGGAGACCGAAAGAATCCCCGAGATGTAGGCACCCATCCCAAAAAAGGCGGCGTGTCCGAGGGAAATTTGGCCCGCGTAGCCCATGAGCAGGCACAGCCCCATGGCGGCCAGGGAGTTGAGCCCGATGAAGATCATAATCCCCAGGTAGTAATTGCTGGGAAGAACCACAGGCAGCAAAGCCAATCCTGCGGCGATTGCCGTCCAGATGAAGGGTATCTTCATGCCTTCGCCTTCCCTCCCAGGATCCCTTCAGGCTTCAGGAAAAACAGGGCGAGCAGCACCAGGAAAGCCACCGCATCCTTGTAACCGGAGGACACGACTCCGGCTCCCAGGGATTCCAGGATGCCGACCAACAGGCCGCCAACTACGGCTCCCTGAATGCTGGTGAGCCCCCCGACCATGGCGGCCACGAATCCCTTCAGCCCCAGCATACTCCCCATGTCGTAGGTGGCGTAGGTGATCGGGGAGATGACGATCCCGGCCACGGCCGACAGGCCCGCGCTCAGGGAGAAGGAGAGCAGGCTCATGCGGCTCACGCTGATGCCGTTCAGAAGTGCCCCCACGGAGTTGTAGGCGCAGGCCCGCAGGGCCTTTCCTAGAAGTGTCCGGTGGAAGAAGGCGTGCAACCCGACCAGGAGCAGAAGAGTGACGCCGATGACCCACAGTCCCTGCTGCACGACGGCGGCTTCGGCCACAACCAGGGGCGGCCCGTCGCTGAAGGAGGGGAGGGGGTATGGGTCCGTGCCCCAAATCATCAAAGCAATCCCCCGCAGGGCAATGGAGGCTCCGATCGTGATGATGATCTGCGTGGAGATGGAGGCCGTCTTGGCCGGTTTAATGGCCGCCCTTTCCACCAAAGCGCCCAGCAATGCGGTGAGAAGAGTCGCCGCCAGCAGCGCCCCGCCCAGAGGAAAGCCCGCCTGATTCAGCGAGACGGCCAGCATCCCGCCGAACATCACGAATTCCCCCTGGGCGAAGTTGATGATTCCGGTGACGTTGAAGATAACCACGAACCCAATGGCGATGAGAGCGTAGATTCCCCCCACCACGATTCCCGACAGAACATACTGCAGTATTTGACTTCCCAAAAGGGTCATCGCCACGCCTTGCGGTTTTTCACTACGGTTTTAGCTTGCCATCCTGGCGAATGGGGAGGCGCCTGGAGGCGCCTCCCCGGATGGTGTTCACCTGGCGAGGGTCCACTTACCGTCCTTGATCTCCACCATAGTGACGGCCCGGGTGTCCAGACCGTTGTGATCTTGGGCGGAAAATCTGAAGACCCCGCTGATTCCCACGAATTCTTTCATCCCCTCGACGGCGTCCCGGATCTTGGCCCGGTCGCTGCCGGCTTTTTCCATGGCTTTCAGGACGATCCGCAATCCGTCCCAGGCATGCCCCCCAAAGGTGCTGCGGGGACCAAAGCGGGCCTCGTAATCTTTGGCGTACTGAACCAGAACGGATTTTTGCGCGTCGCTGCCGGGGAGATCTTCGGCTACCACCAACTTGCCCACCGGGAAGATAACTCCGTTGGCGGCCGGACCGGCCAGATCGATGAAAGCCTTGTTGCCCACCCCGTGGCTCTGGAACAGGGGCTGGCGCAGGCCAATCTGCCGGTAGTTTTTCGTAACGATGGAGGCCGCCGGCGGGATGGCCCACACCACGGCCGCCTGGAAATCGGTCCCGCGCAGGCGGGTGAGCTGGGCGGTTATATCTTTATCCGTAGCGTCGAATTTTTCCCTGGCGACGATTTGCAAGCCCGACTTTTCAGCGACCTTTTCAAATTCCACCCGGCCGCTGTCCCCAAAGGCATTGTTGACGCTCAGAAATGCCACCTTGGAGAGATTTTTCTCCTTCAGGAAGCTGATCAGCACCGAGGCGATCAGGGTATCACTCTGGGGAGTTTTAAATACCCACTTGCGGTCTTTCACGGGCTCCACGATCTTGATGCTGGCCGCTGCCGAGATGAGCGGGATCTGGGCCTTCTGCACGGTGTCCACGATCGCCAGGCTCTCCCCGCTCTGAGTAGGGCCGACTATCGCCGAAACCTTGTCTTCCTCGATCAGCTTCTTGGTGGCCAGAACGGTCTTGGTTTCCTCGCTGGCTGTATCGTAGATGATGATCTGGACGGGGTGCATCTGGCCATCGGGCCCCCGGATCCCCCCCTTCTTGTTGAGCTCGTCCTGAATCAGTAAGGCAGTGTTCCTCTCCGGAATTCCCAGGGACGATGCGGGTCCGGTAAGGGCGAAGATGGCTCCAATCTTGTAGGTCTCCGCGGCCATGGCGCCCGAGGCTCCCAGAACCAGTGCGGCCACGAGCGCGATAGCAAGCCCCCCTTTCCAATGCATGATG
>JACPSX010000021.1 GCA_016193065.1 Candidatus Tectimicrobiota bacterium | reverse complement strand
TCATCGCCACCAAGACAACAAGATCAAATTAGGATACTACCGAGAGTTGACCGGCCTTGACGGTATGCAAGTGTCGTGTTAAGAGGAGATGATTTCCGAATGAGCTCCGCGGGACAATATTCGCAGTGGAGTTCTCGCGGGTACGTTGTAGGGAGTGGAAATGGCGGGCACTTTGTTGGAGATGATTGGAGGCGGGGGGCGGCCCTTCTTCCCTCTGGTCTATCGGCTGGCGGGCGCGCTGGAGCAGGTATCGGCTGCGGAACTTGAAAGGGATCCGGGAACGTTGACCCGCTGCTTGCGCTCCGCCCAGCGCCTGTTTGGTTACCGGATCGTCAGCAATCACTTTGACCGCGCTCTGCTGGCCGAAGCCTGCGGCGCATCGTGCGGGTGGGAGGCCGGCGAGAAGCGGATTGCGGTTCCTTTGCTGTCCTCTGTGCAGGAGATGGAGCGCTTCCGGCCCGCCGGCTGGGAAGAACGGGGCGCCGTGCCCGTGGTCCTGGAAGCCACCCGCAGGCTCTTGGCTGAATTTCGAGGTTCGCCCCGGGTGGCTGGCGTTGTGCCCGGACCTTTTTTGCTGGCTCGGCAGTTGGCGGGAGCTTCCTTTCTCTGCGAGTTTCGCAGGGAGAGCGCGGCTGCCGAGGAGCTGGTGCTGACCTGCGGTGAGGTGAGCCTCGGGCTTCTCAAGAAGTTCTGCGAGATCAGAACAGAGGTCCTTCTCCTCCTGGATGCAGTCCCGGCGGTTCCGGGGAATTGGGGAAAGGAGTTACTTGCCGACCTCTTCCGGCCTCAGGTAAACGTGGCAAACTACTTTGAGGCCCCCTTGGTGATGGCCCTGGATGGCCCTGCAGACCTGGCGGTTCTGGATTCCCTGGCAGAGGTGCAGGTCGACGCGGTTGCCTTCCTGACAGACCAGCCGGCCGAGTTTTTCCGGGAAGCTGCCGGGCGGGTGAATTGCCCGATCGGGGTTCCTCTGTCTGCACCTGCCCTTGCCGGGGAAGAGGAGGCGTTGAAGAACCGGGTCTCCTGGGGGGATTCCTTGGGGAGAGAATGGTTTTTTGTAACTCCCGGTGAAATGGACCCTGAGATTCCTGCTCAACAGTTTCACAATCTCATGAAACTCCTGACCACCCTTTAGGAATTCACAATCCCCAGTTGACATATTCTGGGCAGCGAGTCTTCTTGGAATTGTCCGTGGAGAAGAGAGGAGTAGGAGAACAGCCGGCCATTGCCCTGGAAGGGGTCACCAAGACCTACTGGAACGGGGCGGAGCCCGTTCATGCCTTGCGGGGGGCTACGGTGCGGGTCGCCCGGGGGGAAGCGCTTGCCCTCATGGGTCCCAGCGGCTGCGGTAAGACCACGCTTTTGAACCTTATGGGCGGGCTCGACGTTCCGACTGCGGGACAGGTCTGGGTGGCCGGGCACTCCCTGGCCGCGATGGGAGAGAAAGATCTCACACTGTTCCGCCGGCGGCATGTGGGGATCATCTTTCAGTTCTTTCATCTGCTGCCTACCCTCACGGTTTGGGAAAATGTGGCCCTCCCCTTGCACTTAAACGGGCAGCCGGCCATGAAAGTGGAAGCGCAGGTAAGTGAACTCCTCGATCGCGTTCATCTGGGACACCGGGCCCGGCAGAAAGCCTATCAGCTTTCCGGCGGGGAAATGCAGCGGGTGGCCCTGGCCCGGGCTTTGGCCAACGATCCGCAAATTGTTTTAGCCGACGAGCCCACCGGGAACCTGGACTCTCAGGTAGGGCTCGAGGTCCTTGCCCTTCTTCTCGATCTCTGCCGCCAACGCGGGAAAACCCTGGTCCTGGCCACACACAGTGCCGAAGTAGGCGCTCGCGCCGACCGGATCGTGCGCCTGCGGGATGGCATGATCGAAAATCCGGACGCAGCATGAGGAGAGGTCTTTTCTCCTTCCTTACTCTCGCAGTGTCTCTGTTCTGGAGTCACCTCCGGGAACATCGGTTACGCAACCTCCTGACCCTCTTTGGAGTCGTCCTGGGGGTGGCCGTGACGCTGGCCGTCCGCCTGGCCAACACGAGCGTTGAGCGATCCTTCGTAGAGTCCTTCGAAGCCGCAGCGGGCAGAAGCCAGCTTGAGGTGAGCCGGGGAGACCTGGGGCTGGAAGAGACCCTGCTCCTGAAAGTCTCCGCCGTTGACGGAGTGGCCGAGGTGGTTCCTCGCATCGAGGAGAACGCCACCGTGGCCGGATCCCGGGAGACCTTGCTCTTTCTGGGACTCGATCTGCTCAGCGCTAACCCCTTCCGGGATTTCCCCCTGACCGGCACAAGAGATTCCCGGGATTTTTTAAGCCTCCTGGTGGACCCGCACTCCGTGCTCCTGCCGCGCCCGGCGGCCGACACCTTGGGTCTGGCCCCCGGGCGCCGGTTCGAGGTGGTCACGGACCGGGGAGCCGTTGACCTGGTGGTGCGAGGGGTCATCGAGGCAGGAAAAGATCGAAAGCTGCTTCTCCCCCGCCATACCGTCCTCCTGGACCTGTCGGCGGCCCAGTGGCTTTTCCGCAAAGCGGGGAAAATCGACCGGATCGGCATCGTCTTACGCCCCGAAGCCTCCGAAGCGGCAGTGAGGAGCCGCATCGCGGCTCTGGGAAACGGCTCCTTCACAGTGGACCGTCCGCAGGCCCGCACGCGGCAGATTGAGAAGATGATCGCCTCGTTCCAGCTCAACCTGAGGATCCTGAGTTTCCTGGCCCTCGGGGTCGGTGTTTTCCTCATTTACAATGCGCTTTCGTTTGCCGTGGTCACCCGGCGGGAAGAGATCGGGGTTTTGCGCGCGCTGGGAATGGGACGGAGTCAGATCCTCGCTCTGTTCCTGGCCGAAGGGGCCTTGTACGGCCTGTCGGGAAGCCTTCTGGGAATCCTTCTGGGCTGGGGTCTTGCCGGCAGTGCCCTCAAGATGATGGCTCGCACCGTCGGTGCCCTCTACGTTGCCGGTGTGACACCCCGGTTAATTGCCGACCCTCAGGGGATTGTCCTGGGGATTCTTCTCGGTTTGGGGGCGGCGCTGGCGGGCACGCTGATCCCTGCACTGGAGGCGGCCCGCATCGTGCCGCGGGAGGCGCTCTCGCGGGGCAGTTATGAGGAGCGCGGGGAGAGCCGCTGGACCCTTTGGGGGGCGGTGGGCCTGGGGCTGCTGGTGCTGGCCGGCCTGTGCGCTAACCAGAAACCCGTGGGCCCGGTCCCTCTGTTCGGCTACGGGGCGGCCTTCCTCACGGTGGCCGGATTTGCCTTCCTCTCTCCCGCGGCGATCGTCCTGATCAGTATCCTGGTGCGCCCGCTGGCTGTACGGGTTTGCGCCCAGGTGGGGGCGCTTGGAGTGGATTCGTTTCGGCGCGCCCTCCGGCGTAACGCCATCGCGGTCGCGGCTCTCTTGATCAGCGTGGCCATGCTGGTGGGCCTGTGGACCATGGTCCACAGCTTTCGGCTCACGGTCGAGCAGTGGATTGCGGGCACGATCCGTGCCGACCTGGTCGTCTACCCGGCCGGCCACTTTGAGGGCCGCCGGCAGGGGCGTCTCGATCCCGCCCTGCCTTCCCGGATCGAGCGCCTGCCCGGAGTGGAGGCGGTGGATCGTTACCGGGAGGTCCGCATTTCTTTCCGGGGTGAACCCGTAGTTCTCGCCTCGGGGCAGTTCTCCCGCTTGCGGGACTACCGGAACCTGCGCTTCCGCGCCGGAGACGGCAGAGAGATCTTCAACCGGGCGGGACGGGACAGAGGAGCTGTGGTCACCGAGAGCTTCGCGCGCCGCTTTGGGGTGCGCGAAGGGGACAAAATCCCCCTTCCTGCCTTGTCGGGTATTCGAGACTACACCGTGTACGGCGTCTTCTACGACTACTCCACGGACCAGGGATTGATCCTTATCGACCGGCAGAGGTTTCTCGATGATTTCGGAGACGCGGGCCTGAGTACGATTCCGGTGTTTTTGCGCCCCGGGGCCTCCACGGACCAGGTGCGGCGGGAGATTGTGGAAATCTTGGACCGTCCGGGAGAGGCCGTGGTGCAAACGAACCGGGAGATCCGGGAAAAGGTGTTGGAGATTTTTGACCAGACCTTTGTCCTGACCAAGGCTCTGGAACTCATCGCCGTGGCGGTGGCCGTCCTGGGGGTCATTTCCGCCCTTCTCGCCTCAGTGGTCGAGCGCACCCGGGAGACCGGGATTTTGCGCGCCGTGGGCTGCGCTCCTTCCCAACTGCGGCGGATTGTCCTGACGAGGCCTCGCTGATGGGAGTGACGGGCCACCTGCTGGGGAGCCTGGCGGGCCTCTTTTTGTCTCTCATTTTAATTTACGTGATCAACCTGCAGACCTTCGGCTGGACGATCCAGTTTGCCAGCCCTCTGGCCATCGTGGCGGAAGCCCTGGCCCTCGTCTTGGGAGCTGCAATTGCCGGCGGCATCTTTCCCGCTATCCGGGCTGGCCGCGTTCCCGTAGCGAGCGCCTTGCGTTACGAATAGGAAATTCCATGAATCTGCGCCCTCTTCGGTCCGGCTTGCGGATTCGCCTGTGCTCGGCTCTGCTCGTGTTGCCCGTCGTCCTCGGGCCGTTTCACTACCGGTCCGCTGCCCCCGGTTACCGGATTCAGTTTCCCCGCGACCATGCCTCGCACCCGGACTACCGCACCGAATGGTGGTACTACACGGGCCACCTGCGCTCTCCATCGGGAGAGGAATTTGGGTTTCAGCTCACCTTCTTCCGCAGCGGCTTAAAGGATCTGGCCCGTGAGGAAAATCCTTCGGCCTGGAAGGCCGAGGATCTCTACTTCGCGCATTTTGCCCTCTCGGACCTCAAGCACCGGAAATTTTTCTTCTGGCAGAAGATGAATCGAACAGTTCTGGGTCGAGCGGGAAGCCGCACGGATCGCTATCAGGTTTGGGTCGAGAACTGGTCGGCGCAGTTACAGGGGGGAACCCATTTTCTCAAGGCCGCGGCCTCTGAAGGAGAGATCAATCTCGCGTTGCGCCCCCGCAAGGGGCCCGTCCTCCATGGGGAGCAGGGGCTTAGCCGGAAAGGGGCGGGCGAAGGGCGGGCAACCTACTACTATTCTCTGACGCGTCTTGCGGCCATGGGCTCCCTGCGGTTAGGGGAGAAAGTCTTTGCAGTGAACGGCGAGACCTGGATGGACCATGAGTTTGGCAGCAACCAGTTGGACCCCGAGCAGGTGGGCTGGGACTGGTTCGGTCTTCAACTCGAAGACGGTACGGAAATCATGCTCTACCAGATCCGCCGCCGGGGTGGAGGAGTCGACCCCTTCTCCAGCGGCACCCGGGTCCTGGCCGATGGCAGGAGCATCCACCTCCCGTCTGGTGCATTTTCGGTCGAGGCTACCGGGCGCTGGCGCAGTCCCCGTTCTCAAACTCCCTATCCCAGCGGTTGGGTCTTATTGATTCCTGGGGAGGGAATTGAGCTTACGGTGACTCCGGCGTTTCCCGAACAAGAGCTGGATACCAGCCTAACCACTGGAATTATCTATTGGGAAGGAAGCGTGCAGGTGCGAGGAACGCAGAGAGGAAAACCCATTCGGGGGAAAGGGTACGTGGAGCTGACCGGCTACAAAGAGAGCCTGGGGAAGAAATTCGAATGAGAGGGATTTTCTGAAGTGGCCCGGCGCAAAATATGCTATGCTCCTTTCCCCATTCTCTATGCAGTCTGGCGGGAGGTGGAGGAAGATGTTGCGCGCGGTCATTTTTGATTTCAACGGCGTCATCGTGGACGACGAGCCGATCCACCAGGAGACGTTTTGCCGGGTTCTAGCCGAGGAGGGGATCTACCTGAGTGCGGAGGAATATCATGAGAAGTACCTGGCCCTGGATGATCGCTCTTGTTTTCAAGCCATCTTACAGGTGAACCGGCGGGAAACAAGCGACCCCGACATGGAGGAGTTGATCCGCCGCAAGGCAGCCTACTACGCCGAAGCCATCCGGCAAAAGCTGACCTTCTTCCCCGGGGTTTTAGATCTGATCCCGCAGACAGCCCAGCGCTACCGCCTGGCCATCGCTTCCGGGGCCGCGCGCCGGGAAATCGAGCAGATCCTGAACCGGGGAAACGTGCGGCAGTATTTCGAGGTCATCGTGAGCGCCGAGGATTTCTCGGAGCCCAAGCCGAACCCGGAGGTCTTCGTCAAAACCCTGGCTCTCTTGAACCGGAGCAATCCCGATTCCTCTCCTCCCCTTTCGGCCGAGGAGTGCCTGGTCATCGAGGACTCGGTGGCTGGCGTGGAGGCCGCCCGCAGCGCGGGGATGAGGTGTCTGGCTGTGTCCAATTCCTATCCCCGCGAGCGGCTGGCCGAGGCGAACCTGGTGGTTCCGAGCCTCATGGGGATCGATCTGGATCGCCTGGAGAGCTTGTTCTTGGTGGAGAGGAGAAAAAAGCCTTAGAGGCGTCGGTGCTCCAGAGCCGGCAGCTCCCTCCTGACTTTTTCCAGGTATCCGAGGTCTAAGTCCGCGACCACCAAGATTCCCTCCCGGTCCTGCGCTCCCGCCAGGATGTTCCCCCAGGGATCCAGGATCATCGCGTGTCCGTAGTTTGCCGGGCCGGAAACTCCCTTGCCGATCTGGGCCGGAGCGACTATGTAAACCTGGTTCTCGATGGCCCGGGCCCGGAGCAGGGGTTTCCAGTGGTCTTTCCCGGTCATCAGTGTGAAAGCGCTGGGCACGAAGTGAATCCGGGCCCCGCGGCGGGTCAGTTCCCGGTAAAGCTCCGGGAAGCGCAAATCGTAGCAGACGGAAAGGCCGAAAAGTCCCCTCTCGGAATCCACCACGACCTCCTGACCTGGTTTTCGGGTCGCGGACTCCCGCAGGCTCCCCACCCCTTCCACGTCCACGTCGAACAGGTGGATCTTGCGGTAGGTGGCGATCCGCTCCCCGGCGGGATTCAGCAAGACGCTCGTGTTGAAAGCCCGCTCTTCTCCAGGAAGAGACTCGAGGATGGATCCCGCCAGGATAAACAGGTGATGCTCGCGGGCCAGTGCAGCCATGGTGCTGAGCGTGGGGCCGTCCAGGGGCTCCGCCATCTCCCTTTCCTGCTCGCTGGGGCCTCTCCAGTTGAAGAGCTCAGGGAAGGCCACCACCTGGGCTCCTTCCCGCGCCGCCAGGACGGCGAGGGCCCGGGCCACCCGCAGGTTCCTCTCCTTATCGCTCGTGCTGTTCATCTGGGCCGCGGCGACCCGCCAGATCTTCCGTTCCATCAAGCTTGCCTCCACGATGGAAGGTACAACCGGGATAGTGGCCTGTCAACAGCGCCTGCCAGACCCGTATACTGTCACCTCGATGAGGGAGGCCACCCTTTCCTCTCTGTGGAGAAGGCTCAAAGTAATCCCTCCCCCCTCGGAGACTGTGTCGCAATTCACCGTTCGCTCTTCGACCGCGGGTACCCGCGAAGCGGGTGCGGTTTCCGGGTGAGGACGAACGGGTAGTTGGTTGGGTTTCCGTATATTCTTGTCCGTTCGTGGTGAGCCTCCTGAGCGCGTCGAAGGACGAACCATGAACGGACTTATGACACAGCCTCTCCGTGGAGGAGGGGAAGGGTGGGGGCAGGCTTTCACCGGTTTTGACAGTTCCACCGCGGCTTAGCTATAACTTCAAGGCGTGCCTCAGCCGTTGATCCAAATCCCGTATGAGGGGTGGAGAGAGGGCTCCAAGCTCACCCAGGAGGATCCGCCGCTGAACGGTCGCGAGCTTATCGCACTTGATGACGGAGCGCACCTTCAGACCAGTGGCTCGAAAGTCCGGGTGGGAAGGTTCCAGAGAGAGGTCCGTGGGAAGAAGTCTTGAAGATGGTACGGACGTGATGAAAGCTAAGATTACATCGTCCCCTGGTCGGTCGGTCCGGGAAACCACGATGGCAGGTCGGATTTTCGTACCCGCCAAGTCTGTGAACGGAAAAGGGGTGAGGACGATCGTCCCCCTTTTCAACGGTAGCGGACCTTCAAATCGCTGAGCGTATAGATGTCCTCCCGTGAGTCTTCAAGAAACTCGAAACTCCCGCCCTCCTGGACTAGCCGCATCAACCCCTCGGTGGGCAAGTCGTCCTGAAGCTCGATCAGTTCGACCTCTTCAACCTTCCGGGCCACATCTATGAGATGTTGAAGTTCCTCCCGGTCCACAAGAGCCTTCTCGGGCCCCACTTGCTGTGCATGGACCTTGACCATAGCGTACCCTCCCGTATAAAAATCTGTCACTAGACTAGCAACTTTCGGCGGTGGAAACAAGGCACTCTTTCCTCGGAACCCACAAGTAGTCCGGAGGGCCTGTGACCGTGGAGCGCTGGGACTGCTAAGCACCAGATTGGTGGACATGATCTAGGAAAGAGAGGGTCTTCAATCGGACCGCATCAGATGGGGAGCT
>JACPSX010000197.1 GCA_016193065.1 Candidatus Tectimicrobiota bacterium | reverse complement strand
GGTCTCGGACCGCGCCATGGCAGGGGCGGGAGATACGATGACTCCCATGATGGTGTCATTTGCTTCCCTGATCGTCCTGCAGATCTCCCTGGCCCTCTTTCTTCCCGGTTTGACAGGCCTCGGGTCCCTGGGAGTCTGGGTGGGCATCGCCTTGAGCTACGGCATCTGGGCGGGCACCATACTCAAGTTCTTCCGGCAGGGAAGGTGGAAGCACAAGAAGCTTTAGGCCTCTCCCTCCCCATCACTTAAAGCAAAACTTCACCCGCCGGCTTGCGCAGAAAACAACAGAGCATCCAAGGAAAGGTGGTTACCTGCTCCCGAAAAGATCACCAGGAGCTCACAGGCGATCATCAGGTAATTGAAAGGAGCGTTGGAGGGATTCTGCCAGCCGCAGCCCAGGCGAAAGTTAACGTTCATGAAGATTGCGATCAGGGCGGCGGGCACCGTGAGGAAGCCCAAGGTAAGCATGACCCCCAAGGCCACTTCTGCGGTCACGAAAAGATAGCCGACCGGGAGACTGCGGGGGAGGAGTTGCTCCAGCATGAATTCCCGATACCAGAGGATGGGATTCTTGCTCGCGAAACGCTCCAACTTCTCCCGGTAGTTCCCATACTCCCCGCCCACGACCTTCAGGAGCCCGGAGCGCAACCAGATGAGCCCGACCGCGACCCGCAGCAGGACAAGCCAGACAATCGGAGCCACGCCGCTTTGGGGATCCACACATTTCTCCTTGAAGAATTAGGACCGGATGATTGATCAACTGACTTCTCTGAATGTCTTCCGTGATCGACGGCAATATACAGGTCCGAGCAGTCCCTGTCAATTGCCACCGGCAACAGTGGGCACCCACCTGTCTGCGTGCGGACCTGTCTGCCGTGGCGGCACAGGCAGGCACGCACAGGCAGGCGCAGGGGTGCCCCTGCAGGATAGCCTTCAGCCCGAAGGGGTAGCCTCCGCAGGCGACCGAAGCAGTTGTAGAAAGAGACCGGGTGTGCCCCGTAGGGCGACTTACCTGTCTGCGTGTCCGCACAGGCAGGAAGTTTTGCAGGCGCCGCCCACCCGAATGGAAAACCGGCCCGCAGTCCAAACACCCCCGAACTCAAATCGCCCCTCCGCGCAAAAGTTTACTGGAGCCCCGAGGGGCACCCCGGTCCCTTCCCGTGACCCCTTCACCGCCTCTCGCCGCACAGGCGGCGCACATAGGCAAGGGCATCTTCCCGATCCCTGACCTCCCCTGCCCCCTGCGCTTCGCACAGGGCTTCCAGGATCTCCCCCAGGCGAGGCCCGGGAGCCAGGTTGAAATGGGCCATGAGATCCCGGCCCGAAAGGAAGGGGGCGTTCTCGATGCAGCCCCGGAAATTCCGGAAGTAATCAAGAAGACCGGAGACGGTGGCCGTGAGACGGCCATCCCCAAAAGGAGTCTCGGGGTTCTTGGAGTGCTCGTCGGCCAGTGCGAGAAGGCAGACTGAACCCCCCTCACCGGCGGTCTCCCGGAAAAACCGGTACATGGCCCTGCGGGTTGGACGGGTCATGGGCAAACTCAAGTGCAGGGGTCGCAAGTGGTGGCGGACGACCCGTGCCGCCATGCGCAAGGTGCGATTCGAGAGCTTGAGACGGTTCCCAATCTCTTCCAGAATGCTCAACCCCTTCTCCTCGTGCCCCCAGAAGGTGGGCCGGCCGCCTCTCTCCATATACGCCGCCGGCTTGCCTGCGTCGTGTAGGAGCGCGCAGAACTTAAGTGTTGAAGTCCGGTTGATGCCTTCTTCCATTTCCTCCCGCAGGAAGCTTTCCAACTCTCCGGCGTGCTGGGGAAAGAGAACGTTCACTTTCGGAAAAAGCTCTTCGCAGGCCTCGAGGACCTTCAGGGAGTGCTCCCAGACAGGGTCCCGGTGGGGCGGCCCCTGAGCTAGATCTTCCAGAGGGATGATCTCCGGCCACAGGACCCTCAGGATTCCAACCTCGCTCAACAGCCGCACCCAGCTTCCCGAGGTGCCTTCACAAAGGAGAGCAAAGATCTCCCGCTTGACCCGCTCTCCGGCCGGTAAGGAGGCCAGGTGGGCATGCTCCTGCATCCACTGACGTGTGGTCGAAACCAGATGTAGGTGGCGCTGGGCCCCAATGCGAGCCGCTCGCAGGAGACGCAAAGGGTCTTCTTTGAAAACCGCCGGCGAAGAAGCCCGCAGGCGCCTGTTCTTCAAGTCCTCAGCTCCGCCGAGAGGATCGATCAGCGCGGGGCTCGCGTCCCGCAGAGCGCACGCAATCCAGTCCACCGCGATGGCGTTGATTGTAAAGTCGCGCTGCCGGAGATCCTCTTCCAGATACCCCCCGGCCACCGGAGCGAAATCCAACTGCAACCCCACAGATCCCGGGACGACGATCCGGGAAATCTGCCGCCCGGGGTCCAGGGGAATAAACCGCACCCCGAGCCGTTCACTCACCATGCGCGCCAGGAGAACTGCATCCCCCGCCACGGCGAAATCATATTCCGCCGGGTTCAGGTCCAGCAAAAGATCCCGCAGACAGCCCCCCACCAGATAGAGCCCTGCCCCCAAATCCCGGGCCACCCGGGCTGCCGCCACCAGGGACGGGTCCTTCTTCAGGTTTTGTAAAGGCTGCAGGTTGATCACCACTTCCCTCCGCGTGCCCCACGCCACTGGAACGAGATGGAAGGCTCACACCTCCTTCCTCTAATATTGATTTTGCCTCCTTTCATCGCTACACTCAAGCCACATTGCCAGGTCCGGCGAGGACCGGGAGGATACTTGATTATGGCCAACCCCTTTGCAATGCCCCAGCCGCTGGAGATCCGCCGGGTCAACCCTTTGGAACTCAGCGTCCTGTGGGCGGATGACCACCGCAGCACGTACTCCAGCGATTATCTCAGGAAGGTCTGCCCGTGCGAGAGCTGCCACGAGGAACGCAGGCAGTCCGAGACGGGGCTCCGGGTGATTTCCCAAGAGGTCCCCACCCGGGTGGAAATGAGCCAGATCTCCGGAGTGGGTCGCTACGCGATTCAGATCCAGTTCAGCGACGGGCATAACACGGGGATCTACTCCTTCAATCTGTTGCGGAAGCTGTGCCCCTGCCGGGAGTGCCGGGAAGCCTGGGAGCAAAAAGAATGAGTGCCCCCTCCCCGAACCGATCCGGGTGGACTCATTCCGGGAGGAAAGATGGAGAACCCAAAAGGGTACATAAATTCGGATTACCTGGTCACCTCTGACTGGTTAAACGAGCACCGGCAAGATGCCGGTCTCCTGATCATCGACGCGCGGCCCCGGACAGACTACGAGAGCGAACATATCCCCGGTGCACTGCACCACGATCCGTTCCCCCATCACGTCTACGATACGAGTCCCCAGGCAATCTTTGGTTTCCAGAAGCAAATGGAGGAGATCTTCTGCGGCCTCGGGCTCCAGCCGCAGCACACGGTGGTCTTTTACGACGAGATCTCAGGGATGAGGGCGCCCCGCTGCCTGTGGATTCTGGAATACCTTGGACACTCCCAGGTAAAAATCCTGGACGGCGGCCTGGCCGCCTGGAAGGCTCAGGGATTCCCCGTAAGCCAGGAAATCCCGGCTCCCGGGATGGGGTCCTTTAACCCGAATCCTCGGGAATCCCTGCTCGCTACCTACCAAGACATCCTTGACCGGCTCCATCAGCCCGGTGTCGTGCTCCTGGACACGCGACGGGAGAGCGAGTACCGTGGCACCGAAGTACGCTCGGCCCGTGGAGGAACAATTCCCGGATCCATCCACCTGGAGTGGACCCGAAACCTCAATGGGGATGGCACGATCAAAAACGCAGCGGAACTCCGCCAGCTCTACGAAGCCCACCACGTCACACCGGATAAAGAGATCCTCGTCTATTGCCACGGAGGTTACCGCTCCGCCAACACCTACCTGGCCCTAAAGCTTTTGGGCTATCCGCGCGTGCGCAACTACCTGGGCTCCTGGGGAGAATGGGGCAACCGCCCCGACCTCCCCATCGAGATCCCCTGACTCAACACCCTCGCCCCTACGGGGCATAAGCGCTAACATAACCCCCCTTTGAAAAAGGGGGGGCAGGGGGGATTTTTGGAGGGGGGCAGATACCGGAGACCTTAAGTTAGCGGTTATGCCCCTACGGGGAGAGGGTCTGGGTGAGGGGGCGTCACAGGGGATTATGGTCGTTCCTTCATACCCCGCAGCACAGCCAATGCCTCGGCCACCTCCTGCCTCTTGGTCTCGATCAGGTCCAACAGCTCCTCGGGCGTGCGGGTGTCGGCGTTGCTCTTTGCATTCGGGTTGACCGCCTTGAGATCGTAGTTCTTTGCCTCGATCTCCTGCCGGGTCACTGTCCAGCTGCGCTCGCTGCCGCCGCGATCGGGGAGCAGTCGGAAGAATTCTTCAAACCTGTCAAGTGTGAAGGGCGTCTTCTTGC
>JACPSX010000191.1 GCA_016193065.1 Candidatus Tectimicrobiota bacterium | reverse complement strand
GAAGCGAAGGGCGGGAGGCAGTCCCCTTGAAGAGATTCGCAGAAACTGGGGGTTGGTAAGGATCTGGACCTCAGGGAGCGGCCTGGAAGCGCCGGGCTTCCAGGTGCCGGATGTTTTCCGAAATCATCGTCAGGGTAATGTCCCAGCGCCGCTGGGGGAGAAGAGAGGACACCCGATCGGCCCATTCGATCAGGACAATCGCGTTGCCGTCAAACGATTCCCGCCACCCCAGCTCTTCCACCTCTTCGGAAGACCTCAGACGATAAAGATCCCAGTGCAGGATCCGCTCTCTCCCCCGGTATTCCCGCACGAAAGTAAAACTCGGGCTGCGCACGGGGACTCGGGCTCCAACCCCGAGCCCGGCGACAATGCCCTGGGTGAGGCAGGTCTTTCCTGCCCCCAGTTCTCCGTACAGGCAGACCACGTCCCCGGCGACCAGATGGCGGGCAAATTGCTGTCCCCACTCTCTGGTTTCCTGGGGATCTCGAGAGACGAAGCGGTGGAAAGGCTCGGCAAGCAAGCTATGGATAGTACGAGACACGGCGCAGTGTTTCCGGGAAGGGCCCTTCCATGAGCAGGCGGATGGCCCGGGGGAGTTCGTCCAGGAGATCACCCGCAATCATCCCGATTTGTCCGCGGGCTTGGCCGGTTAGGTCTCCTGACAGGCCGTGGAGATAGACCCCGGCCCGCGCTGCATCTTGCGGGCTTAACCCCTGGGCCAGGAGGCCTCCGATCATTCCGGTCAGCACGTCCCCGCTGCCCCCTGTGGCCATGCCCGGATTTCCGGAGAGATTGATGGACAGTGCTCCGGAAGGCTCTCCGGTGATCGTGTGGGCTCCCTTCAGAACAATGGTGACGCCGTATGCCTGGGCAAACTCACGGGCCGTCTCCAGACGGCGCGATTGCACCTCCGCAGTGCTCTTCCCGGTCAGCCGGGACATCTCTCCCGGGTGTGGAGTGATTACGATCGGGACCTTGGCGTGCCGGAGAATCCCGGGGTTTTCGGCGATGCAATTCAGTCCGTCGGCGTCAATTACAATCGGGGCCGGGGAATGTTCAATGAGGGCGGTGATCAAGCGTGCGGTGTCCTGGGAAGTGCCGATGCCCGGGCCCAGAACCAGGACCTCTTTCCCTTGCAGAAACTCCAGCACCGGCGCTGCGGCAGCTTCGGCCGGAGCGCCCTGGGCGGTCTCGGGCAAAGGCAAGGTCATCACCTCGGTCAGCTTGGCCGCCATGGAATCCAGCAAGCTGGCCGGAATCCCCAGGGTGACCAGTCCGGCGCCGCTGCGCAGTGCTCCAAGTGCGCAAAGAGCGCCGGCGCCGCTTTTGCCCCGGGCTCCCGCCACAACGAGAACGTGTCCAAATGTCCCTTTGTGGCTCGACAAGACTCTGGGGGGCAGGAGGGGTCGTATGGCCGAATCGTCCACCAGTTCGACTCCCAGTTCCTCTCCTTGGGTGAGGGTGGAGGGATAACCAATTCCCGCTACGACTAGTCTCCCCACCTGTCCGGCGCCTGGAAACAGGAACTGGCCGATCTTGGGCAGCCCGAAGGTCACGGTGAGATCGGCCTTCATGGCGGCTCCTTCGATGTGCCCGTGATCAGAGCTGAGGCCCGAGGGGATGTCCACAGCCACGATGGGCTTACCTAAACCGGAGAGAAAGGAGATCACCTCCTGGTGGAGTCCGGAGACAGGGGAGGAAATTCCAGTCCCCAGAATGGCATCCACGATGAGTTCCGTTTCCTGGAAGAGCGCGGCCAGTTTGCGGAATTCGACCGAGGTCGGGCACTCCCAGATGGGGATTCCCATGCGCTCCAGGATCGTGAGGTTCGTCCGGGCATCCCCTTGAGGATGATCCTTCTTGGCAAGCAGGACGACGGACACAGATCCTCTCCGGTTTTTCAAGTGCCGCGCCACCACGAAGCCGTCCCCTCCATTGTTCCCATGGCCGCACACGACAACCACCTTGAGACGCGCCAGGTCTGGAAACGTACTCTCCATGATCCGCACGGTCTGCAAGCCGGCATTCTCCATGAGCAGGAGGCTGGGGATCCCGAAGAGGCGGGTTGCCTCCTGATCAATCCGGCGGATTTCGGCAGCCGTGACGGCCCTCATGATGCTTCTTTCTCCAGGTCTTCCGGACTCTGGGTGTCGCGGACGCACTGGGCCAGTTCTTGAGCCAGACGATTGATCAGATCCTGCTCTTGCCCCTCTACCATGATGCGGATCATAGGCTCAGTCCCGGAAGGTCGCACCAGGACGCGCCCCTGCTTTCCCAGAGTGTGCCGCGCCCACTGAATGGCCTTTTGCAAGGAAGGGATTTGTTCCGGGTCCCGGCCCCTGGAGGTGGGGACGTTGACGAGAACCTGCGGGTAGCGTTCCATGGGGATCCGGAGGTCGGTGAGGGAGCGTCCGGTCTCCGCCAGGACTTTGAGAAGCTGCAGGGCGGTAACCAATCCGTCACCGGTTGTGGTGTGGTTGAGGAAAATCATGTGGCCCGACTGTTCCCCTCCGAGGAGTGCACCGGTCCTCTGCATTTCCTCCAGAACGTAGCGGTCTCCCACCTGAGTCCTCAGGAGTTCGATTCCCAGGCTCTGCAGGTAGACCTCAAATCCCATGTTGCTCATCACTGTGGCGACGACTTTTTTCCCCGGCAGTTCCCCGCGCTCGGCCAGGAACCGGGCGCATAACGCCAGCAGGCAGTCCCCGTCCCAGATTTCCCCCTGGTGGTCCACGGTAATCACCCGATCGCCATCCCCGTCAAAGGTGAAACCGAGATCCGCTCCCTCGATAAGCACACGGGATTGAATGAAATCGGGGAACAGGGAGCCGCAGTGGTCATTGATGTTGGTCCCGTCCGGACTGGCATTGCAAAGACTCACCTGGGCCCCAAGCTCCTCGAAAAGGCGGGGGGCGACCCGACCCACGGCCCCGTGGGCAGCGTCCAGGCAAATCTTCAACCCTTTGAGCGTGCGGCCCGCCCCAAAGGTGTCCTTTAAATGGTTGAGGTAGGGGGTCTCCGCGTCCTCCAGTGGCCTGATCGTGCCGATCTGCGGGCCGGTTGGGCGCGGCAGGAGCTCGCCGTTCTCGAGGAGTTCCTCCAGGTTCTCTTCCCAGGCATCGGGGAATTTGAAGCCGGAATGGGAAAACAGCTTCACGCCGTTGTCGGAAAAAATGTTGTGAGAGGCAGAGATGACGGCTCCCAGGTCGACCTGCAGGTGGCGGGTCAAGTAGGCAACCCCGGGGGTCGGGATGATGCCGGCAATGAAAACCTCCGCGCCTCTGGCGGCGGCGCCCGAAGCCAGGGCTGCTTCGATCATGTCACCCGAACGGCGCGTGTCCCGGCCGATGAGAAGGCGCGGCGTCTTCTCTCCGTTGGCCAGCAAGTGCACCGCTGCTTCCCCCAGGCGGGAGATCAATTCCGGGGTCATAGGAGAAAGATTCGCCGTTCCCCGCAGGCCGTCGGTGCCGAAGTATTTACGCATGGAGATCTCCCCGTTCCTCGGCAGCCGTCACGGCATCGGCGATGCGGGCCGCCTGCACCATAATGGCTACGTCATGAACCCGCACCACGTGGGCGCCGCCTCGAATTCCCAGGGCGACGGCCGCCGCCGAGGCCCCTGGAATTTCTCCGCTCTCCTTTTCCAGGATCCTGCGCAAAAAGGCTTTCCGGGATGGACCAATCAGGATCGGCCGGTTCAGGCGGCACATCTCCCCGAGGCGAGACAGGATGTCGACGTTGTGAGTCGCGGTCTTGCCAAATCCGATTCCCGGATCGACGAT
>JACPSX010000190.1 GCA_016193065.1 Candidatus Tectimicrobiota bacterium | reverse complement strand
TCTAAGGTTCCCAGCCCTGCTGGATGCTCAGAGCCGAACATGACCCGGTCGCTTCTGGTGGCAAGGCCATCAAGCAGCTTTGCTTTTGCTTCTGTGGGGGCAGCGAAGCGATACCGTTCATCCCAAAGTGCGCTGAAATTGTTGGTCATATCCATCCAGACGTGATCGTAACGGTCGAGAATCCGCCACGCCTTGTGGAAATCGGGAAACAGGCTGTGAGCAAAGACCACGGGCATCCTTGGGAAGTTCTCTATTAACTCTTCCATTGGAAGTGAATGGCCGTAAAATTCCTCGTAGCCCGTGTGGAAGATCACTGGTCGTCCCAGTTCCTGAAGCCGCTCGTAGACGTCAAACATCCGGGGATCTAGCGGGTCAAAGCGCTGGATGAACGGGTGGAATTTTAAACCAAGAAAATCTTCCTGAACAATGCAGCGCTCGACAATCTTCCTTTTGTCCGGGTTCTCAACGTGGAGAGAGCCCCACGGGACGATCCATGGATATCGCAAGCGCAGGTCAGCATTGAAGTCAATAAGTTCCTCCGTTTCCTCGGGAAGGATCGGATAGACCAAGTTAAAGATGTAATCGGCTCCCAGCTTTTCGTAATCTGCAATGCACTCATCCTGTGTCACGGTTTCAGGAATAGGATGATGCGGGAAAAAGCGGTGAATCCATTGAATGAGCCCGGCCTGACGCTTGGGTGGCAGTAAATGGACGTGCGCGTCAATAAGCATGGGAACCTCCTCTTCCTCTGGAGGATGATCCTATGTCCTTAATCTCCTTCACGCTTATTTCCCATTACGATAATGTCACGACCCACAGGCTGAACTTGAATCACGCATTTTTTCTTCTAACGCTGGGTCCGCAAAGACTTCGAACCAGGTGATTCGGATAGGTCCTACACGCGCACGTTGATGGTGACGTGCGACTCCTCTCGTCCCAGCCCGCTTTGCTTATAGCCTCCAAAGGGGGCGCCGATAAAGTGGCGGCTGCCGCCGTTGATCCAGCTGCGGGCCGTTTCGATGGCCAAACTGATGTCGTTCGTCCAGACGCTGCCCCTGAGTCCGTAAAGGACCTGACGGGAGGAAAAAACGAAAGCTGGTATGGCCTTACTTGCCCTGTAATTCCAGGGTGCGTGCCATCTGAAAGCACAGAAAATTGTTCTCACCCTACAAGAGCCGAAGGGAAAAATCAAGAGAATGCGGCTCCCGGCGGAACTTGCAAGGAAACACCAGGGTATCGTTTCACCTCTCCAAACTCGCGCAGGCCTTCGATTTCTCAATGCAAAGGATCTCCTCTGAATACTGCCTCCAAACACTCGACCCTTG
Organism: Candidatus Tectimicrobiota bacterium; assembly: GCA_016193065.1. Taxonomy (GTDB): domain Bacteria; phylum JACPSX01; class JACPSX01; order JACPSX01; family JACPSX01; genus JACPSX01. The sequence continues at coordinate 6,430 of JACPSX010000190.1, read as the reverse complement.
ACCCTCTGCCAGTGCACCGATATCATTCCCACAGCACCAAAGCGGTCCGGAAATGCCATCATACTCATCATAACGAAGCGAGGGCCTCATGGTAGAGCAAATTGAACACATGCGAGTCTCCTGGATCGACACGGACGCCGCTGGTCGCATACACTACGCGTCGGTCCTCAGATATTTTGAAGCAGCCGAGCACGAGTTGTTGAGAACGCTTGGAATCCCCTACACGCGGATCCTTCGAAAGCTGGGCTTTCCCCGGGTGGAAGTCTGGGCTCGCTTTAAAAAGCCCCTGTACTACGACGACGAAATCGACGTTCACTGCCGGATCGAGAAAGTGGGGCGCTCTTCTGTCATTTTCGGCTTTCAGATCTTTAAACAAGACTTGCTCAGCGTAGAAGGAGGACTCACGATCGTTGCAATCAACGGTCAGGGAAAACCCGTTTCCCATCCTGCCTATTTCCGCAAATCCCTGGCCAAAGGGTTGTTCAAACCTTCCAGGAGAAGAAAGAAATGAGCCAGCCGAACAGCGCCACGGAGACCAGCACCCGGCGTTACCGAGACCGGATTCCGGGTTTGCCCGCGAATCACTTCCGCCGTCTTCCGGAGCCTCTCGGCGCCTGGGCGTCCTCAATCGGCCTGGGCACTTACCTGGGCCATCACGACGAGGCCACGGACAATCTGTACCGGAAAGCCATCGGCCGGGCCCTGCAGATCGGATGCAACGTCATCGATACAGCGGTCAACTACCGCTGCCAGCGCAGCGAGCGTACTATCGGCGAGGTGCTCGAGCGCAGCTTCCAGGCAGGGACCCTGAGCCGCGATGAAGTTGTTGTTTCCACCAAGGGGGGCTTCATCCCCTTTGACGGCGAGCCTCCGGATGACCCTTCCGCTTATTTCCAGGACACCTTCGCGCGCACCGGAGTGATCCAGCCCGGTGAAGTTGTGGCGGGCTGCCACTGCTTATCCCCCCGGTATCTCTCCCACCAGATGGAATGCAGCCGCCGCAACCTCCGCCTGGAGTGCATCGATATCTACTACATCCATAACCCCGAGACCCAACTGTCGGAGATCCCACGGCCGGAATTCAACGACAGGATGCTTAGAGCCTTCGCACGGCTGGAGGAAGAGGTGGCGGCGGGGCACATCCGCTTGTACGGTACGGCCACCTGGAACGGCTACCGGGTCCCGGCAGAAGAGACCGAGCACCTCGATCTGGCCGAGCTTTTTAACCTGGCCTGCCAGGCAGGGGGCAAAAACCATCACTTCCGGGTCATCCAGCTCCCCTACAGCCTGGCCATGACCGAAGCTTTTGCTGCGAAGACCCAGAAGCTCAACGGGAAACTCTTAAGCCCCCTGGAAGCTTCCGCCGAGCTGGGGATGTACACGATGGCCAGTGCCTCGGTCTACCAGGGAAGAGCCACCCGCCACCTGCCGGAATTCCTCGCCTCGACCTTCCCCGGTCTGCGCACCGATGCTCAAAGAGCGATTCAGTTTGTACGTTCGACCCCCGGATTGGGCACCGCACTAGTGGGAATGAAACAAAGAGCCCACGTGGAGGAGAACCTGGAGACCGCCTGCACGGCCCCGGTTCCCCCCAGCGTGATTGCAAACCTTTTCGGCTCGTAGGCGTTGGGTGAGACTCCAGCGCGGAGACAGAGGAGGAGAGATGAAGCTCATGGAAATTACCATCACCTACTGCGGGGAGTGAAACTACAAACCCCAGGCTGCAAGTTTGCAGCAGGCAATCCGCAAAAGCACGGGGCTTGAATCGAAGCTTATCGAGGGCAGCGGCGGTGTCTTCGACGTCCGGATCGACGGCAGTCTTATCTTCTCCCACTTTCAGACCGGTCGCTTCCCGAAGTCCGAAGAGATACTGGCCAAGATTCAAGAGCTTCAAAAACCTTAGCGGCGCCGGGGCCGGGAGGCTAATCCCCCTTCCCAGAGGGTCTCCGATTCCTGGAGATGATGGGAAATCCAGCGCGAGAGAACAAAGAAAAGATCCCCGAGCCGGTTCAGATAGATCTGGGGCCAGGGCCCCACGTCTTCCTGCCGGGAAAGCTTCACGACCTGGCGCTCCGCTCTGCGGCACACGGTGCGGCACTGGTGCAGGAAACCGCTTAACTTTCCCCCGCCGGGGAGGACAAAAGACTTCAGCGGCTTCAGGTCTTTCTGCCAGCGGTCCATGAGCGCTTCCATCTCCTTGACCTGGGACTCGCCGATCCGCGTGGTGACGGGACGGCCCTCTTCCGTCGGGGTGGCCAGATCCGCTCCCAGATCAAAAAGCTGCTGCTGCACCTGGCGCAGAACCTCCTCCAACTCGGCGCGGACGGCGGAGTGCTTGCGCAGGTCCCGATTCAAGGCCCTGACAATCCCCACGGTCGCGTTGAGCTCGTCCACGGTCCCGTAGGCCTCGATCCGGGAAGAATCCTTTGCAACCCGCCGCCCCCCGGCAAGCCCCGTTTCTCCCTTATCTCCCGTCCGGGTATAGACCCCCACGCTTCATATCTGGTAACCGATTACTGGGTCTGAGATCTCCGCTTCCCGATCGTCAAGTTGCACGAGGTCCCCCGCCACCCGCATGAAGAGAAAACAAAAGATCCCTTCCACCTCTATTAAGAGGAGACCCGGAGCTCCTGTCAACTCCAAACCGAGAACAACCAGTCACTGTCTCAGCGCCCGGTAATGGCCGCCGACCCTAAGACAACCAGCACACCCCCCAGGAAGATCCGCCAAGTGACACGCTCCACATCCCGCAGGAACAGGAAGCTCAAGAGAATGGCAAACAGGGGGCGGGTGCTCATCAAGGGGGAGACTACCACGACATCTCCATAGCTCAGCGCCATAAAAACGAAAAGGATTGCTGTAGCCGCGGAGATGCCGGAAGCCACGTAATACCAGCCGGCAGATCTTCCCATGGCGGGACGGCCTTCTCCCCGGCGCACAGAAGTGAAAATCCCTACGAGAATCGCGGCGGCCAGGGAATTGACGGCGGCGCCCAGAACGGGATCCGGGATCTCCCGGATGCCCCACTTGCGGATGACCGAGGAGAGGCCGTAGAAGGCGGTCGCCAGAACGGCATAGAGGAGGTCTTGCGGACGCCACGGGCGCTGCTGCCGCTTCTCCTGGCTTAAGTTCATCACCCCCAGGATGATGAGCACGGTCCCGAGAAGGATCTGCAAGGTCAGGACCTCCCCCAAGAACCAACGGGCCGCGACCACGGTCAGTAAAGGTTCGGTGGCGTAAATGAGGGATGAGCGGGGGAGGACCCGGCCACCACCGAGAGCAGGACTCCGGTCAGGGGATCCGATCCCTTAAGCGCCTTCTTGGCGAAGACGTAAGAAGCCGCATAGCCCAGAGAGGCCAGGAGCGCAAACAGTTCTGCCAGCATAAATCTCCATAGGAATGAGGGTTGGAGCTATGGTGGCACATTTCCCGGTCGGAGTAAACGGAGGAAACAGTTGGAAAGCAAGACGGGAAGACCAACAGCGAGCCGTCGGAGAAATTCTTCCTAGGATGCCAGTCTGTGCTGCCGGTAGCGGGCCAGAAATCCCGGCAACATGCCATGAACCAGCCGGTAGGCTTCCTGCTCCTTGGAAACGACGCGAAAGGCTTCCTGGCACAACAGGGCAATTAAAACTCCAAAGGGCACGGTGATCCTGGTGGTTTTCGGCTTCCCGTCGGTCATTTTCCCGGCTCCCCTATGATAGGTTGACGGCTCGCCCCTCAAATTCTCCATCGGCCTTTTTCCATTTTTTCTTGACCCCTTGCCCGCCCCAGTTTCTACGGTTCCATTAGGAAAGGGGCCGACTCCCGCCCTTCGCTGGACGCCTCCCGCAGCGGACCCTTACGGGGCGCCCACACCCAGGACGCGGGTACCCATTACTATGGGTGCGGAACCCTCCGCTACCGCCACGTTCAATGCTCAGCTATCTGCAAGCAAGTCTAAGCTGCGCGGTTTCCCATCCCTGGCCGCTCCCGGTGCGGGTACCCGCTTTGCGGGTGTTGCGCTGCTCCCGGCAGTTTCGCTCGGGGCGGGAAGGTCAGCCCCTGGTGTTCTTCCTCCGAGGGTGTAGCCCCCGTAGGTGATCTAAGCGGTTGCGAGGAGGAAAGCTCTCGATCCGGCCGACACATCTCACGTCGCAAGCGCTTCGGGAGCCCAAGGGGGCACCCTGAGGAATGGATCAGAGAGGGTAATAATTCCTCGGTAACGAACTGGGGGTGGGCAAGCTATTCGGGCCTGCCCACCCGGAGTTTTTGCAGAATTTGCCTCCAGGAAGCCCCGGAAATAGTATAAACTTTCTCCTCAGGGAGAACCTCCATGGCCCATCTTGGATTTGTCGGTCTGGGAGTGATGGGCGGCCGGATGGCCAAACGGCTGCTGGCTGCCGGCCACGCCCTCACGGGTTACAACCGCACCAAGTCCAAGGCCCAGTGGTTGCTGGACCTCGGCATGAAGTGGGGCGATACGCCTCGCGCCGTGGCGGAAACGGCCGACGCAATCTTCACCATGGTGACCAATACAGAGGCTTTACAGTCCGTGACAGGCGGACCCGACGGTCTACTGGCAGGGCTGGGGCCGGGCAAGATCTTTGTGGACATGAGCACCGTCAGCCCCGCTGCGAGCCGGGAGCTTGCCGCCCGGGTCGCCGCCCGAGGGGCACAGATGCTCGACGCGCCGGTATCGGGAAGCGTGGCCACACTGGAAGAGGGAAACCTCTCCATCATGGTCGGTGGGGACCGCGACGCTTTCGAAAAAATCAAACCGATCCTGCAGGACATTGGGCCAAAGGTCACCCATGTAGGGGGCAACGGGCTGGCGGTTTCCATGAAGATCGCCACCAACTTGAGTCTGGCCGTGCAAATGCTGGCGTTTAGCGAGGGCGTGCTCCTGGCCGAAAAGAGCGGCATCCCCCGCGAGACCGCCGTCGAGGTTTTGCTGCACAGCGTCATTGCCTCTCCCATGGTGAAGTACCGCGGGCCTTTCGTGCTGAAGATGCCGGAGGAGGCCTGGTTCGACGTGAACATGATGCAGAAAGACATGAACCTGGCACTGGAGATGGGCCGGCACCTCGACGTCCCTCTGCCCACTACCGCAGTGACTAACGAGTTCCTGACCACCGCCCGTGCCCTGGGCTTGGTCAAGGAGGACTTCGCGGTGATCTTTGCAGTGCTGGCCAGGATGGCCGGGATCAAACCATGAAGACAGCCAGGAAAAGAACTCAGCATCAGACGGTCCCGGAGGGGACACTCTGGCTCCCCATGTACCGGCAGATGGTGACGATCCGCGAGTTCGAAGAAAAGGTGAACGACCTCTACACCCGCGCCATCATGCCCGGGCTGGCCCATCTGTATATCGGACAGGAGTCGGTGGCCGTGGGCGTATGCTCGGCCCTGCGGCCCGACGATACCATCACCAGCACTCACCGCGGCCACGGCCATTGCCTGGCCAAGGGGGCCTCGACGGATCGGATGTTCGCGGAGCTGCTCGGCAAGGAGCCAGGATATTGCCGGGGTAAAGGCGGCTCGATGCACATTGCGGACCCGCAGGTGGGAAATCTCGGAGCAAATGCCATTGTGGGGGGCGGCATCGGGATCGCCACCGGGGCTGCATTCTCGGCAAAACAGCGGGGCAAGGGTCAGGTGTCCGTGTGCTTCTTCGGCGAGGGAGCGCTGGGGCAAGGACTCCTCTACGAGGCCATGAACCTGGCCCAGCTCTGGAAACTCCCGGTCATCTACGTTTGCGAGAACAACCTCTACAATGAATATACCCACTTTTCTGAAACCACTGCCGGAGAAATCACGGCGCGGCCTCAAGCCTTCGGCATTGAAACCGCGGTCGCGGACGGGCAGGACATCCAGGCGGTATACTCGCTCACGCAACGTCTGGTAGAGCGCGCCCGCCTGGGAAAAGGGCCGGCCTTTCTCCTGTGCAACACCTATCGCTACCACGGCCACCACGTAGGCGACATCAACCGCTCGTACTATCGCTCGAAAGAAGAAGAGCGCGAGTGGATGACCCAGCGCGATCCCATCCAGCGCCTGGCCCGCTGGCTCATCGGGCAGGGAATCTCCGACCAGGCGGCCATCGACCGGATTCACTCCGAAGTGAAGGACGAGATCGAGGCCGCGGCGCGACTCGCCATCGCCGCCCCCTACCCAGGCCCGGGCGAGGTGGATCAGGATGTCTATGCCTGACGCACAGGGCCGCGAACTGACCTTCGGTGAGGCGATCCGTGAGGCCCTGGCCGAAGAACTGCGCCGCGACCCGCGCGTGTTCATTCTGGGCGAAGACGTGGCGGAAGCCGGCACGCCGTTTAAAGTCCTGTCCGGGCTGGTGGAGGAGTTCGGCACGGAGCGCGTGATTGACGCCCCTATCTCGGAGGCGGGCATCACCGGGCTGGCCGTCGGGGCGGCCATGACCGGCCGGCGTCCG
>JACPSX010000232.1 GCA_016193065.1 Candidatus Tectimicrobiota bacterium | reverse complement strand
AGAGAACGGACTCTTCTCCCGAGGAACGCAGTTTCTCAACCAGCCTTTTCAAATCCTGATCCCGGTTCCGGGGGCAGATCAGCAGGGCGTCGCCCGTATCCACAACGATGAGTTCGGAAAGACCAATGGTGGCGATGAGCCGCCCAGTGGAGCGGATAAGGCACCCCTGTGTTTCCACCCCTTCGTGTTTTCCCGTGACGGCATTGGCTTGCCCATCCTTGGGGAGCACCGCATACAGGGCGTTCCAACTCCCCAAATCGCTCCAGGGGAAGTCGCAGGGGAACACGGCAACCCGGTCCGCTTTTTCCAGGATTCCATAGTCCACCGATTGAGAGACGAACCGACCATAACGCTCCCTCTGCTGCCGGTCCCCTTCCGGGGTGTGCGGGAGGGCATGAACTGCCTGGATGGAATGAAGGAGATCCGGCAGGTAGGTCTCGTAGGCTTCCAGGATTGTCCGCAGGTTCCAGACAAAGTTGCCGCTGTTCCACAGGTAATTTCCGTCGGCTAGGTAGGCTCCCGGGCGCGGTCCGGTTTCTCCACAAATTGTTCGACGGCGTAGATGGTATACCCGTGGATCTCCTTGATCCCCGGACCCAGCCGGATGTAGCCATAAGCGGTCTCGGGTCCCTTCGGGCGAATTCCCAGGGTGACCAGGAGATCCTCCTGAGCCGCAAACTCCGCGGCGACCCTCAGGTTTTCCACGAACTTGTCCGCGTCACCGATCAGGTGATCGGCTGCCAGGACCACCATGACCCCGTCTCCTCCGCGCTCCTTGAGATGGACAGCCGCCAGAGCGATGGCCGGGGCCGTGTTGCGGCCGCAGGGCTCGCCCAGGACGTTATCCGGCAGAAGCCAGGGGATCTGGTCCAGGACCTGTCTGCGCTGGTCCTGCAACGTGACAACGTACGTATTCTCCTGTGGAATTAAAGGAGCGATGCGATCCACGGTCTGCTGGAGGAGACTCCTGTCGCCGAGCACCCGCAGGAACTGCTTGGGATTTCCCTTGCGGCTCAGAGGCCAGAAGCGGGTTCCCTCGCCCCCGGCCAGGATGACGGCGTAGATATAGGGGTTCATCAGGCGGACCGCAGCCGGGAGATCTCTGCCCCCAGGATCGGGAATTTTTCCAGTCGTCCCAAAACGAGTTCCTGGATTTCTGCGAGCCGTTTCGTGCTCAGGGCCTCGAAGCGGAGAACCAGGACGGGTTGGGTGTTGGAGGCCCGCACCAGTCCCCAGCCGTCTTCCAGGACAACCCGGACTCCATCGACATCGATGATGGGATATTGCTCGGCGAAGCTGCGCATGACCTCGTCGACGATGCGGAATTTCTCTTCCTCGGGACAGGCGATGCGGATCTCGGGCGTCGAGTAGGTTTTGGGGACGTCCGCCAGCATCTCCTTGAGGCTGCCGTGCCCGCGGGAGAGAATTTCCAGAAGGCGGCAGGAGGCAAAAATGGCGTCGTCAAACCCGTAATAGTTTTCCGCCAGGAAGATGTGCCCGCTCATCTCGCCTCCCAAGAGGGCATTCTCGTCGCGCATTTTTTTCTTGATCAAGGAATGCCCGGCCGCCCCCATGATCGGGTTTCCACCGTGCTTGCGGATGTCGTCCACCAGGGTCTGGGAGCTTTTTACTTCGAAAACGACGGAAGCACCCGGGTGGCGGGACAGGAGATCGCGGGAAAAGAGGATCATGAGCTGATCACCCCAGAGGATGTTCCCCTCGTGATCGACCACCCCGATTCGATCCGCGTCCCCGTCGTAACCGATGCCAACTTCCGATCCCGTGGCCATGACCCGGCGGCGGAGCTCGGTCAGATTTTCGGGGATCGTCGGGTCCGGGTGGTGATGGGGATAATGCCCATCGGGGGTGGAGAACAGATCATGAACCGTGCACCCCAGGTCCCGCAGAAGGGTGGGCGCAACCAGCCCCGCCGTGCCGTTTCCGGCGTCGGTGACCACGGAAATGGGGCGCTCCAGGCGGACCCGCTTTTTTGCTGCGGAGAGATAGGGGCCGAGGATCTCCGCCTTGCCGTAGGACCCGTTGCCTTGCCGGAAATTCCCGGCTTCAATGAGGCGGCGCAGGTCCTGGATCTCAGGGCCGAACAGAGTGTTTTTCCCCACGCATACCTTGAAGCCGTTAAACTCTGGGGGGTTGTGGCTCCCCGTGATCATCATGCCCCCGTGTACCGGAAGGTAATGCAAGGAAAAGTAGAGGAGAGGGGTCGGCACAAGCCCCAGGTCGATGACGTTACATCCGGTGGACCGGATTCCCTCCACCAACGCCGCCTTAAGTTCCTCGGAACTGAGACGGTTGTCCCTGCCCACGCTCACCTCTGATCCCCCCTGGGATTGCATGAGCGTGCCGAAGCCAAGTCCGATCAGGCGGGCCACCTCCGGAGTGAGATCCTTCCCGACGGTTCCCCGGATATCGTACTCGCGGAAAATGTGGGCCTCCATGAATGTTCTCTCCTGCTGGTCTGTTCTCGGAAAGCGATGCTGCAACAGGATACTACCATCCGGGGATTTCGCAGGTCAAGAGATGAGGGCCGGGGCTCGCTGGAGAAGTCTTGCGCTGGCGGATTCAGAGCCGGGCTTGCTCATCGAGCAACAGCAGAGTTCCCATGGGGCAGGAGCGGGTCTGGATGCGCAGGCCGTTGCCGGCTGTTTCACTTTCCCGCATGTCGGCTCCTGTCCCTGCGGGGCCTTCGGCAAGGAGGGGCAGCAGCACTTCTTTCAGGTCCGCCGGCAGCTCTTCCAGGACTGTACCGAAAGATTGGCCCAGCCGGGATCCGTTGACTCCCAGAAGCCTTTCAGCCACGGGATTGAGCAGCACCAGGGTCCCCTTCTTGTCCAGCACAACCACCCCCAGAGGGAGGCACGAGACGATTTTTTGCAGAAGATCCAGCATCCGGCGGTAGTCCTGTTCCGTTTTTTTCTTTTCCAAACCCCGCTGGATGACAATTTTCAAATGTTCGGGGTTGCAGGGTTTCAGCAGATAGTCGTAGGCGCCGTAGTGAATGGCCTCCACCGCCGAGTTCACAGTCTGATAGGCGGTCAGCAGGATCACCACTGTGGTGGGCCAGCGCGCCTTGACGTGTTTCAAGACCTCCAAGCCGTTCATGCTTTCCATGCGGATATCGACGACCATGAGATCCTGCCCCTCGCGGTTCAGGAGAGAGAGCGCCTCCCCCCCGGAGGAGGCTGTCGCTACCCTGTATCCTTCCCCTGAGAGCACCGTTCTGAGACTGGCGAGGACGAGCGGATCATCATCGACCACCAAAACTCGGGCTGGCTCGCTTTGTGCGGGTTGGTAAATGATTGGCGGCAGTTCCCCTGCAGCGAGGATCACGGAGTGTTCTCCTGGTGTTTTTGCAAGAGTCGGCATACTTCCCGCATCCGTAAGGGCTTGGTTGACCTGCCGATCCCTCTGGGTTGTCAGTTCCGACAGGACTGTTTTCGGAGTATTTCTCTGAAAACTTAACCCCATTCTCAGGCTAGGGTAAAGCAAGGTAGGTTGAGAACTGCGAGAGCTTCACGGCTGGAAGATGCAACAGGAGCGCCTTACCGGGAGCGGTACAGATCAGGGTGGAGCCCAAACTGCTTGATCTTGTTTTGAAGGTTCTTGCGGGCGATCTTCAGGACCCGGGCGGAGTGCGAGATGTTTCCGCGACAGCGCGCCAGTGTGTGTGCCAAAAAATCGCTCTCAAACTGGGACTTGGCCTCTTTTAGAGAAGAAGGGTTCAAACCGTTTCCCTGCTGGGGAAGGCAGATCCCCGCAGGCAGATTTCCTACTGTTCTTTCCTGCCGGAGGAAGCGGTTTTCCTCCAGCAACTCTGCAAAGCAGCGCAGACGATCCAGCCGCAAGAGGAGTTCCTCGGGATGAATTGGCTTCAAGACGTAGTCGTAAGCGCCCTTTCTCGTGGCCTCAATTGCCTTGTCCACGGTTTCGTGGCCGGTCAAGAGGACGACCTTGATATTGGGGTGGCGGAGGAAGATTGCTTCCAGGAATTCCATGCCCTCCATTTCCGCCAGGGATAGATCGACCAGGCAGACGTCACAGGATTCCTTTTCCAGAAACCGGAGGGCCTGGAGATAGGTGTTTGCTACAGAGACCTGGAAGCTGCAGTTGCCGAGGGTCCTTTTCGCGGATTCGCAAATTTCCGGTTCGTTTTCCACTAGAAGGATGTGCAACTCTTTGACGGGCACGTTGCTCTCCTGCCAACCCGCCGGACGGGTGGACGAATGGGGGGAGAAATCCCCCTGCCACCTTTAATTTTCGACCGAGTTCGGGAAAACCTGAACGAAATTCCTGGTGGAGGTTCCCGTCTCAAGATCGCCCGGATTTTTCTCCGCTTGGGATAAGGGCAGGCATCTGCGGCGGCCCGGTTCGGGCAAAGAAATACCCCTAGGCACTTCCGGGTCCGTCGCCTGGGATGAGCTCAGATCTGGAAAAAGGGAGTAAGTCCCGAACTCTTTCCTCTGGCGGATCCTAGTTCCCCTCCATCTTGATGATCTTTTTCAGGAGCGCCAGGTTTTCCGCCGGTTGATCCAGAGCATGGTTGATCAATTTGCCAACTTCCTCTCCATAGAGGGGCTCGATTGGAAGCTGAGCCTTCTCGGCGTCCGCGAGAAGTTGAGGATCGGACAGCGCACTCGTGTAGGCAGCAATTAGAGTCTGCAGTCGTCCCGCCGGGACTCCCGGAGGGGCGATCGTGAGACGCTGCAGGGAGGAGGATGTGGCCACGATCAAGTCAATCAGCTTTTTTCCACGGGCGGGTACGATGTCGGAAGCCAGAGGCACGTTGGGTAGATCCGGGTGCTTCTTGTCCGCGATTTGGAGCAAGACTCTTCCCTGCCCGCTCTTAATGTAGGATTCGATGCTGCTGTAGGATTGGACCTGCCCATCGATCTCCCCGCGGATGATGGCCAGCTCCGCTTCCTTGCCCGCGTATCCGGTGATGACCTTGACCGGAAGCCCGAAAGCCTCTCCAATCATCAGCGCCTCGTTGTAATCGGAGGCACCGACTCCGGAAGATCCCAGGATGATCTGTTTCGCCTTCAGCGCATCCTGGAAGGTCTTGAAGGGAGCTTTTGTGCCGACGTAAATGACCCGGGCGTCGGTGGCCGCCTTGCCCACCCAGGTAAATTTTCTTAAGTCAAACTTGATCCCCGGCTGGTTCACCAGTTGGGCAATGATGAGCCCGGTGTTGAATGTCCCGATGGTAAGCCCGTCGGGCTTGGCCGAGTAGAGTTGATTGGCCCCGATGATGTGGCCTGCTCCCGGCACGTTCTTGATCACCACGGTGGCACCGAGGTGCCTTTCCAGATACTTGCCGATGAGACGGGCGTACGTGTCATATCCCCCGCCAGGCTTGGTGGCCACGACATAAGTGAGAACCTTTCCTTTGAAGAAATCCACTTCGCTCTGGGAAGCGGCTGCCGGCAAGGCGCTCACCAGAAGGGTAGTGGCGATCCACAGCGCGGAAAAAGTTCCTGGAAAACGGAAGAGTCTCATTGTTCTTACCTCCCGCTTAAAGTGAGTTGCGAACCTGAAGCCCTAGTACCGTTCCAACTGAAGTGCCGGATGTGAGCGGCATGCCTTGTGATGAAGATGACAATCGTCTGAGACGAGTAGCTTGGTACAAATAGTTGGAACGGCACTAGCATTCCTCCTGAGGGGCGTCCTCGATCTGGTCCAACCAGTCAAAACCGATGGCCTTCACGATCCGGCTGGTGGCGGAGATGATCCGTGCCGGTTTCTGAGGATCTCCGTTGAAATGCTGATGGATGCTAAAGGGAGGAACGTAGACGAAGTCCCCTTCTTCCCATTCGAATTTCTTGGGCTCCTTTTCCCAATCCCAGATGTATTCCTCCTGGCAGTCAAAACTCACATCCCAGTGCAGATCGTACCCTCTGCCCTCCAGGACGAAAAAAACCTCTTCCGACATGTGGCGGTGTTTTCCCGACCGCCCGGCCGGGGGAAGAAACTGCTGGTAGATGTCCAGGCAGCACTCCCGGGTGTTCATCTTCTCGTTCACCACGTGCTTCAGGATCCCCTGTCGGCTCTTCTCCACGGGCATTTCGGAGGCCTTGATCACGCCCTTGCGTTTCCTGTAGTCCTGCCTGAATTGCTGGGATTCCTGGAGCGCCTCCTCGTAATATCTGCACAGATCCCCCTCGTTCTTGGACCACTTTGCTTCTTCGTAAGGCATGGTGATCTCCTTGCTGCTTATTCTTCGGGCTTAAACTCTTCAAAACCCGGTTGGGGGGAGGCCGGAGGATAAAGCACGTTTTTCTGAAACATGAGGTGGAAGAAGAGAAAGGTCGGCTTGGCCTTGAAGACTAGAATGCGGGCTTCCCGGTTGGGGTCTGCGTTGAAATGCTGGTGGACGCAGCCGTTTTCCACAATGCAGGCGTCACCGGCCTCCCAGTCGTAGCGGATGCCGTCGTGAACGTCATACCCCTTGCCGGACAGGATGTAGAAGACGGCACTGTTCATGTGGCCGTGGCGCTGCCCGTAAGAGCCCGGCGCCAGCACGTCGATGTGGGTCTCGACGGCCTGGGTCACAGTCGCCGATTGGGGGTTGATGATGTTCTTGCCGAATTTGACGGGCCCGCCCTTGAACGGGACCTTCTTGCTCTTATAGACCCGAGGCTGGGCGAGGAGCTGGCGGTAGACTTCCCCGTACTTGCCGACCACGGAGCGCACAAAGACCCGCTCTTTTTGCCAGCGCTCCCATTTGGTTTCTTGGTTCTGAGATTCTTCTGGCACGAATTTCCTCCAATCGTTTCCACGGGAGTGAAACAGGTAAGCCACTGATTATTTTAATATAACGCACATCTTGCGGCCAGCTAAAAAGAAAAAACAAAGTCCCCTTTCCAACGAGAAGTGGTATGGATCTACAGGGCTCGGACACGACACGAGAAGAACCTAAAGTGATGCCCCCGCCCGCCCGATACGATTATCGGGTGATTGCGGCCCGATAGGGAGGCTTTCAGATGGCGCTGCGGGCGGTAAACGCGGTAAACAATGTCATGAACCGGCTGGTCACGAGCAACGTCAGCCAGTCCTCCAAGCTTCTTTCCTCCGCGACGTTGGACCAGAATCGCCTTACCGCTGTCAGCGCCGCCACAACGTACCAATTGGATGCCATCCAGCACAGCAACCAGGATTCAAAGGTCCTCAGTACCGCCAAGAAAGTCACGGCTCCGAAAAAGCGGGCACCCGCCTTGCGGGT
>JACPSX010000231.1 GCA_016193065.1 Candidatus Tectimicrobiota bacterium | reverse complement strand
GCGCTGACGATCAGCGCCTTTGCGAGAAGGAGGCGGCGATGTGGAAATGGATAGGTGTGATGATGGTGACCACGGCTGTGGCGGCGATCACCGTCGGCTGCTCCCAGCAGCCGTCAGGAACGGCAGTGGTGATCGAGGATAAAGTCTACACGGTAACGCCGGCCGCGGTGACGGTGAAGGCCGGGATCGTCACGGGCGAGGTCACGGAGATGAAGGTCACGGAGCGGGTCGAGAAGGGCTCCGGCCGCCTCGTCTCTCCGGCGAAGCTCACGGGGAAGCTCGTGCTGAAGAATAGCTCTAAGGATCAGAGTGTCCGCCTTATTGGGGGAAAGATCCTGTACATCGATGCCCAAGGGCAGCCTATCAAGCTCGCGAAGGAACGGACCGAGCCGACCCTCAAGTTCTCATCGTACGGTGCCGAGTCGCTCGACCCCGGGAAGGATGCGACCCAGTCCATGGAAGTGGACTTCCCCGCCGAAGCCCTGAAGGCAAAGAAGCTCAAGGAGATCCGCCTCGATCTGGTGTACATCCCGTCACCGTACAAGGAAGAATCGGTCAGCTTCAATGTGTCGATCGGAGGCCAGTAAGCCCGACGGGTGGCATAACAGAAACTTCTCAAGGAGGAAGAAAGGTACTCACCTGCCATCGTGTGCCATCGGTTTCAAATGTGATGGCGCCATAGTGGTCGGTGCGATACACGCGAACTCCAGCCGCTCGAAGACGGTCCAGAACAGACGGGTGGGGGTGACCGAAGGGATTGAAGGCACCCACCGAAATCATCCCCACCTCGGGCTGCACCGTGGCAAGAAACTCCCGCAGCGTCCCCGTTTTGCTGCCGTGGTGGGATACCTTGAGGACCGTGCTTCGCAATTCCGCGGTCGTGTAGCGGCGCAGTAGCTCGCGCTCCCCTGCCTCTTCCAGATCCCCCGTGAACAGAATTGAGACTCCTTGAAAATAGACCTTGAGGACCAGGGAATTGTTGTTGTCCGAGCCCCCCTTGCGGCGTGGCGGGAAAAAACCCTCTGCTGGGGGCCACAGGACACGGACCCCGAAATCATCCCCTTGCAGTAAAACCTCTCCGGGCCGGCTGACCCGCCATGGGGTCCGCCCCCGGGCTGCCAGGGCCAGCGCCGCGTAGCGCCGGTCCCCCGTCCCGGTCCAGAAGCTCCCCACGGTGAAGTTCCGGAGAATCGAGGGGAGACCTCCGGCGTGGTCGGACTGTGGGTGAGTCACCGTCACCGTGTCGAGTTTTGTGATCTGCTGGCGCCAGAGAAACGGCCCCACCACTCGCTCTCCAAAATCAAAGTTCCCATCGAAAGAGCCTCCTCCGTCGATCAGTAATTTGCGCCCGTCCGGGAAGCGGATCAGGGACGATTCTCCCTGGCCCACGTCGATGAAAGAGACCGTCATCACCCGGCTCTTGTCTGGAAACAGAGTGGGCCACAAGAACACGAGGACCGAAAGCCCCACCGGGACCAGAGAACAGGGGACCCGCCAGCGTTTCCCCCGCAAGATCCACCACGAAACCAGTCCCAGGTAGAAGATACCGATGGCCAGGACCGAAGGAGTCGGCAGGCGGATCGAGGCGCCGGGAAGGCCGGCAAAGAAGTCCGTCGTCCACATCAGGAAGCGAGAGAGCAGGAAGGCAAGAGCAAAAAGAGGCTGGGCCAGACTCTCGGACAAGAGAGAAAGAAGGAGACTCACAAACCCGACGGGAACAATGAGAGAGCCCAGAGGAACCGTGATGAGATTGGCGGGCAGTCCAATCAGGCTCAAGCGATTGAAGTAGTACAGGACCAGAGGAAGGGTCCCCATCGTGGCCCAGAAGGTGGCAAGAAGGCTCGTCTTTACCCATCTCTTTCCATGCTCCAGGAGTTTCCTCTTCCACTGCCTGGGTTCTGTGGTGTCTTCCTCTTTAACTCTCGTAACCGGAACTGAAGAGATGATCGCGAGAACCGATAGGAAAGAGAGCTGAAAGCCGATGTCGAACAGGGAAGCGGGTTGCCAGAAGAGAATGACGAGGGCGGCCAGAGCCAAAACTTCGTGCAACGACCGGTCCCGGGCCAGGGCGAAGTAGACGAGGTAAAACAGGACCATGATCGTGGCCCGAAAGATGGAAGCGCTCCAGTCCGCAATGGCAAAGTAGTAGAGGACCGGGATCACCGTGAGCAAGGCGGCCACTTTGGAGGGGCGAGCCGGCAGCCCCAAAGGCCCAAAGGGAGGAAACCAGAGGGCACGCAGAAGGAAGCGCAAGAGATGATAGAAGAGCACGGCCACAAAGCCGGCGTTGAGACCCGAAATGGCCAGGAGGTGAGCCGTTCCTGCGGCTGCAAAGGACTCGCGAATCGCCGGGGTCAAGTCGCCCGTGATCCCCAGAACCATCGCCTTGAAGATCGCCCGCGCCTCACCTTCCGGGTGTGTATCAATAAACGAGATCATCTGTCCGCGCTGGGCATAGATTTCTCTCCAGAGCGGGGAACCTCCATTGCGCTCCAGGATCGTGATCCGTTCATCCCGGCTGACTCCTCCCGTGAGCTGAATGCCCCGGGCCTCCAGGTAGCTGCCGAGGTCAAACGCGCCCGGGTTTTGATAGGGCCTGGGACGGTGAAGTTTTACCTGGCGCACGAGAATCGTGTCCCCGTACCGAACCCGGGTCTCAGGAAAGTAAAGAGACAAACGGACCCCGCCATTCAGGGGGAGGTAGGTGAAAGTATCAAAGGCACCGATGGCCTGCAGATCAACCCTAACTTGTCGGGAGTCCGCTTCTGGAGGCTCGGCGACCTTGGCCAGCAGGTCAACGGCCCCGCGCAGATCCCAGTGGCCGGCAGGATTGGATGGACGGTAATCGATCCGAAGCCAGCTAAGAGCCAACCCCAACAGGGCAAAAAGGATCAGCGGCAGGCTCACACGCCGGCGCCTGCGATCCACGAGGAACCAGAACGCGGCGCCGTAACTCACCGCGGCCAGCGCCAGGCCCGGTGCTGAGGGACGCCTGCAGACAAGAATCGTTCCCAGGTGGAGAAACAACAGAGCCAGGAGAGGATGGGGCGACATAGTCTCCCCGCCGTGATGTGTGGACTGGACCGCTTTTCGTATGGAGCCGAGACCCATCATAACCCAGTTTCTCGGGCTGGAAAAGAACTCCGGGAGCCTTGTTTTCCAGATCTCAGCCTGAATGCTGACTGCTCTCCTCAAGAAAAGGGGTGGAGTTTACCGGGCTCAGGAGCTGTGTTATAGTGAGCGGACAAAAATTAACTCTTTCTTTTCTCAGGAGTTGTTCCAAGATGACCAGTTCCCCGATGATGGAGCAGTACTACCGCATCAAGGGGCAATACCCGGATGCGGTTTTGTTTTTCCGGATGGGGGACTTTTACGAGATGTTCAATGAGGATGCCCTTCTGGCCTCCAAGATCCTCGATATCGCCCTGACCTCCCGCAACAAGCAGGCCGAGCAGCCGGTCCCCATGTGCGGGATCCCGTTTCACGCCGCCGAATCTTACGTGGCCCGCCTGATCAAGGCGGGACACAAGGTGGCGATCTGCGAGCAGATGGAGGAAGCCAGCGAGGCAAAGGGATTGGTCAACCGGGACGTAGTGCGCGTGGTAACCCCGGGGACCCAGTTCTCGTCCGCTCTCCTGGAGAGCAAGGAGAACCAGTTCATTGTCGCCGTGCTCCCCACTTCAAAAGAGGTCGGCATGGCCGTCATCGACCTCACCACGGGTGATTTCTACGTTGCCGAGTTCACCGGGGAAGGGGCGGAAAAGGACCTGGTGGCCGAGTGCTTTCGCCTGCGGGGTCGGGAGATTCTCCTTCCGGACCCGGTCGGACGGGAGCTTCCCCTTCTGGAGGTCGGATGCCGCGAGCTGGGGGCTTCTCTGAACTCTTACCCGCGGTGGACTGCCGAGCCTGTCCGGGCCCGAACGATCCTCCTGGAGCAATTGCACGCGCTGTCACTACAGGGTTTCGGTTGCGAGGGACGCGACCTGGCCATCGGCGCTGGTGGGGCCCTCGGTCACTATTTGCGCGACACGCAAAAGAACGACTTGGGCCACATC
>JACPSX010000230.1:10976-12914 GCA_016193065.1 Candidatus Tectimicrobiota bacterium | reverse complement strand
GACCCTTCATGTAGACGACCTGATCTATCCGCTTTTCGTCACCTACGGTCGAGGTGTTCGACAGGGAATTTCCTCCATGCCGGGACAGTACCGAATGTCTGTGGACCATCTGCTGGAAGAGGTTGCCGAGGCTCACAGCGTGGGGATCAAGGCGGTGATCCTGTTCGGCATCCCGGCCCGGAAAGATGAGCGGGGTTCCGAGGCGTACAACCCGGAGGGGGTGGTGCAGCAGGCGATTCGGTCCATCAAGGCGGCACTCCCCGCCGTTGCGGTGGTGACCGACGTGTGCGTGGATGAATACACCTCCCATGGTCACTGCGGCATCATCCGGGACGGGGATGTGGACAACGACCTCACCCTGGAAGTCCTGGGGGAGATGGCCCTCTCCCACGCGGTGGCGGGAGCCGACCTGGTGGCGCCCTCGGATATGATGGACGGTCGGGTGGCCCACATTCGCAGGCGTCTCGATGGGGCAGGTTATGAACAGATCCCGATCATGTCCTATGCGGCCAAGTACGCTTCTTGTTTTTACGGTCCTTTCCGGGAGGCTGCGGACAGCGCCCCGCAGTTTGGAGACCGCAGATCCTATCAGATGGATCCTTGCAACGTCCGGGAGGCCTTCCGGGAAGTGGAACTCGATGTGGAGGAAGGGGCCGACATCGTCATGGTGAAGCCGGCCCTGGCCTATCTAGATGTCTTGGCCCGGATCCGGGACCGCTTTCCGCTTCCTCTGGCAGCCTACAATGTGAGCGGGGAATACTCCATGATCATGGCCGCCGGGGAGAAAGGGTGGATCGATCGCGACCGCGCCGTCTGGGAGGTTCTGCACAGCATCAAGCGGGCAGGAGCGGATCTGATTTTGACCTACTCTGCAAAGGAGGTGGCGCACTGGATTCGAGAGGGGAAAACGTTTTAATTCTCAAAGACACCGACCTGGCGGATTGACCTGTCTGCCGTGCCGGCACAGGCAGGGAGGCTTGCCAAACCCCGGTTCGCCTGTCTGCGTGTCCGCACAGGCAGGCCGGAAGAAGCCGCTACACCTCGTACTTCCCAAAATCCTCCGGTTTGAGATTTTCAATCCACTCCTTCCATTTTTCCGTGTCGTCCGGGGACGGTTGGTCGGTGAGATCGATACTCTTGGCCTCGTCCAGGACCTTGCGGGCTACGTAGATCGGGGCTCCTGCTCTCAGGGCGAGGGCGATGGCGTCGCTGGGGCGGGAATCAATGGTATAATCGGAGCCGTTGAGACTCAAGGAGATAATCGCGTAGAAGGTGTTGTCCTTGAGATCGTTGACGATGATCCGGTTTACCTTGGCACTGATCCCCTCCAGGATGTTCTTGATCAGATCATGGGTCATCGGGCGAGGGGTTGAAACGTGTTCCATCTCCAGGGCAATGGCGTTGGCCTCAAAGATGCCCACCCAAATCGGCAAGGCTCTTTTCTCGTCCAGATCCTTTAGAATCACTATGGGCATGTTGGTCAGGGGGTCCAGCGTCAACCCCTTCACCTTCATCTCCAAAACGGCCCCCTCTTCCTCGTAAGACCAAGTCACAGGAACCTCCTTTGGTGTCGTGCGATTCGTCGCCTTCCTAGGTCCGTTATGCCACGAAATATAGGCAATAAAAGGGGCATTGTCAATAGCTTGGGGGTTGCGGGCCGGAAGCGAGGGGGTGCGTTCCGCGAACATACAGCCAAGGGCTCAGGGCCCGGCGGGACTGCAGCGGCCCCGGAAAAACCTTGCCAACCCCCAGTTCTTGCGAATCCATAGCAAGGGGACTGCCTCCCGCCCTTCGCTTCCGGGTACCCGCTTTGCGGGTGTTGCGCTGCTCCCGGCAGTTTCGCTCGGGGCGGGAGGGCCAGTCCCCTTGATACTCTCTCTCCGAGGGGGTAGCCCCCGCAGGCGACCTTGTATTACTCGGGTAGAATAGGGACCGGGT
>JACPSX010000230.1:0-10954 GCA_016193065.1 Candidatus Tectimicrobiota bacterium | reverse complement strand
GTGTGCCCCGTAGGGCGACTTAAAGTTTTGCAGGTGCCGCCCTCCCGAATGGTGAAACCTCCCTGCCGTCCAAACACCCTCGAACTCAAATCGCCCTGCTGCGCAAAAGTTTACTGGAGCCCCAAGGGGCACCCCGGTCCCTCCCCTTCCTCTCGTCGCAAGCTCTGACAAGCTGAAGGGGGGGGCAAGCGGGAAAAACACGTTGAAAATGCCTGGTGAATATATTAGCTTGAACCCGTTGCGAGGATTCTGGTGCGGAACTTGAGACGCTTTACAACCGTTATTTTGGGGGGATTGCAGCTCGTGATGTCCCTTTTGACGACAGAGCCTGTACTGGCTAAGAATCAGGAAATCAAGGAGTTTCTCCTGGACAACGGTCTCAAGGTCATCATCCTTGAGGATCACAGTTCGCCAACCGCGACCTTCCAGGTCTGGTACAAAGTGGGGGCCCGAAATGAGGTAACGGGCCGTACGGGGATCTCCCATCTTCTCGAACATATGATGTTTAAAGGGACTCAGCAGCATGGAAAGGGGGAGTTCTCACGGATCATTGCCAGAAACGGTGGCAATGAAAACGCCTTCACGGGGAAGGACTACACGGCTTACTTTGAGCGCTTTTCCAGCGATCGTCTGGCCCTCTCCGTGGAGTTGGAATCGGATCGCATGGCGAATCTCCTCCTGGACGAGCGCGAGTTTCAACTGGAGCGGGATGTGGTCAAGGAGGAGCGTCGCTTGCGCACTGAAGATGATCCGGTTGCCACTGTAGTGGAAGAAGTCTATGCGGCGGCTTACAAGGTCCACCCGTACGGCTCTCCCGTGATTGGCTGGATGAGTGATCTGGATGCCATGACCGTGGAGGCCTTGCGTTCTTACTACAAGCTTTACTATTCCCCGAATAACAGCACCGTGGTGCTGGTGGGGGACGTGAATGCCGAGGAAATTCTTCCCAACATCCGCGAGCACTTCGGGAAAATCCCGCGGGGTCCCGTGCCGCCCAAGGTTCTCTCCAAGGAGCCCCTCCAACTGGGGGAGCGCCGCATCCATGTCAAAAAAGAGGCCCAGCTTCCCTTCTTGATGGTTGCTTACCATGTGCCCAACATCGGACATCCGGACGAGTACGCCCTGGAGGTGCTTGAGAAGATCGTCTCCCAGGGGGAGAGCTCACGCCTGTACAGGAAGTTTGTCTACGAGACCCAGATGGCTTCCTATGTGGGGGGGGACTATGCTCGGGTATCTGCGGACCCCACCCTCTTTTATTTTTACGGAGGGCTGCGCCCGGAGCGCAAGGTGGAGGAATTGGAGCGGGGCATCCTGGAGGAAATTGAGCGTCTGAAACGGGAACCGGTCAACGATCAGGAACTGGAAAAGGCGAAGAACCAGATCGAAGCGGCCTTCATCTTCGGGAGGGACTCCAACTTCTACCAGGCCATGCAAATCGGGATCCTGGAGACGATCGGGGTTGGATACCGTGCTTTGGAGAGCTTCGTGCCCAACATCCGCAAGGTCACCAAGGAGGATCTGATGAGGGTGGCCCGCACCTATTTCACCCCCGAAAACCGTACGGTCGGAATCCTGATTCCGGAAAAGAAAGAAAAATCGTCGTCCGGGCCGGGCTTCTAGGCCCGTCGGGAGCAGTGATGAATGAAATGTCTGCGTTGGTCTTTAATCTCTCTTCTCGCCCTTGCGGCGTTTCCCACCATGTCATTTTCACTCGGCACGATTGATCGGACCGTCCTCTCCAACGGGGTCGTCCTGCTGACCTACCCGCGCCCGACCCTGCCGATCGTCTACGTCAGCATGCGGCTGCGGGCCGGTTCGGTCTTTGATCCGGCGGGAAAGACCGGACTCTCTCACATGGTTGCCCGGCTGCTGACCCGGGGCACGCTGCAGAGGAGCGCCCGGGAGATCTCGGAAGCCATCGATTTTGTCGGGGGGGAGTTGGGAGCGGCAAGCGACGAGGATTATGCGCTGGTCACGCTGAAGGTCCTAAAGAAGGACGTGGCTCTGGGGATGGATCTGTTCAGCGACATCCTGCTCCAACCGGCTTTCCTTCCCGAAGAGATCGAGCGCCAGCGCAGCGAGACTCTCTCGGAGATCATCCACGATAAGGACGATCCGGGCAAAGTGGCCGACAAGGTGTTTTCCCAGATTGTGTACGGGGGCCACCCCTACGGCCTTCCCACGGAAGGGCTGGAAACCACCATTCCGGGCATCACCCGGGAGGACATCGTCCGCTTTCACGAGACCTATTACCGCCCCAACGCCGCCATTGTGGCGATTGTGGGCGACGTGAGTGTCGAGGAAACGCGGGCCCTGGCTGAGAAATATCTGGGAACCTGGGTGCGCAAAGATGTCCCCCCCATCGCGGCCGCTCAGCTGCCGGTTCCCTCCTCTCCGGTCGTGAAGGTGATTGACAAGGACCTGACCCAGGCCAACATTATCCTGGGGCACCCGGGGATCCGGCGCGGCAATCCCGATTATTACGCGGTCTTCATCATGAATTATATTTTGGGAGGGGGAGGATTCTCGTCCCGTCTATTAACCAACATCCGGGATGAACGGGGCCTGGCTTACAGCGTCGGCAGCGCCTTCGACACCAAGTATGCGACGGGAGCCTTTCATGTCAGCCTGCAGACCAAGAATTCAACGGCGAACGAGGCCATCCGCGAATCCCTCCGGGAAATGAGAAAGATCAGGCAGGAATTGGTCCGCGCAGAGGAATTGCAGGAAGCCAAGGACTATCTCACGGGGAGCTTCCCCTTGCGCCTGGATTCCAACGCGAAGATCGCGGATTACCTGACCTATGTGGAATTTCATGAACTGGGTTTAAACTACTTCGAAGAGTTTCCCCGCCGCCTGGCTGCCGTGACCCGCGAGGATGTTTTAAAGGCCGCCCGATCGTACCTGCATCCGGAGACTTTTGTGCTGGTCGTGGTGGGGAAAGAGGCCGAAGCCAAGATTCATCTGGACGAAGGGGCTCCGGTGGAGTCCCGTTGAAGCCTATAAGGGCAAGTGGTCGGAGACAGGAACAGGAAATAAAGGAGCAGAGAATGGCGCGGTGGCGGAGGAGTATGTGATGGCAAAGAAGCAGTTCGGGATGAAGTCCGTGATCCTGGTCGCATTGGGTTTTTTGATCCTGGGTCTCCTGATCTCCTCACAGTCAAATCTCACTACCCGCCTGCGGGCCGAGAAACTCTGGACCGAGGGGTCCTCGCTCGTACCCGTCCGCAATCCGGGAGATCCTCTTCCGAGTTTTTCTGAACTGGTAAAGAAGCTCAAGCCGAGCGTGGTGAACATCAGTACTGCAAAACTCGTCAAGGGACGTCCCCGTACTCCGCGTACTCCCCGCCCCCAGGATCCGTTCGGACGCCAGAATCCATTTCACGACTTTTTCGAGAGGTTCTTTGGCGACAACCCGCCCCGGGAGTTCCGGCAGAGAAGCTTGGGCTCGGGTTTCATCATCAATCAAGAGGGCTACGTCGTTACCAACAATCACGTCATTGAAGACACGGATGAGATCCAGGTCAAGCTGGCCAATGAGAAGGAATACGAGGCGGAGGTGGTGGGCCGGGATTCCAAGACCGACCTGGCCCTGATCCGGATCAAGGGGAAGGGACCGTTCCCCGTCGCTGCCCTGGGGGATTCGGACAACCTGGACGTCGGTGAGTGGGTATTGGCCATTGGCAATCCTTTCGGCTTTGAACACTCCGTGACGGCCGGGATCGTGAGCGCCAAGGGGCGGGTCATCGGGGCCGGACCTTACGACAACTACATTCAGACCGATGCCTCCATTAATCCGGGCAACAGCGGCGGCCCGCTCTTCAATATCCGCGGGGAGGTCGTCGGGATCAACACGGCCATTATTTCCACGGGTCAGGGGATCGGCTTTGCCATGCCGGTCAACATGGTGAAGGATCTGCTGCCGCAGCTCAGAGAATCGGGAAAAGTAAAACGCGGCTGGCTGGGGGTGAGCATCCAGTCGGTCAACGAGGAGCTGGCGTCTTCTTTCGGAATGGGCGCTCCCCGGGGAGCTCTGGTCACGTCGGTCATGGAAGGCGAACCGGCGGACAAGGCCGGAGTCAAGAGGGGAGACATTATTGTCCGTTTCAACGGCAAAGAGGTCAAGGATGTGCGCGAACTCCAGCGGGTGGTGGCTGGGACTCCAATCGGGTCAACGGTCGACCTCGCGGTCTTCCGCGACGGCAAGGAAGTCCGCCTCACGGTCCGGCTGACGGAAATGACCGACGAAAAGCTGGCGAGCTCTCCCACCCCTCAGAAGAGTCGAGAAGAATTCGGGATGGTTTTGGAGGATATCACCCCGGCACTGGCGCAAGACTTGGGCCTCGGCGAGGCGCGGGGTGTGGTGGTCTCGGAAGTCCAGGAGGGCAGCGCCGCGAGCCGGGCGGGGATTCAGGAAGGAGATGTAATCCAGGAAGTAAATCGGGAGAAGGTATCGAACCTGAAGGAATACAAAGCCCGGTTGGAGAAAGCAAAGGGAAAGGACAGCCTGGTCTTTTACGTGAAGCGTAAAGATCGCGGGCTCTTTCTGGTGGTCAAGCGCACCGGCTGATTGGAGAGGCGCACCGGAATTCTGTGGACCCCGTTCTGATCCAGATTGGGCCGTTCGTAATTCGCTACTACGGCCTCATGTACGTCCTCGGTACCCTGGCGGGTATTTACCTGCTGCGCAGGGAATCCCGGCGCCTCAATCTCCCCCTTTCCGAGGATTCCCAGGTAAATCTCGTCCTCCTCGTGGTCTTTGCGGGGATCCTGGGAGGCCGGATCTACTACGTGATCTTTAATTGGGACTACTACTCCCGCAACCCTGCTGAAATCCCCGCTCTCTGGCACGGGGGGCTGGCGATTCACGGCGGGCTCATGGCGGGCGTTCTGGCCGGACTCTGGTTTGTGCGAAAGCACGGCCTCGCGTTTCTGCAAATGGCGGACACCTGTGTCCCGATGGTTGCTTTGGCCCAGGCCTTTGGCCGCTTCGGGAATTTCATGAACGGGGACGCCCACGGGGTACCTACCAATCTGCCCTGGGGGATCGTTTTCCCCCCCGAGAGCATCGCGGGAAGGCAATTTGGTCCCGTCCGCTTGCACCCGACCATGCTCTACGAATTGGTGTGGGACCTGGCGATCTTCGGGGTTCTGTGCTTGATCCTCTACTCCGTCGGTCGGGCGGTGATCGAATCCTTCCGAGCCGACAGCCTCATGCTGGGTTCTTGGCGAGTGGCCCAGCTCGTCAGTGCCCTGGTCGTGATAGGCAGCGCCGGCTGGCTCGTTGGCTCCCGCCTGTGGAAGCCTGCCCCGTGAGTTTTTCCCCGCAATCTTCCATCCCGTGTTCTCCAGGACTTGGCCCGCAGGGCCTGACACCCGCCAAGCGGGTACCCGGGGCGCCTCCTCGAACCGCGCTACGTCACCCTGACGAGGGTCCCGCACCCGCAAGGCGGGTACCCGGCGCGGCTCTGCGGAGGCATCCCCGACGCCACCCGCGTGCCAACGTCGAGTGACCCCGACGGGGAATTTCGGATTGGATTTATGTGTGAGACCTTGACAAGATATCCTCTCTTGGTTATTACAAGCCAGGACCCCCCGGGGAAGGCCGATGCCTTGGGGGCGTTACGCGGGGATTGACAGCCGTCATAGTGGGGCGGGCGCACAATGGGTTTTGATGCCATCATTCTGGCCGGAGACTCCGCCGGCAGCCGCAAGGTGAAGGGGGAAAACAAGGCTCTTCTGGAAATCCAGGGTGTCCCTCTGATCGCACACGTCCTCATGGCTCTGCAAGAGGCCTCCGGGGTCGACGCCATCTACGTGGTGGGCCCGCAGAACCGGATCGAGAAGGCTCTAGGGAAGTCACAGATCCTGCCCAAGGCGACCAAGTTGCGGAGAATTTTCAACCAAAAGAGGACTCTCTACAGGAACGTCTGGACCGGGATCCGGGGCGTTCTGGGGGTCCAGCACCCGAATGCGCTGCCTGCCAATTCCCCCGTTCGAGACCAGGCCGTTCTCATCGTTCCCGGGGACACCCCCTTACTGATCCCTGAGGAGATTGACGAATTTCTCAGCAAGTGCTCCTTGGAGAGCTATGATTATTTTGTGGGACTCACCCGGGAGGAATATCTCGAACCTTATTACCCTCGCTCTGGCGTCCCTGGGATCCAGATGGCTTACTTCGCCTTTCGGGAGGGGTACTTCCGCATCAATAACCTGCACCTGGTTAAACCCTTGCGGATTCGTAACCGCTACTTCATCGCCAAGGTGTATCAGTACCGCTATCAAAAACACCTGTTGAACATCCTCTATTCCGCCTGGGAACTTCTACGACTCCCTTCCTCGTTGCGGGCGCTGAGGGCGTACACCCTCATGCAGTTGTCCCGGGTGCTCATGCGCATGTCGCTCAACCGCCTGTCTTTCTACACGCGCCGTTTGGTCAGCTTGCGGAGCTTGGAGGAGTATGCAGGCAAGTTCCTTGGCACCCGTCTGACCAGCGTGGAGACCAGTTTCGGAGGGGCGGCCCTTGATGTGGACAACGAGCAGGATTTCCAAGTAATTTCCCAGATGTTCACAAGGTGGCGGCAATTCCAGTTGAGCCTGGGAGAAAAGAGAAGGCTGGAAAAGGCTGGTGGACGAACGGGCGGGGATGTGGCGGTGGGTGTCGCCTGAAGGCTGCCCCGGGTAGCTCTCAGCCTGAGGTGGCTGGTTCGATCTCGTCGCGGATCGCGTCCATGAACTGCTTCAAGATCATCGCGGTGGCTCCCCAGATTTCATAGTTCTCGTGGCGGAAGCGGTAGAGTTTGTGCCCCTGGCGGGTGGCCTGTCCCATGAGCTCAAAGGCGTCCTTCCTGAGGAGTGATTTCAGGGAAACCTCGATCAGTTCGTCAATTTCATCGGTGTTGACGGCGAAGGGATAGGGGTAAGGGATGGAAGCCACGTAGGGGGAGATGACGAAGTTCGTGATGGTCGGCAAGTCGTCGAGCTCCCCCAGGATCACCGCGTCTTGGGGATTCAGCCCGATCTCCTCCTGGCACTCCCGCAGAGCTGTCTCCAGCAGGTTCCGGTCCACCTCTTCGTAGGCCCCGCCGGGAAACGAGATCTGCCCTTTATGGTGCACCACCTTGTCAGTCCGCCGGGTGAGGAGGACGTGCCAGTCCTTATCCTTCAGGTAGAGGGGGAGGAGGACCGCTGCCGGAACCCAGCCGGGCTGGGTGAAGGTCTCCTTGCGGAACTGGGAGAGGGCTTGGCGAAACTTCTCTACGGGAATCATAGGGCCTGCACCTCTTGAGACTCGAGGACCCGGCGGGCCGCAGCGCCCCCTGGGGGAGGAAGCGCTGCGAGGGCGCACCGGGGTGTGCTCGGAGGGCGGAAATGTCCCCCCTCCTCATCAGGCTGGGATCGGCTTCTGGGCATCTCTGTGGGCATAGTACTTGTTGAGCGCGTTGACGTAAGCCTTGGCGCTCGCCTCGATGATATCGGTACTGGAAGCCCGGCCAATGACCGTAAGACCATCGAAATTGACCTTCACAAAGACCTCTCCAATGGCATCCTTCCCTTGGGTCACCGATTGCACGGAATAGTCCAGCAGCTTTCCCTGGGTGTCCGTGATCCGTGAGATGGTGTTGAAGAGCGCATCAATTGGACCATCACCCGTCGCGGAATCGAGAACGCTGCGGTCCCCCATTTGCAACCTGACCGTGGCCGTGGGCACCGTGTGATCACCGCTCACTGTCTGGAAATAATCCAGCTTGACGGCTTCCTCCACACTGCGGGACTCTTCGCTTAAGATCGCCAGGAGGTCTTCATCGAAGACTTCCTTTTTCTTGTCAGCCAGGGCCGTGAACCGGGTGTAGACCTCGTTGAGCTGGTCGTCGCTTAACTGGTAGCCGAGTTCCTGGTAACGCTTGCGCAGCCCATGCCGACCCGAATGTTTCCCCATGACCAGGCTGCTGGCCGGACGCCCCACCGACTCCGGGGTCATGATCTCGTAGGTGAGCGCCTTGGCGATGACCCCGTGCTGATGGATGCCGGCCTCGTGGGCAAAGGCGTTCTTGCCAACGATGGCCTTGTTGGCAGGGACCTGGAGCCCCGTCAAACTGCTCAGCAGGCGGCTGGAGCGGTAGAGCTCTTCCGTGTTGATGTGGGTATAGAAGGGGAGCTGGTCTTCCCTGACCTTGATAGCCATCACGATCTCTTCCAGAGAGGCGTTTCCTGCCCGCTCTCCGATCCCGTTGATGGTGCATTCCACCTGCCGGACTCCGTGCTGGATGGCGGTCAGGGAATTGGCGACGGCCAGCCCCAGATCGTCATGGCAGTGGGCGCTCAGGATGACCCGGTCGAGGTTGGCCACTTTTTTGCGCAGGGTATCGAGAAGCCTGCCGTATTCCGCGGGGATGGTATAGCCCACCGTGTCGGGAATGTTGACCACCTGCGCTCCGGCCTCGATGACTGCTTCGACGACAGCGCACAGGTAATCCCAGTCAGAACGCGTGGCGTCCTCCGCCGAGAACTCCACATCGGGGGTGTAGCCCAGGGCATGCTGGACGGCCTCGACCGCTTCTTTGAGAGCCTGGTCCCGGGTCTTTTTCAGCTTGTATTCCAGGTGAATGTCCGAGGTGGCAATGAAGGTGTGAATCCGGGGCTTGGCCGCGTATTGAACCCCCTGCCAGGCGCGATCGAGGTCCGCTTTGGGAGTCCGGCTGAGGCCGGCCACGGTAGCCCGGGTGATCACCTTTGACACTTCCTTGACGGATTCAAGCTCCCCTTCGGAGGCCACCGGAAACCCCGCCTCGATAATGTCAACTCCGAGCTTTTCCAACTGCAGCGCCATGCGGATCTTCTCATCGATGTTCATGCTGGCGCCGGGGGATTGTTCCCCGTCTCTCAAGGTCGTGTCAAATATGTAAATGCGCTCGCCCATTTTGGTTTTCCCTCCCTATGTGATGCCCGGCAAATCCGTATGCGTAAACTCTGGTTGAGAAAGATTCGGCCTGCGGGAACAAAGTCTTTAGATAGGCTTGCGTAGGATGAGGTGAGATTGGCGATCACCGGGGGCGAAATGGGCGAGAGAACCGGCAGGAACCTGGTAGCCCCCTTCAACTCCTGGAAAAAAACGACAGCACGGTATCGCCAAACCTCTGTCTCCTCTGCAGATGGTAAGGAGAGAAACTCTCCAGCTCCTTACACTTAAAGAAATGCTGGGCAACCACCAGCCCGGTGTCCGTAACGATATCATATTGGGGGAGTTGAGTCAAAAATTTCTGACAGAAGGTCCCCTCGTATGGAGGGTCCAGGAAGACGACGTCGAAAGGGGCCTCGGAGCGCAGCAAGATGGGGAGGAAGGCCACAGCATCCAGGGAATAGATCCGGCTGACCGGGGTGAACCCGCAGCGCTCCAGATTTTGGGCTAAGATCTTGCAGACGCTGGGGTTAAGCTCCACAAAGGCGGCGTAGGAAGCGCCCCGGCTGAGGGCCTCGATCCCGATGCTCCCACTGCCGGCGAAGAGATCCAGGAAGCGGCTGCCTGTAACCGTCTCGCCCAGAATATTGAACAGGGCCCCTCGGGCAATCTCGGGGGTTGGCCGCACGGAATGGCCCCTGGGGACCTTAAGCTTTCTCCCCTTGGCGCTGCCGGTGATGACGCGGAGCATGGAGGTCAGCCCCGATCCGAGATCGTCATGAGCCCCGAGCCCATCCGAGCATCATTAAATCGACTCCCACCCCTCAGAGGGGGGAAGGGAAGGCCGGGCCCCATGTTGGGATTCTGCTCCGGGGTCTTCTTTCGGATCGGGGTCAGGGCACGTCATCGAAGTGCGTAAGATGCCGGAACTGCCGGTAGCGCTCCAGAATCTCGGCATATGTCAGGTTGCGGAGCCGCTGCACGCTGAACGCCTCCACGCAAAAGGAGGCCATCGTGCTGCCGAAAATGATGGCCTGCCGGAGCGTGCTGTCGCAGACATTATCCAGGTTGGCCAAATACCCGCACAGCCCTCCGGCAAAGCTGTCTCCCGCCCCGGTTGGGTCGTAGACGAACTCCAGCGGGTAGCCCGGAGCACAGAACAGGGTCGAATCGGTGAACATTAAAGCCCCGTACTCCCCGCGCTTGATGATCACGATCCGGGGGCCGAGCTCCAAAATCTTACGGGAAGCCTTGACCAGATTCACCTCCTCGGAGATCTGCCTTGCCTCCCCGTCGTTCAAAGTGAGGAGGTGGACTGCGGAGAGGGCGCGCAATAGGGACTCTCGCTTGTGTTCGATCCAGTAGTTCATGGTGTCCAGGCTGATGAAGTCCGGCTTGCGGACCTGTTGCAAGATGTCCCATTGCAGGTCGGGGTCGATATTGCCCAGGAAAAGGTAGCGGCAGTCCCGGTACAGTTCGGGAATCTTGGGCCGGAAGTCGGCGAAGACGTTTAACTGTGTGTCGAGGGTTTCCCGTTCGTTGAGGTCGTAAGAGTAGACGCCGCTCCAGCGAAACGTCTTCCCCGGCCCCGTCTCGAGTCCCTGCAGATCAATCCCCCGCTCCTGCAAGACCTGGAGATGGGATTCCTGGAAATCCTCCCCGACGACCCCGACGAGGTTTACGGAGGTGAAGTAGCTCGCGGCCAGGGAGAAGTAGACAGCAGAGCCGCCCAGTACCTCCTGAGCGGAACCGAAGGGGGTCTTCACTGTATCGAAAGCAATGGATCCCACCGCCAGAACGGACATGGCTTCTCCTTACAACTGGAACGCGGATTGGCCGTACGATAACAGCGACCGCAACCTTTGTCAATTCCAGCTCTCGCTTGGGGCGAGAGCGTTCAGCAGTCAGCTCTCAGCTATCAGCCTGAAACCCGGAGGATTGTCAGAAAACCTGGAATTTCCCAAGCTGACAGCTGATTGCGGAGGCATCAAAAATTGGTGATGTAGGGGCGCGATTTATCGCGCCCTAGTTTGTCTGTAGATCCTCGTCGGGCGC
>JACPSX010000229.1 GCA_016193065.1 Candidatus Tectimicrobiota bacterium | reverse complement strand
CTTGCCGCACCCGCTGGGGCCGATGAACGTGGTGAAGGTCCCCTCTTCCACCCCAACGCGGATGTTTTCCAACACGGGGAGCGGGGTCCCGTTCTTCCGAAAGGCTTTCCCCACATCCTCAAAGCGGACGATTTCAGACACGTGCTCTTTCATTCCCCCCTTCCCACCCGCTCTTCTTGAGGTAATAGTCCCAGAACCGCTGCAGCCCGTTGCTCCGCTCGGCGGGGTTCGACTGCCGCAACATTTCCCGGGCCCTCTGGGCTTCCTGCGGGGAGAGATAACGGGGGCTTCCGATCATTTCCGCATATACCTGGAGCTGGGCGGCGCGCTCCAAATTCGAGGAACGCAGGCAGGTCTCCTGAACGTTGGATCCCACGACCACCGCGCCGTGGCCCTGCAAAAGAACGGCGGCGCGCGTTCCCAGCCGTCTGGCCAGGCTTTCCCCCTGCTCCCGGGTGGTGATCAGGGTGTCCATGCTCGGGGTCAACTCATCGTAAATCGGCGTGCCCTCCAGGAAAGGCCGGGTCGAAGAGGATCCCGGAATCGGCCGGACCTCTTTGCCGACCATGGTCAAAACGATGACCATCGGCGAGTGAAAATGAGCTACCGCTTGGACATCCGGCCGCAGTTGGTAGATGGAAGAGTGAATCACCGCCTCGATGAAGGGAGGCCCGTCTCCCTCCACGACATCACAGTTCCAGTTCATGGTCAGCACGTCGGCCGGGGTTACCAGTCCCGGGCTCATGGCCTTGGGGATCAAGAAGCGGTCCGAGTCAGGAACCCGGACGCTCAGATGGCCAAAGACGTCGACGACCCCCGTTGCGTCCAGAATCCGGGAGCCCTGGGCGACAAGTTTCTTAAGAGTGCCTAAGTCTGTTGCCATACCTGCCTCCTCATTGTTTGAAAAAACGATTCCATCCCGTGCACCCTTCATACCATTTGAACCCGCTCGGGTCAATCGGGATGACAGGGCACCCACCTGTCTGCGTGCGGACCTGTCTGCCGTGTCGGCACAGGCAGGCACGCATAGGCGGCGCAGGGGTACCCCTACATGAGGGGAATCCCTCCGGATGTCGCTATCTCCGGCAATTGCGATACAAGGGCGGGAGTGACAGAGCGCGAATCCCGAGATAGAGAATCAGCTTCCCTGGTAGTACTTCAGGGCTTCGGGCAGCCAAGCTCGAATTTGCTCGATGCGAGTCTGGGAGCTCGGGTGGGTGGAGAGAAATTCGGGAGGTCTCGATTTGCCCTTGCTGGCGGCTTCCATCCTTTGCCAGAAGCCAATAGCCTCACGGGGATCGTATCCGGCCTTGGCCATGTAAATCAGCCCCAGATGATCCGCCTCCGATTCGTGAGCGCGGCTGAAGGGCAGGATAAACCCCACACCGACTCCGATCCCGAAGGCCTGGTTCACCTTGTCCACGGTCTGCGGATCCCCCCGCCCGACAGCCGCGCTGAGACCAACGGCGCCCAGTTGAACCAGGAGCCCCTGGCTCATCCGCTCTCCACCGTGGCGGGCAATGGCATGGGCCACCTCGTGCCCGATCACGGTAGCTAAGCCAACCTCGTCCCTCGTCACAGGTAGAATCCCCGTGTAGACCGCCACCTTGCCACCGGGAAGCGCGAAGGCATTGATGGCCTTATCGTCCGCCACTACCTTAAATTCCCACTGGTAATTATTCTTTCCCGTGATCGCCGCGATTCTCGCCCCGACCCGCTGGACCAGCTCATTAGCCTTTGGGTCAGTCGAGATCTTGGCCTTTTTCAGGAATTCTTTCCAGGCCGCCCGGCCCAATCCAATTTCTTGCTCTTCGGAAATGAGCATGAGTTGGGATCGCCCGGTAACGGGCACGGTCTGGCAACCGGCCAAAACCGCCAGGACCACAACAAGAGCCAGAATGCCGAGTCTTTTCATCATCCACATTCTCAGGCTACCCCCAGGACTGCCCCGGGCCACCCATGGTCTATTCCTTATTATAGATATTTCCGGGACTCCGGGTCCACGGTCATTAATTTTGGGGAACCCTCCTCTGGGCTCCCTTGTTAACATGGGGAAAGCCCGATTCGGGCTCATCTTGAAACACAACCACTAGGAGGGGGTAGCAAATGCTCAAGAAACTGTTTTCCGCCTCTGTTCTCGGCGCAGTCACTCTCATCTTCGCAGTGTCCACCGCCATGGCCTTCCAGTGCCCCGGCCTGATCCGGCAGGCCAGAGAAGCTCTGGGCAAATCCGCCCTGGCCAAGGCGGACAAGGACAGTATTGAAAAAATGGTCGCCGAAGCCCAGGATCTCCACGGCAAAGGCCAGCACCAAGCCTCCATCGACAAGGTCAACGAAGCACTAAAGATGCTTGGGGTCAAGAAGTAGTCGGGCAATAGACTGCCGGGGGAGGAGTCCGACAGCTCCTCCCCCAGCATTTCCACCCTCTTCCAGCTTTTCTTACCCGCCAATTTTCACCTAAAGCCACCCCCCCCTGTGCCGTTACGCTCCTCGTGGATCGAAATGGACATAAGGAGCGCCCATGAACCTCGCCTTTCTAGCCGGCATGGTGAGCCTGCCGGTGCAAGATAACCCATTACAGGTCAATTCGTTAAAGCAAATCCTCCAACTTGGACCTGTCTCCCTCGTGGTGCTTGCCGTTCTCTTTTTATTTTCGGTGGGGACCTGGGCAATTATCTACCAGAAGTGGCGCCTTTACCGACACTTGCGCAAATCCTCCATTGAGATTTCCACGTATTTGTGTGAAGACGGGGATCTTGACTCTCTATCCTCACGCTGTAGCCAGTTTCCCGTATCTCCGGAAGCCCAGATGATCCGGGCCCTTTCGACAGGAATTCAACAGGAAGCCTCCTTCCGCCGCCTCGAACATCTCCTTTTCAAGACGGTAAGCCTTGAGGTCCGCAAGCTGGAAGGCTATCTGGGGTTTCTAGCCACCGCCGGCAGTACGACGCCGTTCATCGGGCTCTTCGGGACGGTCTGGGGGATCATGAACGCTTTCAACGGCATCAGCATGCGTGGATCCGCCAGCCTGGCCACCGTAGCCCCGGGGATTGCGGAAGCTCTCATCGCCACAGCAGCTGGCCTGGCAGCCGCCATCCCCGCTGTGATGGCCTACAACTTCTTCAGCCGCTGGATTGAAACCGTGGAGGGGGAACTGCGGGACCTGGCCGCCGAGCTTCTCATGGAATACGGACCTCAGCCGGTCGGGAGCCCCGTCGAGGCCCCCGTGGACAAAACCACCTACTGGCCGCCGGGCAACGGCCGGCGGAGGCGGCGCGCAGACCGGGAAGATGCGGGAGACCCGGAGTGGAAGCACCCCTCCCCTCCCAGCAAGCCTGAAAGGAGAATGGAATGGTAACCCTCGGGGGGAGATCGTCGAGGAGGCGGCTCCTCGGCGAAATCAATGTCACCCCCCTGGTCGACGTGATGCTGGTTCTCCTGATCATCTTCATGGTTACAGTTCCCCTTATGGAACCGGAAATTGACGTACAGCTTCCCCGCGGAAATACACCCAAAGTGAGCATGGACAAACATCTTGTGATCACCGTCTCCCGGGACGAGAGAATTTATTTGAACAAACGAAGGCTCACGCTCTCGGAACTCGATCTGGCCCTGCGCGCCTTCGGCAAGACCGATCAACCGGTTTATCTGAGAGCGGACGAGCGGGTCCCCTATGGAACCGTGGCAACCATCATGGTCAAGGTAAAGGCTGCGGGAATCAGCAAGCTCGGGGTCGTAACCGAGCCCGGCCTGGGGCGCTGACCAGTTTTTGCAGGAGAGCAGCCATGGCACTGCCCATAGCTCATCTGGACAGCCGGGAAGTCTGGAGCCTGAAGGGGTCCTTCGTCGCCTCTCTGGCCACTCACCTGACCCTCTTGACGGGGGTCGCCGTTCTATCACTAAGCGCCCATCCCCGCCGTCTCATCTTCAGCCCCGTCACCACGGTCAACCTGGTTGCGGCCCTGGACATCTTCGCGGCAGATCGGGCCCGGCTCGGCAAAAAATTTCAAACGGCGGGGAAAAAGAGTCCGACCGCGCCCAGCAAATCGACGCCCGAAGCAGAGAAATCCAAGCCGGATCCCGCGGAATTGCCCCAGCCCGTAGCAGCCGCCAGTGCCGTCAAGCCCGCAGAGATTGTGAAGCCGGCGCTGCCCAAACCCGAAGAGAAAGCCGCCAATCAAGAAACCACCCAGAAGGACTCCGGTCAGGAATCGCGCGCACTTCCCCCGGGAACGACCGGCGCGGCCTTGGCGGGGCTCCCGACATCTTCCGGGCTATCCCTGGATGCAGCCAACTTTCCCTTCGGCTACTACCTGGTCCTCTTGCACCGCCGCATCAGCGAGAACTGGGACCCCGGTCCTCTGGGCAAGGAGATGGCAGGAGAAAAGGTCACCGTTTTCTTCCGGATCCTGAAAAACGGGGCACTGAAGGACGTGCAAATCGAGGAACCGGCTTCCTCTGCCGCCCTGAACCGAACCGCCATGAGGGCAGTGACCGCAGGAACCCCGTTTCCGCCTCTCCCCGAGGACTTCACGGATGACTCCCTGGGGGTTCACTTTCTCTTTGAACTCCCTTCAACCATGTAAGGGGTGCGCTATGAACCGTCGTTTCGCCACCTTCTTAACCGCGCTCTTGATTCTGACCGGGACCTCCGCCGCGTCGGGGGAAACCAACGTGTACCTGAGGCTGCGCGGGGAGACAGCCTACCGCCTGAAGATCGCCGTCGCCCCATTTGCCCCTGGCTTGCCCGCTCCGGCTGCGCTGCGAAGCGAGGATCCCCTCGAGAAGGGGAATGGACCGCCCTGGGGGCCGATCTCTTGATCAAGGGAGAAATGAAGCAAACTGCCGGCTTGCTGGTTTTTGAAGGTCACCTGTTCGACGTGCGCTCCGGAAGAGTGATTCTGCGCAAAGCTTATGACAGCACACCGGACGGGGACCGCTATCTCATGCACCGCTTCGCGGACGATCTCGTCCTGCAACTGACCGGGGAGGCAGGAGTGGCCCAAAGCGAGATCGCCTTTCTGAACGGAACAGGAGGCGGGAAGAAAGAGCTGATCATCATGGACTACGACGGCCATGCCCCACGGCAGGTAACCTCCGAGAGAAGCATCCTATTGACTCCGGTGTGGTCCCCTGACGGCAAAGGGGTGACGTACACGAGCTATTCCGCGGGAAACCCGGATCTCTACCATCTGGATCTGGCCTCCGGAAAGAAACTGCTTCTCTCCGCCAAACCGGGCCTCAACGCCTCGCCGGCCTGGTCTCCGGACGGCAAGCGCCTGGCCCTGGTCCTGTCCCGCGACGGCAATTCCGAGATCTATACGATGGAGGCCGGCGGCAAGAACGCAAAGAAGCTCACGGACTCACCCGGGATCAATACCTCGCCAAGCTGGTCCCCCAGCGGCAGGGAAATTGTTTTCACCTCCGACCGGGAAGGCTCACCCCAGATTTATGTCATGGATGTCTCCGGCAAGGGAGTCCGCCGGCTCACCCGGGGGACGAACTATGCCGACCTGGCCGTGTGGTCGCCGCGGGGAGATCGCATTGCCCTTTCCATGCGCAAGCAAGGGTTCTTTGACATCTTTGTCCTGGATATGAAAAGCGGGGAGCTTTTCCAACTTACCTCCAGAGCAGGGAACAACGAGCACCCGAGCTGGTCGCCCGATGGACGCCACATCGTCTTCAGCTCCACCAGATCGGGTGGTCCAGACATCTATGTAATGCACATGGACGGCTCCGGAATCCGGCGCTTGACCTACACGCGTAGGGCGACAAGCCCGGTCTGGTCTCCGCGGGCCGTTTCCAGCGAGCATGCCCTAAAGGGCGTCCCGGACAAACCTAGCGACCGGAAAGGAGGAATGGCGGCGAGTCGTTAAGAAACAAACAAGTCCGAAACTCAACATAGGAGGAGGTAGAGATGAAGAGAAGAATGTTTTGGTTGATGGCAATCGTGGGAGTCCTGGTCCTGGCTGCGGGCTGCAGCAGCACCTCGATTCAGGCAAAGCGCGGCGGCACTATGGGGGATCAGGACTCGTGGGGCAGCGGCAGGAGTCTCGAATCCGACGGCAGCGGCAGGAGTTTCGAATCCGACGGCAGCCGCACAATGGGAGGCGGCCGCGGCCTCGTTTTTGTGGAAAGCGGATCCTTGCAGAGGATCTACTTTGAATACGACAAAGCCCAACTGACGGAAGAGTCCAAAGAAGTCCTCAGGAAAAATGCGGATTGGCTCAAACAAAATCCTAAGCTCGTGATCCGCATCGAAGGGCACGCGGACGAGCGCGGCACGATGGAGTATAACCTCTCCCTGGGCGAAGAGCGGGCTCTGGCCACCCGGGACTTCGTCATGTCTCTTGGCGTGGATCCCTCCCGCATCTATACGATCAGCTATGGTGAAGAGCGCCCCCTGGTCGAGGGGCACACTGAGGCGATCTGGTCCAAAAACCGGCGCGCTGAATTTTCAGAACAAGCCAACTAAACGCTCCAGAGGGGAGGGAAAACACTTTCCCTCCCCTCTTCTTTTTTGGCCTCCGGCTCACTCTGTTCCGGCCTTCCACCATTTCTCCTCAAGACTTTCCGCGAAAACGAGCGACTTCCTAGATCCTCGCGCCCGGGCCGCACCTATTTGCCAGGAAAGGAGG
>JACPSX010000020.1 GCA_016193065.1 Candidatus Tectimicrobiota bacterium | reverse complement strand
GACTTCGCCTCCTACCTGCCTGCAGGCAGGCAGGTGCCCGGCTGGTCAAATGCTCCAAGGAATCCGCCGGCAAGCGGCACGGATCCGGGGGAGCCAAAATCGGCAATGTGCACCTCAAGTGGGCCTTCTCGGAAGCCTCGGTCCTCTTTCTGCGCCATAACCTCCCGGGCCAGAGATACCTCGACCTGTCTGCGTGCAACGCACAGGCAGATAGGTGTTTGGTGCAGGGCCTCGTGAGCCCAGCACCGGAAATTCGGAAACCAAGTCAGAGCGCAATCACTTCCGGAAACGATGTCGTCCCTGGGGCGAAGAGTTTTTCGTCAACGGAGTTTTTCGTCCTTGACAACCGGGGGCCTCATAGGAGTTAGCCAGGAATAATGCGCGAAGCCCGGTGTGCTCTTTCGGTGGGTGACCTTAGCCGCACTTCCCCGTGCGCATGCACCACTGCCCATGGCGTGAGCCGGGACCGTCCAGCAGTCGCTCGTAGCCCAGCGACATATCCCCATCACCGTAGGCCAGCACGGATGCCTCTACATGGTTCCAGCAGGCCTCAGCCTCAGCCCGCGTGAAGCCTCGCTCTTGCTCCAGAAAAGCAATCACTCCTTGCCGTCCTGTAACACGCGCCCCCTGTATCGCATTAGCCGAGCTCACGAGCCAGTCTCCAACCTCCCAGAACTTGACTTTCTGCGGCGAGGTCGCCTTTCCAAACACGTCGTCGCGTGGGTCGTAACTGAAGCGGTCCCCAAAGGTGGTTGGGTCCAGCCACGCGTGGTTCCAGAGGGCAACTCCCCGCTCCGTCCCCTGGGGAGCGGGCGCCGGATCTTTGAAGTACGACGACGTATAGAGGTCATCGGTATGCAGCAGGTAACGCCCCGTGCCTTGGCCTCCCTGCCAGTCAAAGACCAGCCCGACGTGTCGTTCTTCAACGCCCGCGAACGACTCAATCATGTTGTTGACCTTGCGCACCGGGATGCTCACAGCGCGCATGAGATCGGTGAACAGAGACGAGGCGCTGCCGCAGCCAGCCGACGTGACATACAGATGGCCCACGCCCTCCACGTCGTAGCGACGGAGGCGATCACTCAGCAAGGGATGAGCACGGTGAAACTCATGCGCTGGAAAGTCCCCCGGATTGTGCCAGAGATAGTCGTGGAACCACTCCGAAAGCTTCTGCCCCGTTTCGCTCGGGGTGGCCCCGACCAGAGGCCTGCCTTGTTCCGGCTCGGTTAGAAGGAACTGACGAGCAATACGTGGGTCTCCGAGAATATTCTCTGTGGCCTCGCTACGGGAGCCAACGTATACGACGTAGTAGAGCGTATTGTCCGGATTCGTGCGATAGGCCGAAAAACACACGTGGCTGGAGAGTAAGTAACTCAGCTCGTGGTCCGACCAGTCCTGGAGTCGCCACGGGACGCCGCCGATCATGTCCAGCCACAGGGCGTGCGCCACCTGAGCAAGGTAGGTGTCTCGCGCCACCTCCACGCTACGGTATCCCAACCGGCTCGTGTCCCCCATGGCTGCTGGGTCAGCCAATGGAAGCGGGTTTGACATTGGCAAGGACCTGCCGCGTGCGTAGGCCACACAGAAATCCACCAGACGCGCCTTCCACGCAGAAGGCCAATGCTCGTAATACAGCCAAACCCCGGACGGGCTGCCCGGCGGTCGGTCTACCTCGAACCCAAGCCGGGCGCACACGCGTGGCTTGCCCCACAAGTATAGGAACAGGCGGCAGGACCAGAGCATTCGGTAGAGGAAATCAAGAAAATCCATGTCTCGTTCGCACCTAGACTGACTGGCTAACGGGGCGGCGGATGAGCCGTGGCCCGCAGGGCCATCGGTTCCATCCGCTTGATACTCATTGAGGCCCCCTCCTGAGCATGCCACCTGGTATGCTCGTGCTTAGGCAAACCACTTTAGAGGAGGAGACCCCAATGAGATTTTACACCAAACAGCACCAATACTCCTGCGAATCGATCTGTCACATGGTTGGGGTCGGGCCAGGCCAGACAACTGATTATTCTGGATTCATTTCCCAAAGATAGAGATTTTCTGCCCCTATATCATAGTGCCTCTTTGCTCTTGCCATAGGGGTGCGCGACGAGCGCTGGTTTTGATGTCAAAAAGACGCTTATACATTCGAAAAAGAACACTCTTTCCAAAACATTCCCATGGATCTCGAATACTTAGCTTGGCCCGACCCGCAAGGAACCGCAAGGAGTCCGGCAAGGAAAATCCGACCCACAAGGAAGATTCCCAAGGAAGATTATATATGGCGTCCCAGGAATTCGGCAGGAAAGTTAACTTCTCCGCCGCTGCCATTCCGCCGGATCTCGACTGGCGTGAAGCACAGCAAGCACCACAATGACATCGACCTCGACGACAAAGTAAACGGCATACGGGAAGCGTTTCACCAGCGCCCGGCGGATCCCAGACCTGAGTTCTTGGTATCTCAGCGGACCATCGACGATGCGGTCGTAGGTAGCACGCAGCTCGTCAAGGAACTCTGGCCCCAGCCCTGGCTGTTCGTTCTCGTACCACTGGAAGGCCGCCTCAATATCCAGATCGGCCCGCGGCTCCGAAACCAGCCGATACCCAGTCACCGAGTTTTCTTGCCCAAACGTTCTAGGACGTCGTGTGCCGGCCGAGCCACAGTTGGGTCACGGCGGTAATCAGCAAGCCTTTGCTCTGCCAGCTCAATGTGGCTCTGCGGCACCGGAAGCTCACCTGGACTTTCAACAATGCGGTCCCAGAGCACCTGCAAGTAGCAAATCTGCTCCGCTTTGGATAGCTTGCTGAATCCTGGCGGTTCGGGAATCGAAGTGTACTTCATTGCTAGACCTCCAGTCGAGCATACCACAAATCTCGTAGCTGGGCTACCATCTCAACCAGCGGCTAACGGCCCGCGGATTGAGCTGCCGCGGGCAGGACGCGCAGCGTGCCGTACCCGCGGCAGCGCACGCCCGCCCCTATTCGCAGGAACCCACTTGTCGCCGTGGGCGAGGAATAGGGAGTCCGGAATAGGGGGTCAGAGTACTTTTTCATTATTTGCTCCCACTCCCCTTCCTTGATCCTCGACTCTACTCATCGTCTTCTGCAAAAAATATAGCCTGGCGATTGTTCCCGCACTGGATGATATGATGTGGATACGTGGGAATCATAATGCGGGGTGCCCGAGCCATGGGCAATACCTCACTCCGAACTGGGACAAGAACCTGACGGAGCTTACAATTTGATCCGAGTGCCATCAATAAAATAGTTCTCTGACCCCAATTCCCGCAATTCCCGTTTCCGTCTCTCGTTCCATCAATGTGCTTTAGAACCTACGTCCCCTATTTGTCTATTTCGCGTAAAACCAAACGTTGCATAAAATTTGGCCCTTTCAAATCTTGGTGTCGTTGAAACACCTGAAGTTGGGTAACCACCTGGGT